>DAOTZR010000105.1:0-8841 GCA_034434315.1 Anaerolineae bacterium
CTTTTGCAGAAGTCGGTGAGGAAGGGGACCGTGACCCACTTGCCCTGATTGGCCTGCAGGGCCAGAACAATCTGATAAATGAAAAGTCCAACGCCGACAAAGCAGCCAATCAACACGGCAGAGAGGACCGAAGCGATGACGTAGCCCACGATGCCGTAAATCAGGGCCTGCATGGCGTTGTACTTGATGAAGGGGCGGGATTTCTTGTCCTCCATCAGTAGCAAGATGATGGGCACCAGGGGCGCGAGCAGCCAGCTTAACAAGGCCCACAGTTTATCATCGGGAGTAATATCCGAGGTCGGCATGACAGGGATTTCAGCCATCTTCAAGCTCCTTTCACTTGAGAGACAAAGGGATAAACTACGCTTTCTATTATAGCACAAATCACGCATTAAAGGAATCCCGTAGGGCTTATCCATACGCTAATCTGGTACTAAACCGGGTCGGTGAAAAGTCAGAACTTTGATAAGCTCCAGTCGAAGGCCATGACCCTTTAAAAAGACGTTAGATTGGGGTATAATCGTGCTTTAGTCTATGTCAAACTCTACAGGTTGGAACAGGAAAAGAGGTTTACGTATGAAGAAATGGGGGCGTCTGGCGCTAATTATCCTGGGAATTGGAGTAGTCGTTGGTGTGGTCTACCTGATCCTCCAACGTCAACAAGTGCAGGCTCAGAGTGCCGAGATTCTGCGTACAGCGACCGTGGAACGCGGTTTGCTGGAAATTACAGTGGCTGCCAGTGGTAACGTAGCTGCCGCTCAACGCGCCGACTTGATTTTTATGCTACCGGGCACTGTCCAAGAGGCTAATGTCAGTGTAGGCGATCGCGTCAAGAAGGGACAAATACTGGCGCGTCTGGATACAGCCGATCTGGAGCGCGCTGTCCGCCAATCCGAAATCCTGCTGGAACAGGCCCAACTGGCCCTGGATCAGGCCCGACAGGGACCGAGTGAAAGCGATCTGCGTGTAGCTCAGGCCGCCGTGAACAGCACCGCCCAGGCCCTCGATGCCGCCCGCACCGCCAAAGATATTGCCATTGAGCAGAAAGAAACTAACCTGAATCAGGCTATCGAACAGCGCGATCAGGCCAAGGCCCTTTACGAAGATTTAAAAGCCCGCGCGGAGGCCGGCGAGGTGCCCCAATGGCTGGCGGATCAGGCCTACATCCAGTATCAACAAGCCGAAGCCCAGGTCGAAGCCCTCCAAGGTCAGGCCGGAGAGCTGCAGGTTAAACAAGCCAAAACCCAGTGGCTCAGTGCTTATAGCGCCTACGTCCAGGCCAAGGAGACGCTGGCCCGGCTCCAGACCGGCGCCAGTGAGACCCAACTGCGTCAGCTCGAACTTCAGGTCGAGCAGGCCCAAATCAACCTGGAACAGGCCCAGGCGCGCCTGGACCAGGCGACGTTGAAAGCCCCCTTTGGCGGGGTCATTGCCGCGGTTAATCTGCGCGTTGGCGCCCCGGCGCCTACCGGCATGCCCGCCATCACGCTGTTGGATGATTCCGCCTTTTATATCAACGTGACCATTGACGAAACGGATATCGGCAAGGTTGCCCCTGGTCAGCCCGTCACAATTACCCTTGACGCTTACCCAACCGTCAAGCTGAGCGGACGGGTGGATAGCGTGGCCCCCGCTGCAACCAATATCGGCGGTATCGTGTTTTACGGGGTCAAGGTTAAGCTGGACCCCACCGACGCCGTAGCCGTCCGGGATGGCATGACCGCCAGTGTCATCATCGTCACGCAAACCATCCCCGACGCGCTGCTTATACCCAACTGGGCTTTGCGCAGCGAGCAGGTTGAAGGAGAAACCCTGTTTTATGCCTATGTCCAGAAAAAGGGAAATCTGGAACGGGTTGAGCTGAAAATCGGCGAGCGCAACGAAAGCTTTACGCAGGTGCTGGAAGGTCTCCAGGCCGGAGATACGATCGTGCTGCTTGCTCAGGAGCGCAAATTGCTGGACTTGAGTAATATGCGGTAGGAACTATGAGCGAGAACGTCATCGAAATCCAAAACCTGAGCAAAGTGTACGCTATGGGTGATGTGAGCGTGCATGCTTTGCGTGGCGTTAGTTTCACGATTCGCCGCGGCGAAATCGTCGCCATCATGGGACCTTCGGGATCGGGTAAATCCACGTTGATGAACATTCTGGGATGCCTGGATCAGCCCACCAGTGGCATTTATCTGCTGGAAGGGGAAAATGTGGGCCAGATGAACGACGATCAACTGGCGGATATTCGCAATCGGCGGGTGGGGTTTATCTTTCAGAGTTTCAACCTTTTGCCCAGAACCAGCGCTCTGGACAATGTGATGTTGCCCCTGATTTACGCCGGCGTTCCAGCCCATGAGCGACGTCGCCGGGCCCAGGCCTTGCTGGAAATGGTGGGACTGGGTGAGCGATTACACCACACGCCCAACGAACTGTCCGGCGGTCAACAACAGCGGGTGGCCATAGCGCGCGCCCTCATCAATAACCCCTCCATCATTCTGGCCGACGAACCCACCGGTAACCTGGATAGCAAATCCGGGGCCGAGGTCATGGCGCTGTTGCAGGACCTGAACCGCAACCAGGGCATCACGGTCATCATCGTCACCCACGACCCGCGCATCGCTCAGCACACCCGGCGGGTGCTGCATCTGTTCGACGGGTTGCTGCAACGGGAGGAGATCATCCGCGATCCGTTGCTGGCTCCCGTTCCCCAGCCGGTTACGGAGGCCTGAGATGGACATCTTCGAAAGCTTCCGCCTGGCCCTGCGGGCCTTGATGGTCAACAAACTCCGTGCAGTTTTAACCATGCTGGGCATCATCATCGGCGTTGGGGCGGTCATTACCCTCATGTCGGTCGGTCAGGGAGTCCAGGTCTACATCCAGACGCGTTTCCAGGCCATTGGGTCCAACCTCTTTTTTATCATTCCCGGCTCTCTAACCGAAGAGTTACGCCGTCCGGCCTATCTGACCTTGAAGGATGCCCAGGCCCTGGAGAATGCCGAACTGGGCCAACACATTCTGCGCGTAGCTGCGACGGTGCAGGGCGGAGGGCGTTTGAGCGTACCGGGACGGGATAAGAGCACGCAGATTTTCGGCGTCACACCCGCTTACGCCGAGGTGCGCAACTGGAACGCGGCGATTGGTGCCTTTATTACATCGGCGGACGAGAGTGCGCAAGCGCGCGTCATCGTTCTGGGGGACGACGTAGCCCAGGCGCTCTTCCCCGACCGGCTCGATCCAACCGGCGAAATTGTGCGTCTCAACGGTATCCCCTTCCGCGTCATCGGCGTTTTAGAGCGCAAAGGTGGCGGGGGGGCTTTTGGCAGTCAGGATGATGTGGCGCTGATCCCCCTGAGCACAGCCCTGGCCCGCGTTTTTCCGCGGCGCACGGCCCAGGGAGAGCCGCGCCTCAGTGCGATTTATGTCCAGGCTACGGATGGCGAGTCCATTGAGCTGGCCATTGCCGAAGCCAGCGACATTCTGCGTCAACGGCACCGCATCTTCCCCGGTGATCCCGACGATTTCACCATCATCAGCCAGGACGACCTCATCGGGACATTCCAGCAGATCACCAGCGTCCTCACGACTTTTCTCGGCGCCATCGCTGGCATCAGTCTACTGGTGGGGGGAATTGGGATCATGAATATTATGCTGGTTTCGGTCACCGAGCGCACGCGCGAAATCGGCCTGCGCAAAGCGGTCGGCGCCAGGCGCCGGGACATCCTGTGGCAATTCCTCATTGAGGCCATCTTGCTTTCGATTTTGGGCGGCAGCATCGGCATTCTGCTGGGTGCAGCAGGGTCGCAGCTCATCTCCCTGCTGTTGCGCGATGAAGGCTTCTACGCCGTGACCACCTTTGGTGCTGTCTTGCTGGCTACGTTGTTTTCAGCGGCGGTAGGGCTGTTTTTCGGCATCTATCCTGCCCAACGGGCCGCGCGCCTGAATCCCATTGACGCGCTGCGCTACGAATAAGCCTGATCTCCCCTGAGCCCAACCGGCCATTCGCGAGGCATTCGTGGATGGTCGGTTCTTCCAATGGTCAGCCCGCAACACGGTGGTTCTTCTTCAGACCTGGTCAACCGGAAGTCGGAGAAAAAACATAACAGTCTCTCTGTAATTGACAAGCCATCAAAACTACTTACAATAAAATCACCTTATTCTATTAACGCGAACACACAAGGACCTTGTATGGCCATTCAAAAGAAGGTTTGTTTGCTGGGGGATTTTGCGATCGGCAAAACCAGCCTGATCCGGCGTTTTGTGGAAGGCCGTTTTGACGAAAGCTACCTCAGCACTATTGGGACGCACATCAGCCGCAAGCCCCTCAACATTGGGGGCCAGGAGCTGGTCCTGTTGATCTGGGATCTTGCAGGCGGGGATAAGTTCAGCCCCGTCATGGCCAGCTATTACCGGGGCGCAGCGGGGGCCTTGCTGGTCTGCGACCTTACCCGCCCCGAAACCCTGACCATTCTGGAACGCTATGCCCAGGATTTCTGGCATGTCAATCCACAAACTCCACTGGTTGTGGTGGGGAACAAAGTTGACCTGGTTGATCAGCGGCGCATCAGCGACGAAGAACTGGCTATTTTTGCCCAAACTCTGAGCGCACCCTGGTATACCAGCAGCGCCAAAACCGGGGTCAATGTTGAGACCTGTTTCATGACATTAGGAAAGCTCATTCTGCATCTCTAAGTCATCCCGTTCCAATTTTATCATTTTTAAAGAATGCAAAGGGGGGTAAACATGGCTGAGG
This sequence comes from Anaerolineae bacterium, assembly GCA_034434315.1. GTDB lineage: Bacteria > Chloroflexota > Anaerolineae > B4-G1 > SLSP01 > DAOTZR01. The sequence continues at coordinate 4,742 of DAOTZR010000105.1, forward strand.
TCAAACCTGTCAGTGGGGTTCCGGATACCAGGCCACAAAGCACCGAAACAGAACTACAGCGCGTGCGCGAAATTATTCTGGGCGATAAAGCCGCCCGTCCCCAAACCCCGGAAGTGGAGCGCCTGCGCGACATCCTTTTCGGGCCGCAAATGGAAGAATACGAGCGGCGTTTTGCCGATTTGCATCGTGAAATCGAACGCATCACCAGCGACATCCGCGCAGTCCAGGATCGCATCGCCGAAGTCGAACGGACTCAAACCAAACGGATGGACACGCTGGAGGCTGAGCTGCGCCGGGTTTCCGATGAGATCAAACGCGACATCGCCCGCCTTAACGCCCGCGAAGCCCTGATCAACCAGGTTCTGGCCCGTTTGCAGCAGGTCGAAGGTCAGGAACAGGAACACCTGCAAAAAATCACCGAAATGCGCGATACTCTGGCTCTTCACGACCGCGACTTGCGCGCCATCAAAAGCGAAGCGTCCCAATATCGCGAACAATACGAGCGCAAGCTGGAAGCCTTAAAAAGCGAATCCCGCAAGGCCGAGGACGATTTACGCGCCGAATTGCGCCGTGTGGCCACGCGCCTGGGGGATCAAAAGACCGATCGCAAAGTTCTCGCCACCATGTTGATGGAGATTGCCACCCGTCTGGAAACCGGCAGCAGCGTAAGCGGCTTGCTTGAGGACCTCACCGGTAAAATGCAATCCTGACGCATTCAGCCATGGCCGAGTCTCCGCTGCCCCGGGAAACCGATGAGCTTGAGGAGTTACGTAAGGTCATCCTCAAGCCCCAGGCGTTAGTAGATAAAATAGCGCCCATCATTGCGGATGTCCTGGAAGAGCAAATCGAAAGCTCGCGGGATGAGCTGGCCCAGGCCATTGCCCCGGTAATGGGCGAGGCGCTCCGCCGGCAAGTCTATCAAGCACGCGATGACATTGTAGACGCGCTCAAACCGGTCATTGGTCAGGCCATCAACAAAGCCGTCAGTGAAGCCTTTCAGGAACTGGCCCGCAACATTGACGCGCGTCTGCGCCGCAGCATCCGGCCTCAGGATACAGTGCGGCGGTGGATCGCGCGCCTGCGCGGTATTCCCGAATCTGAATACCGCCTGCGTGAACTGCTCCCCTTCGCCGTTAAAGAAGTCTTCCTGATCCATCGCGAATCCGGCCTGCTCGTTCAACACCTTTCGGCGGATGAAACGCTAAGCCCGGATAGCGATCTCATCAGTGGCATGCTCACCGCCATCCGCGATTTTGCGCGCGAGGCTTTCGGCCAGGGTAAAAGTGGCGAACTGGGCGCCATTGACTACGAGAACCAACGCATCCTGCTGGAAAGTCAGGGAACCGTGTACATTGCCGCGGTTGTGGAAGGGGTGGAACCCACCGATTTCCGCGAAAAGCTGCGGGAAGCCATGACCCGGCTTCAGGAGAAGCATTACGCGGCGCTCAAGACCTTCGATGGCAGTGATGAATTGCTGCTGAAAGCTGCACGTCGGGCTCTCACTCCCCTGCTCAGCTCAGGGCAGGAAAGCCACAAGGAAACCCAACCCCTGACGACAACACAAAAGGCCATTATGGGGTTGCTGGTGGCGTTGCTGGTAGGAATTCCGCTGGGTGGCTGCGGCGCTTGGATCTGGAGCGTGGAAAGCCGACTGGCCCGGCTCAGCCAGCCCATGGTCATCGTGGTCACACCGGAGGCTACGCCCACGCCCACGCTCACCCCAACGCCAACCTTTACCCCCACGCCCAGTCCAACGCCAACACCAACCCTGACGCCGTCCCCAACCTCAACGGCTTCGCCCACGCCTACGCCAACGGCTACACCCACAGCGACTGCTACGCCCACGCCCCTCCCCTATCACGGCGTGATGGTCGGCAACGTATTCCTGCGAGATGCTCCCAACGGGATTAATACCGGGCTGGTCGCCCCGCTCGGCTCGCGGGTGGAAATCCTGGCGCAATATGGAACCTGGTACAAAGTTCGGGTCGTGTTGGAGACCGAACAAAATGAAATAGTCGGCTGGCTGGAAAGCCGCTGGGTAGCCCTGACGAAAATTGTACCGCCAGAAAGGATCACACCCACCTCCATCCCTTAAAGGCCCAGAACAAGGAGACGCTCTGTGAGTTTGAACAAGCTGGAACCCATACTGGAAAGCCTGCAAACTAGCTACGGCATTCTGGAAGGCCAAGACCTCACCGTACTTGAGATCCAGTCGCGCGCCTCGCTCTGGCTAAGTGGAGATCCCACCGTAAACCTGACAGGACAGGCCCTGGCTGACTTCCTTCCTGAAATCATCGGACAGGAAGAGGAGATTCTGGCCCTGTTAGAGAAGGGGGAGGGAATCTGGACCCTGGACCAGGTAATCCGCACCCTGCCTAATGGGGCCCTCGGTTACCTGCGCTTCACCATCATCCCTTACCCCCAACAGGCCGGGCGGTTGCTGCTCCTGATTACCGACCGGACCCAAGAGGGACGCTACCTCCAGGAGTTGATGCAAAACCGCAACGAACTCAGTCTGGTGCGTTCACAACTGGCCCAAACCAATGCCATGCTTGATTTTCTGCTCAAACGTTACCTGGATCCCAAACTGGCTGATGCATTCCTGCATGGGGAACTCAAGCTCGAATTGGGCGGTGTGCAACGCGACGTCAGCGTGCTTTTTGCTGATGCCCGAAACTATACTTCATTTTCGGAGAAAAAATCTCCCTCTGAAGTCGTGGAAGCCCTCAATAATTATCTCAACCTGCTGGCCGATGCCGTTGATCCTTATGGTGGCCTGATCAATCAATTTCAGGGCGACAACATGATGGTCATTTTTAACGCCCGCGGAGAGCATCCCCAGCACGCCCGAACAGCCGCAGAAGCCGCCATCAGCATCCAAAAGGCCCTGAAGAATTGCTTTGAACATTGTGCCCCAGAGGTCCCCCGCCTGCACTTTGGCATCGGCATTAACAGTGGTCCGGCTCTGGTTGGCAATATCGGAGCACGCTGGCGTTACAATTTCACGGCCATTGGCGATACGACCAACCTTGCCTCGCGGATCACCTCCGTGGCTCCTGCCGATGAAATCTGGATCAGCGGTGAGACATTTGAACGTTTAAGCGAACCTATCCAGGTGGAGCCGCTTCCTCCCATGCAATTCAAAGGGAAAAGCCATCTGACATTTTTGTATCGGGTGATCTATTGACATGCCAGAGAGCAAAATTCTCATCGTAGATGATGACGAACTCATCCCCTCCATGATAGCCAACCATCTCACCGAGGCAGGATATGAAGTGTGGACGGCTTATTCTGGGCCTCAAGCCCTGTCTGTTATCCGACAGAGAGGACTCCCTCATCTGGCAGTGATTGATTTAAATATGCCCGGTATGGATGGATTTGCGTTGAGTGCGACAATCAAAGCTATGGCGGATGTGCCTATCATCATCCTCACCGCAGTGGATCAGGAAGAGGTCATTGTAAAGGCCCTGACTCTCTATGCGGAAGATTATCTGGTTAAACCTTTCAAGCTGCGCGAATTGACAGCGCGCATCGAAAGAATCTTAAAGCGCTTTCCGGAAGGACCATCAGGACTGATGGTCACCGTTGATGAGCGTCTTGAGCTACGCATGGCCCAGCAGATTGCCATCGTTAATGGTGTGGAAGTATCCCTGACCCCTATAGAAACGAAAATTCTGCAAGTCCTTCTACGCCATGCTGGCAAAGTCATGCCGGCTTTGTATCTCATTCAGCGCGTCTGGCCCGGAGAAGACATCTCTGAAGAAACCTTGCGAGTCCACATTTACCGATTACGCCGTAAATTGGAACCTGATCCGTCAAATCCCATATACATCTTGACTGAACACAGTACAGGTTATATGTTCAAAGCCCTGGAGTCGAAAACGTAATGCAGATCAGTAAAAAGGTTTGCTTATTAGGAGATTTCGCTGTCGGCAAAACCAGCCTGGTGCGCCGTTTTGTATACTCGATTTTTGAAGATACCTACATCAGCACCATCGGCGTCAAGGTGAGCCGCAAAACACTCGTTATTCCGCGTTCGGAAGGAGAACCCGTAGAGTTGACCCTCCTGCTATGGGACCTGGCAGGAAGTGAGGAATTCA
>DAOTZR010000106.1:0-4584 GCA_034434315.1 Anaerolineae bacterium
CTGGGGCGCTCATTTCAGATTACGAATATCTTTCCCAACCTCACCGTCCTGGAAAATATCCGCCTGGCGGCCCAGGCCCGTGGCCAGGATAACCTGAAAATCTGGCGCCCCTACACGCATTACACGGCCTACATCGAAAAAGCTCTGGACATCATTGCCCTGGTGGGCCTGCAAGGCCGTGAGGGAGTCTGGGCGCGGGCCCTGGCGCATGGAGAAAAGCGCAAGCTGGAGCTGGGCATCATGCTCGCCGGCGATCCGGAAGTGCTCCTGCTGGACGAACCTACCGCGGGCATGTCTTCCGAGCAGGTCCCGGAATTGATTGCCATCATCCGCGGCATCCTGGCGCAGGGCGGTAAGACCATCGTGCTGGTCGAGCACCGCATGGATGTGGTCATGAACATCTCCGACTGGATCACCGTCATGCATCAGGGGCGCATTCTGGCCGAAGGCACGCCGCATGACGTGGCCCGCAACGAACAGGTGCAGAAAGCTTACCTGGGTGCGTTGTATGGCGATCTGAGTGCCACGGCTTGAGAAGGGGGAAGCCATGACCGGAGCATCTGAAAACGATATCATCCTGTCCGTAGAGGGGATTCACACCTACATCGGGCAGTTTCACATTTTGGAGGGCGTCACACTGCACGTACGGCGGGGCAGCATCACCGTTTTGCTGGGACGCAATGGCGCGGGCAAGACCACGACCCTCAAATCCATTTTGGGCCTCACCCCGCCGCGTCTGGGCCGGGTGATTTTCGACGGCGTTGAAATTCAGGGCAAGCACGCCTACGACATCGCCGCGATGGGGATAGGCTACGTGCCAGAACATCGCGCCATTTTCCGCAACCTCACCGTCGCGGAAAACCTGCGTCTGGCCGAGCGGAAAAAGGGCGACCTGGACCGCCGGGCCGATTTCATCTTTCGCCTGTTCCCCGACCTCAAGCGCCTGTACAAACTGGGCGGGACCCAACTTTCGGGAGGCCAGCAACAAATGCTGGCTATCGCCCGCGCCCTGGTGGCCGATAACAAGCTCCTGTTGATTGACGAACCGAGCGAAGGCTTGGCCCCCGTCCTCATCGAACAAATGATGGAAGCTATTCGCGAGCTGAGCGTCACCACTACCGTCCTGCTGGTGGAGCAAAACTTTCTGATGGCCAGCCGTTTGGGGCAGGAGTACTCCATCATTGACGATGGCAAAACCGTCCATCAGGGACGCATGGAAGACCTCTTGCACAACCAGGACCTGATCCACCAGTACCTGGGGGCCAGCATCCGCACGGGAGGAGGTGGAGCATGAACCATGACCGCTGGCGCACCCTGCGCCCCTTTGGCATCAGTCTGGCTCTGATCCTGGCCTTAAGCCTGTTAGCCTGGCGCGGCCTGGGAGGTCAGGCCTTCATCCGTACCACGCTATCCGGGTTGACCCTGAGCGCCCTGTTCTTCATGGTAGCCGCCGGGCTTACCCTGGTCTTTGGGCTGATGGATGTGCTCAACTTTGCTCAGGGCTCCATGTTTATGCTGGGCGCCTACACCGGCTGGCAGTGGTACACCAACCCCACCTTCCTGTTTGGCCTGGCGCCGCTGGTGCTGGCGCTGATAACCGGACTGACGGGCGTGGCGCTGATTTACCCCTGGGTGCACACCTGGAAACTGAGCGCGGAGCAGCAGAAACTGGTGCGGGCGGGCCTCATCCTGCTGGCACTGCTCCTGGCCCTGGTTGGCCTGTGGGGCTATGACGTGCGCGACCTGGCCGAAACGGCGATGGTTTCGTCCATGGTCGCCTCCAACCCCCTGGCCGAAGCTACACCGCAGGAACCCCTGGCGCGCTTCTGGGTCCGTCCGCTGCTGCTTTTCCTGGTGGGATGGTGTATCGCCGTGGCCCAGGCGCGTCCGGGGGATGAGACCCTGGTTATTCACCGCGCGGAGACGCGCCGCAGCGCCTTTGTCCTGGTGGGCCTGGGCCTGCTGACCCTGGTCAGTGTTTTCATCCGCGAATCTGGCCCTGTGGCCGTGCTGCTGCTCAATGGTAACCTGCGCTTCCTGCTGGCCTTGCTCATCAGCCTCCTGGTCGGCCTGGGGCTGGGAAGCGTTATCGAGCGTTTGCTCATCAGCCCGTTGTACACGCGACCTCTGTATCAGATCATCATCACCATGGGCTTGGCCTACGTCATCGGCGAACTGGTGCAATGGCTGTGGGATCCACTGCCTTATGCTATGGATCGTCCGCCGTTGTTTGCCCAGCCGGGCAAGGCTGCAACCGTGCTGGAATGGCTCCAGCAGGGCAGCTCAACGCTGGACATCTTCGGCGTGACCTTTCCCACTTACCGCCTCTTCATCATCCTGCTGGGCGTTACCATGTTTGTCGCCCTGACCCTGGTGATGAAGTACAGCCGTCTGGGCATGATCATCCGGGCCGGGGTGCAGGACCGGGAGATGGTCGAAGCTCTGGGGATCAACGTCAGGCGTGTGTTCACGCTGGTCTTTGCCATGGGCACGGCCCTGGCGGCTCTGGGCGGCATCGGCGCCGCGCCTTTCATGCCGGTCGAACCGGTGATGGGCGACCGTTTCCTGATGCAGGGCTTCATCACCGTTGTCATCGGCGGGATGGGGAGCACAACCGGCGCGGCGTTGGGGGCGCTGTTACTGGGGCTGGCGCGGGCCTTTGGCGATTACCTGGCGCTGAAATACGGCCTGACCCCGTCCATCTCTGAGGCCTCTACCGTCATTATCATGGTCATCGTCCTGCTGGCACGTCCGGCCGGCTTGCTGGGGAAAAAGGAGTAGAGCCATGGCCAACCATCCAACGCAAACCTTCTGGTCGAAAATTCGGGCCTGGATAGGGCAACAAAAGATCAGCCTGGCCATCCTGGCCGGTCTCATCCTCTTCCCGTACCTTTTCGCTCTGGTCACGGGCACACCGGTCGGGGAAGGGGCCAACAAGTTCTGGCAGGGCCATTTCATCGCCATGTTCATCCTGGCTGTGTATGCCATGAGTTACGACCTGTTGTTGGGGTATACGGGGATTTTGACCTTCGGTCACGCGGCCTTCTTCGGCAGCGGCGCTTATGCCATGGCCCTGTTCCTCAAGCATGTGGCGCCGCGCGTGAGCGCCGGGTACCAGATCCTTCTGGGCACCTGGAACATTACCGACGGCGTCCTGTTACTGGCAGGTTTCCTGCTGGCTCTGCTTTGTGCCACCCTGATTGGGCTGCTGTTTAGCGTGGTTTCGGCGCGGGTGCGCGGCGCCTATTTTGCCATGATCACCCTGGCCATGGCCCAGGCCCTGCACATCCTGTCCAAATCAGCCGACTTCGTAAAATGGACCGGCGCGGATGAAGGGCTGCACGGCGTTCCCATTCCGGCTTTCCTCAATCCCACGCAATACCGCCTGCGCTTCTACTTCCTGGCCCTGGCCTTTGCGGTGATCATGTATCTGGCCACCCGGCGCCTGGTGGATTCGCCGACCGGGCGGGTGTTCATTGCCCTGCGCGAAAACGAAAGCCGCGTCCAGATGATCGGCTACAATCCGCGTCTCTACCGCACCCTGGCTTTTGTCAGCGCAGCGCTGATCGCTGGCCTTTCCGGGGCCTTCTACGCTCTGTGGACCATGAGCGCAACACCAACCATGACCGGCCTGGGCATGACCGTCAACGCCTTGATTATGACCATCCTGGGCGGCATTGGCACCCTTCACGGGCCTATGCTGGGCGCAGTATTGATGGAATTCCTGGGGCACTACTTCTACCAGTGGTTTGGCGCGCGCTGGCCCCTGGTCTTCGGCGTGCTCTTCATCCTGCTGGTCATCTTCCTGCCCTACGGCATCGTGGGGACCGTGCGCCTGCGTTACGCGGAATGGCGCCAGCGGCGCCAACGCCGCGGATGAGGTCTTCAGCGCATCCCCGTCCACTTTGGGACGGGGATGCTTTTTGGGGGCATTGACTTGCGCAATAAATGCGCTTATCTTGAGGGTAGCTTCACAGGAACGCTGGATCATACAATCAGGTCATGAATTTTACAGAAGTCCTTTCTTTCTGGAAGCATGACTGGGCGTTACCTGCAGAAATTCGCCAGCGAGCACGGCAAGCTGCAAGTTATGGCGTGAAAATCCGGCGCATCCGAGTCTTTTTTCAAGCGGGTAAAAGCCAGACAGCCGCCTGATCCGTGCATCCAATCCAGCCAACAGCGCCCCGCAGCGCAGCTTAAGCAGCCATGGGTGAGCTAAGCCCGTTGAATTTTCCGCCCCAGCGCCAGCGTTGATGGGGAAGGTTCGACCTGTAACTCATCGCGCAGGCGCTCGACACAACGCTGGTACGTGCGCAGGGCCTGGGCGCGCAGGCCCTGGGCCAGATAGGCTTCGATCGCAAACTGGTAGGCCCGCTCCCAGCAGGCATCGCGTTCCAACATCGCTTCGGCCAGCGCCAGCACCTCATCCCAGAGCCGCGCCTGGGCCAGGAGGCTGGCCGCGCGTTCCGCACTGCGCAGGTACACCAGGCGCAGCCGCTCCCGTTCCTCCATGCTCCACGGGGCATAAGGGGTTTCCTGAAGGAAGTCGCCCGCATAGAGCGCCAGCGCCTGCCGATAAAGCGC
>DAOTZR010000107.1:0-12844 GCA_034434315.1 Anaerolineae bacterium
GCGCCGGAGGCGCTGCCACTACGTCGGATTTCAGCTTACCGCTGAATGTCGAACGCCTCGATGTTCCACATCTCGGAGTTCTCGGTCGGGTCCATAATGAAGCCCTTGACCTCCGGCCGATAAGCCGCCAGCTTGATGCGCAGGAAGAGCGGGATCACCGGCAGGTTCTCGGAGAAGATGCGCTGAGCTTCCTTGTGCCCCTCGATGTAATCAGCCGTACCGGGCAGAGCCTGCAGGGCCTTGCGGCAGGCCGCGTCGAAAGCGGGATCGGACCAACCGGTATCGTTCTGACCACCCCAGGCATTTTCCTCAGTCGGGATTTCCCAGGAGACGTACAGGTTGCAGGCGGGCTCAACACCGGTCAGCCAGGCGAAGGACCCCATGTCGAAGTGACGGCCGAACAGCGGGCCATCCGGACCATCGGCGAAGTATTCGCGAGAGGAGAGGTTCTCCAGGTTGAGCTTGATGCCACAGGCGGCCAGGTCCTGCTGGAAGAGCTGCATGTACTGGACACGCATGCTGGCGGTCGTGCTCTGCCACTTGAACTCCAGCTTGGTACCATCGGGAATACCCGCAACGCCCTGGGCCTCGCGGATGCCATCACCATCAACATCCTTCCAGCCCACTTCCTCAAGCAGAGCCTTACCCTTTTCAGGATCGTACTCGTAGCTCACGACGTCCTCGGCATAGAGCGGGTGCTCCGGAGGAACGTAGCTGCTGATGGCGATGGAGCGGCCATAGAGGATGGTGTCAATCACGGCCTGGCGGTTCAAGCAGTGAGCAATCGCCTTGCGCACGCGGACATCCTCGAAGAAGTCGGGGCGCTCATAAGTCTCAACCGGGTTAATGCCGAAGTCCACATGCTCCCAAACCGTACCGGTCTGGAACACCGGCTTGAGCACGCCCTGTTCCTCCAGCTTGAGCAGCAGCTCAGCCTGGTCTTCCAGGGAGGTGTCCTGGGTCGCAATATCGCATTCGCCGGAAATCAACTGCGCAACGGTGGCGTTGGAGTCGCTCACGAAGCGGAAGATGATGGTGTCCACATAGGGCAGGCCTTCGCTGGCGCGGTAGTAGAGCGGGTTCTTCTGGACGGTGATGTGATCACCCTGGACCCACTCCTCGATGACGAAAGCACCCCAACCCAGCGGCGTGCGGGAGGATTCGGGGGCTTCCAGCAGGTCCTTGGCCGTGTAGCCCAACTGCTCCTGCCAGAGGTGGCGCGGCTTGGGCTCGTACACGTTCACGAAGTAGGTAGCGTCCATATAGCCCGGCACAGCGGTCCACACGACCGTGCGGTCATCGGTGGCCACATAGGAAGCCGTGCGCTCCACACCGTACTTGGCGATCGGCGTGTCGGGATCGGCGGCCAGTTCGAAGGCATACACCGAGTCATCCGCGGTCAGAGGCTCGCCATCGGACCATTTGACGCCCTCCTTGAACTTAAAGGTCGCGACGAGCTGATCCATCTCGACCGGCGTTCCATCGAACGTAATGGCGCAGTCCGCGGAGCGGCAGCCAGAGGGCTTAATCTTGTGACCAGCGGCGGGATCGAGTTCGACGACCTCATCGTCTACCGTCAAGACCTTATCGCCAGTCTGAACGGTCACCTTCTGCAGCACGGCACCGCCATTGTCAAACGTGGGCAGTTGCTCGATCAGCACCGGCTGATAGGAGTAGGTGCGGCTGTCAACCGGCCCATCGTAGACGGCGTGCAGGATGTGCGAAGCCGCGAGCATGCTCCCGCCATAGCGGTACAACGTATCGGGCTCCTGCCCCTGGCAGATGACCAGCGTCTTGGGCGCGGGCGGGGGCGTGGGTTCAGGGGTCTTGGTCTCGGTCGGGGTCGTCGTAGCCGTCGGTTCCGGCGTCGCGGTCGGCTTGCAGGCCGAGAGCAACATGCTGGCCAGAACCAGCACTCCCAACAACACAAACAACTTATTGCGTAACATGGGAAATCTCCTCCTTACAAGAAATGATGTGAAACTCAGGGAACAACCAGCTTGGGGACTCTTGAGCGTTCAACTGTCTCCAGCATCACCTCCTTTCATCCAGGATTCATGCTTGCGACACTTCAGGCGCCGCAAAATTCATTTTATGGACAATGCCTGAAAAGTCAAGCGCGCAGGCATTTTGACCCTGCAGACAAAAATCCTTCATCCGGGACGCCAACCATGGTCATCAGCCACTTGTTCCCAGGCACCAGGCGGAGCTGTTAAAGCCTCTGGCATCCGTCCCAACAACAGGGCCTGCGTGACTGGATGGAGCGGATGGGCGCGCAGGACCTCCGCCCGCCCCCATTCGACGATATACCCATCCGCCACAACCGCCCAATAAGGCAAAGCCTCTAGCGTCCTCATCTGATGCGCAGCAATCCATAAAATGCCCTGCGCCCCTAAAGCGCGATCGGTATCCGCCAACAATTCAGACCAGGCTTCCGGCCATAGTCGGGCTGCCAGATTATCCATCAAGAGCACCTGCGTGCCGCCCGCCAGGGCGCGCGCCACAAACAGACGGGCCCGTTGCCCCAACGAAAGGTCCTCTACCCGATGCGTCAATACCACCGACGAAAGCCCTACTCGTTCCAGGACACGCCGCGCTGCTGCTTCTGAACGGGGCAGCAGGCGCCGTACAAAAGCCCAGGGCTCGGCCACGGCTGCGGGATTGGCCGTAATCATGGCCACAAAACGCCGCAAAGCGCCCAGGCGCCAGGCGGGTTTTCGACCTACCTCGACGCCACGCCAGTATAGATAACCAGCAGAAGGTTTCTGTAAATGAGCCAACGTTCGTAGCCAGCGTGTTTTACCACTCCCCGGCGCACCTAATAATCCCCAGCGCGCACCAGGTTGCAGCGCCACCGAAAGTCCATGCTGATCAAAGGCCACGCAAGCCAGCCGCTCTGTCGCCAGCCAGACGTCCGTCATACCCTCAACAAGTCAAACGTTGCGCCGATAAACGAACAGCCATGGCTCCCACAATTGGGGGCGTCAACCAGCCGGCAGCTTTTCCCGCCAGAGGTTGTGGGGCATAAGGGGAAACCAGTTGTGGAGTCCCCCATCCCAGCAGCCACAGGCGCAAGCCAGACCAGGCTCCCCGTGCTCCCATCAGATGGCGCACCAGGCGTTTCCAGGCGCGCGGGGGCGCCGAGACCTGACTCAGGGGCTCCAGACCCGCCGCGAAGAGCGCATCCAGCTCGTCCCACCCTTCCAATGTTGCTTGCTTATGTGTATTCATAGGTCAGTTGAGGCAGCAAACGCTGCCGCTGCAAGAGAGCCTGACGCAAAGCCTGACGCGCCGTGTAAAGACGCGACTTGACCGTCCCTTCAGGCAGGTTCAAAATACGCGCAATGGCTTCAACGCTCAAGTTTTCCATGTAAAATAACACGACTACAACCCGCTGGGAATGCGGCAAAGTGCGCACAAATTCCCGCACCCAGCGCACCTGTTCAGCCTGCTCCACATTGGCTTCAGGCCCAGGCCGGGAACCGGTTAAGGCCGCGAACCAGTCCGACAGATCCCCCATCGTAATAGCATGACGTTCACGGTCAAGATTGTCGTAGGTGAGGTTGACCGTCATCCGATATAGCCAGGGCGCCAGAGGGCGCTGAGGATCCAGCATGCGCGCCGTGCGATACAGCCGCAGGAAGCATTCTTGTAAGACGTCTTCCGCCAGCTTCTCATCCCGGGTAATGGCCAGAGCTACACGGTACACCTGATCCTTGTAGCATTGATACAGGGCCTCCAGGGCTTGCAAATCGCCCTGTTGCAGACGTTGAATCCATGCAGTTTCAGTCATGCCTACGTCCATACACCCTGCATCCTGCCGCCATAAAGTTTACGTTCCTGAGTCGCAACAGGTTCATGCCGTGCTCCACGAATTTGTTGCTCCGCAGCCTGAAAGGTCGAAACTCAAATAGACACCAGACGCTCACGTCAGTCACCCCATTAGAGATTCATCCGCTTTGTAGCCCATTTCCTCCAGCAAAGCCCGGTCCTCTGGAGCAAGCTGCGCCCATTGCACCAAATCGGGCCGTCGCTCAAGAGTGCGCCGGAGAGCCTGTTGCCGTCGCCAGCGCGCAATATGCGCATGGTGCCCGGAAAGCAGGATATCGGGCACGGACCAGGTGCGGAAACGGGCCGGGCGAGTGTACTGCGGTCCTTCCAGCAGACCGGAGGCGTGCGAATCCTCCCAGGCTCCCATTTCGGCGCCTAACACCCCTGGAACAAACCGGGCCACAGCATCAATCAAAACCATGGCGGCAAGTTCTCCCCCTGTTAACACGTAATCGCCAATGGAGATTTCTTCGGTCACCAGATGATCGCGCACACGCTCATCCACCCCCTCGTAGTGGCCACACAACAGCATCAGCCGGGGCAATTGAGCCAGCTCGATCACCCGTTGTTGCGTGAGCACGCGCCCCTGGGGCGTGAGAAAGATGAGCGGAACCGCCTCATCCCCACTTAACGTTTCTACAGCGCGAAAGATCGGCTCCGGCTTCATCACCATCCCATGGCCGCCACCATAGGGCACATCATCCGTCATCTGATGACGATCAAAGGCATAATCGCGAAGCTGGTGCAAGATGATGGTGAGCAAGCCGCGCTGTTGTGCTCGCTTAAGGATACTTTCCTGAAGCGGGCTGAGAAACATCTCTGGAAATAGCGTCAACACATCTATGCGCATCGTCCTCAAGTATACCACGGGCGCTGCGCTGCCAAAAGGTCAAATGTCCCCCTTCCCCCTGCTTTTTGCCACCGATTCACGCCGTCAAGCGCTGCCAGAGTCTCGCGGCGTTTTCCCGCGAGCGGGCGGTGATGGCCTCCTCATCCAGAGTGAGGAGTTGCCGATCGCGCATCAAAACCTTTCCGGCGCAAACAGTAGCCGTAATCATCGAAGCCTCGTAGCCAAAAAGCAAATGCCACGGCAAATTTTCCGCCGTCAAGGGCGTCGTAGGGTGACAATCCAGCAGGATGAGGTCGGCGCTGGCCCCCGGCGCCAGCACCCCCAGGGTCTGTTCCGGCCAGAAAAGGCGCGCCAGCGCGGCATTGGCATCAAAAGCCAGGCGCATCACCTGGTCGCCGGGCATGGCACGCGGGTCGTTTTGGGCCAGTTTGTGGACGAGGTAGGCGGTCTTCATTTCCGCAAACATGTTGTTGCTGAAGCCGTCATTGCCCAGGGCCACTTTGACGCCGCGCGCCAGCATAGCTTCGACCGGGGCCACGCCAACCGCGTTGTTCATGTTGGACCGTGGCTGATGGGTAACCCAGGTGCCCGTTTCAGCCAGCAGGGCGATTTCATCCGCATTCACGTGAACAGCATGAGCTACCAGGGTGCGTGGGCCCAAAATACCGGCGGCGTACAGGCGCTCAATGACGCGCCGTCCGGATTTACGCAGGCTATTGTCCACGTCCTCCCGCCCCTCGGCGGCGTGAATGTGGAAACCGGTCTCCAGGCCCTGGGCGGCCTCGACGGCTGCGGCCAGAGTGGCAGCGCTCAGCGTCAGCGAGGCATGCAGGCCAAAGCTAGCCCCCAGGCGGGGATGAGGTTGCCGCCGAAGGCGCTCCAGAAAACGCACGTTTTCGGCTATGCCCGCAGCGGCCCGCTCTGGTCCATCCCGATCGGTCACCTCGTAACATAGAGCCCCCCTGACCCCGGCCTCATCCACAGCCTGAGCCAGGATATCCAGGGAACCGGCAATGGCGTTGGGGCTGGCGTGATGGTCAATCAAGGTGGTCGTGCCGTGGCGGATCGCATCAATCAGGCACACTTGGGCCGAAAGATAAATGTCTTCTTCGGTCAGGCCCTTATCCAAACGCCACCAGAGCCGCTCCAGAATTTCGCCAAAGCAGGTGGCCGCCGGGCCGGGATAGGCCCATCCGCGGGCCATGGCCCCATAAAAATGGGTGTGAGCACACAGGGCTGCGGGCAGGGCCAGTTGACCGCCTCCATCCCAGCGCTCTTCTTCAGGATAGCGCGCCAGCAGGGCCGCCGTGCTGCCTATGTCAGCGATTGCGTCAGCACGGATAAGCAAGGCGCCGTCTTCGATCAACGTGGGCGTGGATCCCAGCGTGGCTATGCGTACATGCGTGATAAGCATCTGTCACCTCCGCAACTCAGCAATGTCTCTTCAGCCCCACCTGAGGCAGGTGAAGCAGGAATCAAGCGTATGCCCTTTTCGGCCTGGTCGCACGCCGGAGACGTGCGGTGGCTTCAACGCAACGGCGGCGCCACCTTCCTAACGCGGATGCAGGTAACGGCGCTGAACGCCAGATCCAGGCTGCTCTTCCACCAGGGCCACCATCTCCGCACCGAAAAGAAGGAGCAGGTAGCTCCAATAGGCCCATAGGACCGGAAAGAGCAAAAGCCAAAGGGAGCCGTAAAACACGGGATAGCGCAACAGGCCGATGTGTAAAGCCCAGGAGAAGGCAGCACGCAGAAGATTCCAGGCCAGGCCGGTGACCATGCTGACCCAGATGACGGTGCGCCAGCGTACCGGACGGGCCGGGAAGAAGCGATAGACCAGGGCCATCAGCGCGGTGACGCTCAACCACAGCCAGGCCTGCGTGCGCCAGGGGGCGGAAAGGCGCGCGGCCTCCTGCAAAGCCGGCAGGGCTGCCTGGATGACGCCCCACATGGAGCGAACCCAGCCTGCTATAACAACCCAGGCGGTCAGGGCCACCAGGGCCAGCATCCCCAGCAGACGCCTGACCCAATAGGCGCGATGGATTGGCTGTTCCCAGACTGCGTTGATGGCGCGTTCCAGGGCCGTGAACATGCCAGAGGCCGACCAGAGGGTCCCCAAAGCTGAGACAGCCCCCAAAAAACCGCGGTAGCGCAACAGGCCTTCCAGATTGACGCGAATGACGCTGGCGGCATCGGGCAGAAAGGCCGTGAAAGCCTCCAACGCAATGGCTTCGACATCATCCACCTTTAGCACATAGCTCCCCGTTGTCATGAGAAACACCAGCAGCGGAATGGACGAAAACAAGGTGTAGTAGGCCAGGGCAGCCGCATACATGGGCACATTGTGCCGTCCTATGCGCTGCACCCAGGCCAGCACCAGCATGGCCGGCATCCAGGCTCTCAGGCTGACGTGTATGCGCCAGATCCAGGCGTGGATTTTAGTCCAGAGGGCGGAAACGCGGGTCTTCATGCAGGATACGTCGCAGGCCTTCTTCCAAAGAAACCCGTGGGGTGTAGCGCAATAAGACCCGCGCCTTACTGATATCGGCACACAGGCGTGCCACGCCCCCACTCTGAGCCGGGCTGTAGATGATGTTAGAGCGCGAGCCGGTCACTTCCAGCACCAGTTCGGCCAGGGAGCGAATGGAGGTGGCCATGCCGCTGCCAATGTTGATGGTTTCCCGGTTAAGAGGCGCATTCGCCGCCGCGATGAGGGCGGCAGCGACATCATCCACATAGACGAAATCGCGCGTTTGTTGCCCGTCGCCAAAAATCACCAGCGAGCCACCTCCCAGGGCTTGCCGCAAAAAGCGCGTAACGACGGGGGAATTGGCAGGCAGAAGGGCCTGGCGCGGTCCATAAGCGTTAAAAATGCGCAATACCACCGTCTCTATGCCCCATAAAGCGCCAATCGTGTGGATGTAATGTTCTGCGGCTAGCTTGCTCACAGCATAAGGGGACTGGGGGGCGGGACGGGCAGTTTCGGAAACAGGTTGTTGTTTCTGCTCCCCATAGACTGCTCCAGATGAGGTAAAAATCAGGCGCGGGACCTGAACGTCGCGCATCGCTTCCAGCAGGGTCAGGGTTCCTCCAACGTTAACGGCATTGTAATCGCCGGGATAGAGGACCGACTCCGCCACCAGTACCCGTGCCGCAAGGTGGTACACCACATCTACCCCTTGCAAAAGAGACCAGAGCCGGGGCCGATCTCGCACATCACCGCGATGGAACAAAACGCGGTCGTCCAGGTTGATAGGGTCCCCGGCACTCAGATCGTCCAGAGCCAGTACATCGTGTCCTGCCGCAACCAGAGCATTACACAGCGCGTGACCTAAAAAGCCAGCCCCACCCGTGACCAGAATCCGCATACCCCGTCACTCCCATGTAAAGCGTTCTATACCACTGTGCCGACGATAACGTGCCTGCATCCAGGCCAGCAGGCGCGGACGCAGGAACCGATAGAGACCGTACCAGACATGGCTGGCTGTAAAATCGTATGCACCGATATGGGGCACGAACTCTGCCCCCATCCCGGATTTGAAGCGATAAACGCCCCAGAGAGGATCGCTCTCATCCAGACGCTCAGGAGCGCCCCACAGGTCATAGCTAATGCACCCCAATTCGCGCGCGTAGCGGATGGCTTCCCATTGTAGCAGATAGTTGGGCATCAGCTCACGCGCATAGGTCCGCGAAGCGCCATACATATACCAGGCCTGAGCACCAAAATGGAACAGGATGAGCGCAGCCAGGGGTGCGCCGTCCGCTTCGGCAATCAGGGGGAGGGCCAGTTGGGCTTCGCAGAACAGACGCCAGGCTTCCAGGTAATAACTGGCTTCGCGAATGATGAAGCCATCCCGTTCAGCCGTTTCAGCGTACATCTCGTAAATCAGAGGCAATTCATGCAAAGCGGCCTGCCGCACGCGCACCCCTTTGCGCACCGCCAAGCGCAGGTTGTAGCGCCATTTAGGCTTCATCTGGGCCATCAGCGCATCCAGGTCCAGGCGCAAATCCAGGACCATGGTGTTGCGGAACTGCACCTGTTCATTCGAAGAGCGCCAGCCTCGCGCTTCAAGCCAGGTTTTGACCTGTGCACCCTGGGGCGTATCGTCGCGAACATCCGGGTCAATCTTGAGGAGCAGCAATTTGCGCTGGCGCGCCAGTGTTTCCAGGTCTTGCAGGACTTCGGCCACAAGCTGGGGTTGATTCCAGTCCAGCAGGGGGCCTTTAGGCACATAGCCCAGGCCCAGACCACCGCGGTATTGGATCAAGACCTGGGCTGCGGCCTGGGGAAGCCCGGATCCAGGATGACGCCAGAGCCAACGGACGACGTTCCAGCGGTAGCGGGTCTTAAATTCTCCCCACAACCAGGATTGCAAGATGTGAGGCTGGGGAAGCAGCAGAAGCGCTTCGTCCCAGATATGCCGCTCTTGAATCAAGTCCATGGACTGTTCATCTCCCCCTGGATCGTGCTGATTCGATCATTATTCGGCCGGTGCCTGTTATTGGAGTAGCAAGCGATCAAGTTCCCGGCGATATAGACAATGGTTTCTTTACCCATTTTAACACAAATGGTCCTTTCGACGAAAAGCCCCAGGGCACGTATGCGCGCGGTTGCAGTGTTGCTCTCCAGGCAGGCTTGTGTTATACTCCACATGTTGAATCCGAGAAGCTGGCATCTTGCGCGCCATGAATTATAAGGGGATGATCATCTACAATCCTGCAGCGGGCCCTTGGGAAGTTCAGGGCCTGCTGAAGCGTCTGGCCCAGATCGTGCGCCACGAGTACGGCTGGACCTTGGAGCTGGTTCAGACCAGCCAGGCCGGAGATGGGGTCCACCTGGCCGGTGAAGCCGTCCGGTCCCGCTGCGATCTGGTGTTGGCAGCCGGCGGAGATGGGACGATTAATGAAATCGCCAATGGGCTGAGCACCAGTGATACCATCCTGGGGATTATACCCGTTGGAACAGGCAATATTCTGGCCCGGCAGTTGAGAATGCCCGGCATCTCCGTGGTTACTCCAACCTTGAGTGTGGACACCCTGGTCCAGACCCTGGGGCGTAGCCGCATCCAACGGGTTGATGTGGGCCGGGCCAATGGGGCGCGTTTTGTCGCCTATGGCGGAATGGGGTTCGATGCCGAGATCATTCATCAGATGGAGCCGCGTCCCAAACATCTCAAACGCCTGGGCATCTGGCCTTATGTGGTAGCCTCTTTTGTGATTGCGGCTGATTTCCGCGGAGCGAAAACGCGGATCACTGTCGAGGGGGGAAAGCGCTTTAACGCGCGCGTCATCATGGCTATTGCTACCAACATTCAGCATTACGGAGCCTTTAACGTAGCACGCCAGGCCCGCATGGATGATGGCCTCCTGGACATCTTCATTTTCCGGGGCATGGGTTTCCGCTACACGTTCCGGCATTTTTTGCGGCTATGGAGTGGGCGCCATCTGAGCGACCCGGAAATTATCCAGATTATCGCCCGGCGGGTGGAATTGCAAAGCGTTCCACCTCAGAATGTCCAGGTTGATGGCGAACAGCGCGGCAAAACACCGGTCGTTTTCGATCTGGAACCGGGGGCTTTACGCCTGTTAGTTCCGCCTCAAGCTCCACCTACCCTTTTTAGTTTGCCTCCGGAGGCCTACTTATGAAAGGATTCAAAAGTTTGTACGTGCTTCTCCTGGCCATTCCTCTGGCCTTGCTGGCGGACTTAACGCATGCGCCAGCTCTTCTGACGTTTGTCCTTGCTGCCCTGGCCATTATTCCGCTGGCAGCACTCCTGGGCGAGGGGACGGAGGCGCTGGCCTCGCACCTGGGGCCGCGGCTGGGCGGCCTGTTAAACGCGACTTTAGGCAATGCTGCGGAGCTGATCATCACCATTCTGGCTATTCGCAGTGGCTTGCTGGAGGTGGTCAAGGCTTCCATCACCGGCTCCATTGTGGGTAATCTGCTGCTGGTGATGGGAATGAGCTTTGTCTTTGGAGGGCTGCGGCATGGCCGGCAACACTTTGAGCGGACTGAGGCCGGCCATAAGGCCGCCATGCTTTTCCTGGCCCTGATCGCGCTAGGCATTCCCTCCCTGTTCGGCCACACCCTGGAGCTGACGCACCATGAGGGAGTGGAGTCGCTGAGCCTGAGCACAGCCAGCGTGATGCTGGTGGTTTACGCTTTGTACCTGGTCTACAGCCTGCGCAACGCTCCCGCTTTGCCCTCTTCTCCAGCCCACCAGGCTCACCCTTCTCTGCGCCGTGGCCTGGCGCTTCTGGCCGGCAGCACGGTGGGGATGGTGGTCATGAGCGAGGTGCTGGTCCAGGCTATCGAACCGGCCCTGGAGGCCATCGGTTGGACCGAATTTTTCGTAGGGGTTATCCTGGTCCCCCTGGTGGGCAATATTGCCGAGCATCTGGTGGCCGTGGAGGTGGCAGTCGAAAATCAAATGGACCTAAGCCTGGAAATTGCCCTGGGTTCAAGCCTGCAAATCGCCCTGTTTGTAGCTCCGCTGCTGGTTTTCATCAGCCTGCTGGTCGGCCATCCTATGACGCTGCTCTTCAATCCCTTTGAGCTGGCGGCTCTGGGATCCGCCGCCCTGATTGCCGCTATGGTGGCGCAGGATGGCGAATCCACCTGGCTGGAAGGGGTGCAGCTCATCGCCGTTTACCTGATCCTGGGGATCGCGTTCTTTTTCCTCCACTGACCCTGAGGAGTGACCCATGACCTGGATGGCTTTGTTTGACACGCATGTACACAGCCAGTTTTCCTTCGACACGCACACATCTATGCGTGAGCAGGCGCAGCGTGCACTGGCGCTGGGTCTGGCTGGCCTGGCCTTCACGGACCATGTCGAATGGTATCCCGACGATGAGGCTTATCATTTTCTCAATCCAGCCGCCTATTTCGCCGAACTGGAGGCGCTCCGCGCGCAGACCAACGGACGCCTCACGCTCCTGGCCGGCCTGGAGGTCGGTAATCCGCAACGCTTCCTGGCAGAGACACGCGCCTTACTCAGCGCCTGGCCCTGGGATTTCGTCCTGGGCTCGGCGCATTGGGTGGGTGACCAGCGCGGCTGGGTCAAGGCTTTCTTCGCCGAAAGCCCCGAAGTGGCCTACCGGCGCTATTTTGCTGAGCTCCTGGACCTGGCACGCCATGGCGATTTCGACATTCTGGCCCATCTGGATATTGTGCGCCGCGACGATTGGGAGCTGCACCGCCGCGCGCTTCCGGTAGAAACCTTTGCGGACGAAATCCGGAACGTTTTACAAGCTTTGATTGAACGCGGTAAAGGCCTGGAGATCAACACCTCCGGCCTGGCTAAAGGCATGGGAGAGCCTTTGCCCAACGTCCTGATTCTGCGCTGGTACCGTGAGCTAGGCGGCGACATCCTGGTCTTTGGTTCGGACGCGCACACACCACAGCGCATCGCCGCCGACTTTGCCTCAGCGCGTGCGCTCGCCCTGGAGGCAGGTTTCAAACGCCTGGCCCGTTTTGCCGGACGTCGTATCGTCGGCTGGATTCCCCTTGAGTGAGGTAATCATGGAGACCCTTCTGGAGAAATGCACCTGGCCTCCCCTTCCTGATCCTTACGCTTCAGCCCTGCGTGAAGCGGTTGCTTTCGTGCTGGCTCATTACGACGATGTGCAGGGCATCATCCTATCTGGTTCGGTCCTGCGTGGCAAGTCTCACGCTGGCAGCGACCTCGACTTGTACGTTATCCGGCAGCGCGCCCAACGCCAGCGCCTGCAACGCTATTTCAACGATGTCCCGGTAGAGATCTTCCTCAACCCCAAATCCAAAATTCTGGAATACCTGGCGACGGAACGGGAGGAAGGCCGGCCTATCACCGCGCACATGCTCAGCACGGGCTTCGTCATCCTGGAGCTATCCCCCATCGTCCAGGCCCTGCGCGAAAGCGCCCGCCAGGTCCTCTCCCTGCGTCCAGACCCCTCCCCGGAGCGCCTGATCATCATGCGGTACGGCATCGCCCTGCGCTATGAGGATGCCCTGGACCTGGCCCCGCAAAAACCCGTGGAAGCGCGGATGTTGCTTGACCTCGCCGTCCATGACATGTTATGCTATCGCTTCTGGGTTTCGAATCGCTACCTGCCCCGCGAGAAGGCCCTGTTTGATGAGCTGGCGGCCCTGGATCAGGAGCTGGCCAGCCTGGGCCGGGA
>DAOTZR010000108.1:0-1635 GCA_034434315.1 Anaerolineae bacterium
ACAAGCGCTCTTTACACCCAGGCAGGCATCCTGGTGATTGCCGCCTACATCGCAGCGCAGATGCTGGCCGATGTGGGCAGCCTTAAAATTGCCCTGATTGGCAGCCTGAGCATTGACGGGGGCACGTTCATCTACCCGCTCACCTTTACCCTACGGGACATGGTCCACAAGCTGCTGGGACGTGCCGCCGCGCGCACCATCATCATCGCCGCCGGCGTGATCAACCTCATCATGGCCGGCTATTTCGCTTTCCTGGCCACCCTCACCCCCGATCCTACCTGGCCGCTCCAGGAGGCCTTCGCCAGCGTGCTGGCCCCGGCCTGGCGCATCGTGATCGCCAGCATCATCGCTGAAATCGTCAGCGAATTGCTGGATACGGAAATCTACCACCTGTGGGTCACCCGCATTACCCGTCGTTACCAGTGGGCGCGGGTCCTTTCGAGCAACGCCATCAGTGTTCCCGTTGATAGCCTCATCTTCTGCTGGCTGGCGTTCGGGGGCGTCCTGCCGGCAGCCACGGTCTGGTCCATCGTCTGGGCCAACATCCTGGTCAAGGGTGCCACAACCCTGATTAGCCTGCCCGGCATTTACCTGGTCCGTGAGGGCGCTCTGGCGGGAAGCGAAGCATGACAACCGGATCTGAATCAAGCCAGGACCTCATCGAACGCTTCCTGCGCGAAAGCGGGGACATGACCGGGGCCAACGGGCTGGAGGCGCTCCTCCCCCCTGGCCACAAGTCCGGTTTCATCGCCGTCCTGGGACGGCCTAACGTGGGCAAGTCCACCCTCATCAACGCCCTGATTGGCCACAAGGTGAGCATTGTCTCGCCCCGGCCTCAGACCACGCGCACGCGCATCATGGGCGTCCTGACCCAACCGGATTACCAGCTCATCTTCGTGGACACGCCCGGCATTCATCGTCGAGCTGAACACCGTCTGGGGAAGCAACTCAACGAAAATGCCGTAGCCGCCATCCCCGATGCCGACCTGATTCTCTTTGTGGTGGACGTTAGCCGCCCGCCCCACACCGACGACGCGCGCGTGGCTGAAGTCCTGCGCGAAAAAGCCACCCAAAGGCCGGTGTTTTTCGTGCTCAACAAAATGGACCAACTCGCCATGGACCGGGCCGAAGCGCACATCACGGCCTACTGGGCGCTGTATCCGGACTACGCCGACTCCATGCCGGTCAGCGCACTGAAAGGCACCAACCTGGACCGACTGTTGGAGCACATCCTGCGCTTCATGCCCGAGGGGCCGCGCTACTTCCCCGCCGATCAGATCACCGACCAGACCGAACGGCAAATCGCCGCGGAGCTGATCCGCGAGGCGGCCTGGCGTTTCACCCGTGAGGAAATCCCGCACGCCCTGGCCGTGATCATCGAGGAATACACCGAACAACCCAACGGCGTTACCCACATCACCGCCACGATTTGGGTCGAACGGGACTCCCAAAAACCCATCCTCATCGGCAAGGGCGGGGACATGCTTAAGCGCATCGGCACCGAGGCGCGCAAGGGCCTGGAGCGCTTTATCGGCGGGCAGGTGTACCTGGAGCTGTGGGTCAAAGTCCGCCCCAAGTGGCGCAACAACGGGCGCGACCTCAAGGAAGCGGGCGTTATCACGCGCTAAAGGACTC
>DAOTZR010000109.1:0-1574 GCA_034434315.1 Anaerolineae bacterium
CAAAGCATTGAAAGCAGAGTCGATTCATTTCGTCATCCGGCTCACTATGGGCAGTGCGCCAATCTTCACGGATGATCAGGGACAACGGCTGACTCTACATGTGTTACCGGGCCAGAAAGAGACCGCTGGGCCTTGACAAATCAGAACATTTGTTCTAAAATAAAGCTATCCAGCTCAGTGAGGAAGGCATGATGGCCCAAAAAACAGCATCCATTCGTCCCTACCTGGAATATCAGGCGGATCGGGTTGAGGCGGTCTTGAGCGCCCATCGCGCGCCGGCGCGCATCACCGGCGGTGTCGTGGGCCCGCGCCTCATCCGCTTCTTCCTGGCGCCCGCGCCGCAGACGCGCTTTGCTGCCATCCGGGCCTTGAGTGATGACCTGGCCCTGGCCCTCAAGGCCCCTTCTCTGCGGCTGGACCTGGACCGCGAGGGGATCGTGCTGGAGTTCCCCCATCCCCAGCCGCATCCGGTCAACCTGCTACCCCTGTTGCGCGAGGTGGGGCCTTTGCCCCTCTCAACCGTCGTACTCGGCCTCACCGGGGACGGTACGCCCCTCCTCGCGCGCCTCTCCTCGCCGGAGGTAGCGCACATCCTGGTGGCGGGAACGACGGGGAGCGGGAAGTCGGCGCTGCTGCGCACCATCGCCGCCTCGCTGGCGCTCACGCACACCCCAGAGAGCCTGCGCCTGCTGGCCATTGATCCCAAACAGCGCCTGTTCACGCCGCTGGCAGGGTCACCTTTGTGGCTGCGTCCACCGGTTGGGGACGTGAAGGAGGCCGTGCAGGCGTTGCACGAGGCGGCGCGGACGATGGAGCTGCGGGACCGGCACGGGATTGCTGTGCCGCGCATTGTGATTTTGATTGACGAGTTGGCGGAGTTGATGTTCGCCGGCGGGGCGGAGCTAGGGCAGGTGCTGACGCGCCTGGCGCAGCGGGGCCGGGAGGCAGGGGTGCATGTGATTGCTGCGACCCAGCGGCCCAGTGCGGCGATTCTATCGGGCCTGCTCAAAGCGAACTTTCCGCTGCGCCTGGTGGGCCGGGTGACCTCGCCGGAGGATGCGCGGGTGGCGACGGGGCGGGCCGGGACGCAGGCGCATCTGCTGGAGGGACGGGGGGACTTTCTGGCGGTGGGGAGCGGCGAAACGCTGATCCGCTTCCAGGCCGCGTATGTGGAGCCGGAGGAGCTGCGGGCGGCGTTAGCCGCCTCTCCGGCGGGACGGTAAGGGAGGAGCGCGATGGAGACGGGATGGGGAGCGCGGCTGGCACGCTTTGGTGTGGTCATGGGACTGTTATTCGTCGTGGTCAGTGCGGCGCTGGTGAGCGAACGCTTGAGTCAGGACGCGCTGGCTTTGAGTCTGGGGCTGGCGTGTGGGATTGGGGCAATGGCGCCGACGGTGTTGCTGGCGATTCTGTTGTGGCGTCGGGCGGAGCGCACGGCCATGACGGCTACGGCCTCGGCGCCGGTACAGTCTGCGCCAGCGAACTTCACCCCGCCGGTGATTGTGGTGGCGCCGCCAGCGCTACCCCTGGGCGGCGCGGATCCCTATCGTGCCGCCGCCCAGGCCAACTGGATG
>DAOTZR010000110.1:0-1748 GCA_034434315.1 Anaerolineae bacterium
GATGCGAGTGAGGAAGGTTGTTCTATGCCCTGAAACACGAGAAAGCCAGCGCACCCAGGATGGAGCCTGATACTCATTTTCCTGTTTCTGACAGCGGGGTGCCAGCCTGCTCCTATCACCCCAGAACAGCCTTCCTCAACGCCCTCTGCCTCCCCTTCGCCAACGCCAACGGCGTTGAGTTTGCCTGAGCCTGTTTCAGGTCAATGGACGGTTTATCCTGAGCTTGAGCCTGGCGCCATCAGCCCTCTGGTCTATGGCGTCAATCACGGTCCCTGGGCTTTTGTCACCGATGCGACGCTCCCTCTGGCTCAGGCCGGCGGGTTCACGCTGATCCGCTTTCCTGGGGGCAATTGGGGCGATGAAAATAGCCTGACGCCGGAACAGTTGGATCAGGCTGTGGCTCTGGCGCAGCAACTAGGGGCCGAGTTGATGGTCAATGTGCGCCTGTTCGAGGGAACCCCGGAACAGGCAGCCGGTCTGGTGCGCTATGCCAACCTGGAGCGCCAGTACGGTATTCGCTATTGGGGCATAGGCAATGAGCCCAGCCTTTATGCCACCGCGCGCGGTGTGCCGGATTACGGCGTCGAGCGCTTTAACCGGGAATGGCGCGCCTTCGCCGAAGCGATGCGCGCAGTAGATCCCACGATTCTTCTGGTCGGGCCGGAATTGCATCAGTTCGGATCCGACTTAACCAGTACCCCCAAAGATCCTTTCGGCCTGGATTGGATGACCGAATTCCTTAAGGCTAACGGCGATCTTGTGGATGTGGTGTCCATCCATCGTTATCCTTTCCCGCAAGGCCGAGGCGGCAACGCAGCCACCATCGCCGATCTCAGCCGCGCTACGACGGAATGGGACGCTATCATCCCCTATTTACGCCGGTTGATTCGCGAAACAACCGGACGGGATTTGCCGATCGCAGTGACCGAGGTCAATTCGCACTGGTCTAACGCCACCGGCGGAGAAGCAACGCCCGATGCTTTCTACAACGCGATCTGGTGGGCGGATGTGTTGGGACGCATGATTCAACAACAGGTGGCGCTGGTCGCTTATTTTACGTTGCAGAGCAACCCCGGTATTGGTGGGTATGGCCTGCTGGCACGCTCGGCTCCACGTCCCAGTTATTATGTGTATCGCCTTTACCGGCAATTTGGCACGCAATTGCTTTACAGCACGACTGATCGTGCTGACACGGGAGTCTATGCCGCCCGCCGCGACGATGGAGCTATAACGGTCCTGCTCACCAATCTCGGACCAGAAGCAGTTACCTACCCCCTGGTCATCCAGGGGATAGCGTCGAACACGGTTACGGTGGAAATCTGGCGTTTAGATGTCACCACGCCGGCTGAACTTGTCAGCATCGGGGAGTTTACCAACGGGGCGCAAGTGACTTTACCGGCTCAGTCGGCAACGCTCATGGTATTCCAAACGCCCTAGTTCACATTCACCTTTCAGGAGGGACGTATGAAGTTGAAATCCACGCTTTTGTCTTTAGTCCTTGTTCTCGGCTTGCTGGTCAGTCAACAGCCGTTGGGGAAATTCGCCGCAGCGGCGACGCGCGAACCCGAACGTACCGGCTCCGTGATTGCCATAACCAGCACTTTGCCCATCATCGCCGACTTTGAGACTGAAGGCGTTGACGCCTGGTTCAAGTACGGCGACTGGAGCGGCGGGGCGGTCCTGGAAAAGAGCGTCGTGGTCACGGATACGCTCTCTACCCTGGGCGCACCGGATAACCGGGTGATGTT
>DAOTZR010000111.1:0-3765 GCA_034434315.1 Anaerolineae bacterium
CGAGACCATCTACACCCTGCCCACCCTCAAGTACCTCATCCATGGTGGACGCATCAGCCATCTCAAAGGCCTGTTGGCCTCGGTGTTGAACATCAAACCCATCATCGGCGTCGCCAAGGACACGGGCATGTATTACCAGCGCGGCCAGGTCCGTGCCTTCAATCAAGCGGTGCGGAAACTGGTTGATGTCGTCGCCGAAACGCACAAACCCGGCACGCCCTTGCGGGTTCAAATCATGCACACCATGAACCCGGAGGCCGTCGAGCTCTTGCGTGAAACCATGGAAGCGCGCTTCGAATGCCACTGGCTGCCGACCGGTGTAGTGGCCCCGGTCCTGGGTGCTCACACAGGCGTTGGTCTGATCGGCATTGTCTATGCCGCTTTGGACCAATACCCTGAACTGCCGCCCATCGCATCGGCCAGTTAAAGTGGCATACCAACAGCGGGCGGGGCCGTCCCGCCCGCTGTTTCACGTCTTCAATCCGAGGAAACATTGATGCGTTTACGGTTATCAGGCATAGGCTTAGGGTTTCTTTTGTTGATGGTGGCCCACGCTTGCGGAGCGCCCACCGTTACACCCACCGACCTTATTCGCGATCCGCAGGCGACGCTCAGCGCCGTGCGGGCTACGGCCAGCGCTCTCGCATCCCAGGGGAGTCCTACGCCTATCCCCGCCTCGCCGACACCAACCCCGACGCTCAGCGCGACCCCCATGCCGGAAGTCATCACCTACACCGTACGCAGCGGCGATACCCTCTTCTCCATCGCCCAAAAACACGGCCTGAGTGTGGATCAAATCACGGCAGTCAATCAGTTGCTCGATCCCAACCAGCTCTATCCCGGTCAGACCCTGTGGATTCCGCTTTCCGGGGTGAAACCCGGGCCGACTTTACCCCTCATCCCCGATAGCGAACTGGTTTATGGACCGGGCTACATGGGCTTTGATACAGTGGGTTTCGTTGAAAGCACCGGAGGGTGGCTAAACGCCTATCGGGAAAGCCAGGCTGGCCGTCTCAAAACGGGGGCCGAACTGGTTCAGGAGATAGCTCTGCAATACAGCGTAGGACCGCGCGTGCTCCTGACCCTGCTCGAACTGCGTTCAGGCGCGTTGAGCAACCCCTACCCAACAGACGATGACCGGCGCTTTCCCCTGGGCTACCGCGTTAATGGATGGGACAAACTTTCCATCCAACTCAGTCTGGCCGCGGATGAACTCAACGCCGGATTTTACGCACAATGGCGTGGCGAAAAGCAACAAATCCTGTTGGCCGATGGTGAACGTCGTGTGCTGGCCCAGGACCTCAATCCTGGCACAGCCGGCATCCAGCGTGCCCTGGCGCAAGGCATTGATGCGTCCACCTGGGAAAGCTGGCTGAGCGCCGAGGGGTTTCTCCAGGTGTATCAACGTTGGTTCGGTGATCCCTGGAGTTATGCCATTGAACCCCTGCTACCGGAAGGCCCTGCGCCGGACCTGGCC
The DNA here is from genome assembly GCA_034434315.1 of Anaerolineae bacterium. Classification (GTDB taxonomy): domain Bacteria; phylum Chloroflexota; class Anaerolineae; order B4-G1; family SLSP01; genus DAOTZR01. The sequence goes on from DAOTZR010000111.1 coordinate 1,478, forward strand.
TTGCCCTGGCCGCGCGGCACCACCTGGTATTTCACCGGTGGGCCGCATGGCGGCTGGGATGATGGTAGCGCCTGGGCTGCTCTGGATTTTGTCCCGGCAGGGACAGAGCTGGGCTGCTATCAAAGTGAGGATTGGGCTACGGCTGCCGCTGCCGGAAAAATCCTGTATAGTGATGAAGGCATGGTCCTCCTGGACCTGGATCAAGATGGTTTTGCTGGCTCCGGCTGGGTACTGCTTTACCTGCACATCCGTCAGGAAGGGCGCATCCAGGTCGGGCAAGTGGTGCAGGTTGGCGATCGCATTGGGCATCCTTCGTGTGAGGGTGGGGCGGCCAACGCCACACACTTACACTTTGCCCGACGTTACAACGGCGTGTGGATTGCCGCCTTCGATTCCCGCTGGCCCATGCTCCTTGGCGGCTGGCAGGCCCTTCCCACCAACGTAGCCTATGATGGAACTTTGCAACGCGCTCAGGAAACTCGTGTGGCCTGTGAATGTCGTGAAGCCATCAATGCTTTGCCCAATCCTTGAGCCCTGAACTTGATATAGCCAGTTTCCTGTGAATGATGCTGGTCCGCCTTACCAGTTTGCGATCCTATCTGACAAAACGCCAGGGATGACTGCAAGAGCTTGACGCTGCTTCTACATTCTAACCTTTTCATTCCATAAACCTTGCTGAAAGGACAAAAAGGCTCTGATAGGTCACCTTGAAAGTCAGAAAATAGTACTCAAGTACTATTCGTGATTTTGTTTGGTTAAGTTAAAATATGGATAGGATTTTTTACCGTGCAGGTAAAGCGATTTTAGCGTTCGAAGGAGGTACATGATGAACTGGAAGCGAGTCCTTTCACTGGTTCTGGCGCTGGCCCTGGTTGGGGTCTCGCTCCTGGGGGGGAGCGGGAGCCAACCTGGGACGCGCGTGATCGTGCGGGGAGCGGCCCTGGATCAGGCCCTCGCCGCCGTTAAGGCTGTTGGTGGGACAGTTGAGACGGAACTGGCTGGCCTGAATACGGTGATTGCCCGCGTTCCGTCCGCAAAGGTTGCCCTGCTCAACAGTGTTCCGGGTGTGGTTGCCATGGAGGATCGTTCCGTAACCGGGGCGGCACTACCGGCAGCTAGCGGCAACAATGGCGCCGTTGATGTGGAATTCAGTAAGACCATTGGCGCCGCGGAAGTCTGGCAGCAGGGCGTTCTAGGTCAGGGGATCACCGTAGCCATCCTTGACACTGGCATTGACCCCTCCATGAACGGCCTTAAGAACGGCGTTGGCAACAACCAGCGCATTCTGGCTTACTACGACGCCATCAATGACCAGTTCTATCCGGCCAACAAACTCAACCAGTCGCCCAAGGATCCCAACGGGCATGGCACGCACATCGCTGGCATCATTGCCAACAGCGTCTACGAGACTCAAGATCAGGAATATCGTGGCGTAGCTCCGGCGGTTAACCTGGTTGCTGTGCGGGTGTTGGATGAGACGGGTGCGGGGACTTACGCTTCCATTCTGCGTGGGTTGAACTGGATTGTACAGAATAAGGACGTTTACAACATCCGCGTCCTCAACATTTCCATGCACTCTCCTGCCTACACCCCCTACTGGGCCGATCCCTTTGACCTGGCGGTTATGAAAGCCTGGGCCGCGGATATCGTTGTGGTTACCAGTGTGGGGAATTCTGGGCCGAGTCCCTTCTCCGTTGGCGTTCCGGCCAACACTCCCTATATCATCACCGTAGGGGCTTTCACCGACAACAACACGCCGGAAGACTTCAGCGATGACTTCATCCCGCCCTTCTCCGCTGCCGGCCCGACCATGGATGGTTTCGTCAAGCCGGACGTGATTGCACCGGGCGCGCACATCATTTCGGTGATGAAAAACAATAGCTACCTGGCCGGGCAATACCCTGAGCGGAACCTGCCGGGCAACTACTTCCGCATGACCGGGACCTCGACTGCGGCTGCGGTGACATCGGGCGTTGTAGCTCTGATGCTCAGTGCGAATCCCAATCTCACACCGGATCAGGTGAAATATCGCCTCACCATGACGGCCAGCCCGCACTTCAATGCTGAAAACGGTGCTACCGTGTATAGCATGTGGCAGCAGGGTATGGGGCGGATCTGGGCACCCAAGGCCGTCTTCTCCCCCATCGAAGGGCGCGCTAACAAAGGGCTGGACATCGAAGCCGACCTGGCGGGAGTGATGCATTTCGCGGGCATTTCGTATTACGATTATGCTGATGGGCTATTTAAGATCTCTCGCTATGCTACAGGAGCCTATTACACGTGGGATG
>DAOTZR010000112.1:0-28052 GCA_034434315.1 Anaerolineae bacterium
CATGCCTCAACCACGGCCCGATCAGGCCGGCATGCGACTTGCAATCTTCCCGATTTACGCTATAATGCCCGGCGTAGTCAGCCACCCTAGCTCAATCGGCAGAGCAGACGCTTCGTAAGCGCCCGGTTTTGGGTTCAAGTCCCAAGGGTGGCTCTGCACCATCCCCGCCCGACGGGGCTTTTTTTTTGTATGGAAAGGACGTGACGTGAAGCCTGAGCAGCTCTGGGCAAGGCTGCAGGACGACCGCTGGATTGTGTGGATGCTGGCCACGTTCACGGGGCTGGCTCTGGCACCGCTCTGGCTTCCACAAGCCCCCGATACGGCGGTCGCATCGGCTGAACTCCTGCAGGCCTGGCTTTCGACCTGGTCCTCCCTCGCGGCCCTGGACTGGCTGGCGCGCCTGGGGGTCTTCACGCTTTACCGTTCCCTGTGGCTCAAGCTTCCCCTGGCCTGGACGGTCGGCCTGCTCCTGGTACGCTGGGCGGACCTGGTTGCAACCTGGCCGCGCCTGACGGTGCGGCGGCGCGTGGCGCGTCTGGGCCTGGGGTTGGGGATGTTGTTTCTCTTCAGCGCCGGCCTGCTGCAATGGACGTCATCCCACATCTACACTGATGTGCAGGCCTGGCCGGATGAGCTTTTCAACCTGCCCGCAGAACTGCGTACAGCCCCGCCCGGATCGGGGCTGGCATGGCAAGAGGGCCTGCTTTTCATTCCCCGCCGGAACGGCGTCGGGGTCCAGGTGGAAGCCCGCGCTGCCGATGGCACGCTGCTGCGGCTGCTCACCAGCCCGCAGGACCAGGGCCAGACGCACCTGCGCTTCGCCCTGACGCCCCAATCCCCCGAAGCTTACTGCGCTCTACCGGAAGCCGGCCTGGTGATCCGGATGGTCCTGGGCGCCGATCCGCTCCAGGACCTGGAGGTGCAGGTATACCGCCAAAGCAGCGGCCAGCTCATTTCCAGCCTGAAGGTCAGGCGCAGTGCCCATGTGTTCACCGAGCAGGCGATGTTGAATCTCAACCGGGTTGACATACAATACATGGATGTGATCAGCTACCCTGGCTGGCCCTGGTTTGTGGGGGGAATGCTATGCCTGGCCCTGGGAGGGCTGAGCACATGCGCTTTACCGAAGCCCTTTAACCTTGTGCATGGGAGGAGAATATGAAAAGTATCATCATTGGTGTGGCCGGGGGCACCGGTTCGGGTAAAACTACCGTAGCCCAGGAAATTCTCAAACGGGTTGATGCGAAACATATCGCCTACATCCCGCACGATGCTTACTACAAGGATTTAAGTCACCTGCCTTTCGAGGAGCGCCGCAAAATCAACTTCGACCATCCCGACTCGCTGGACACGGAGCTGCTGGTCCAGCATCTCAAGCAACTCAAAGCCGGCCAGACGGTTGAGGTGCCGACCTACGACTTCACGACGCACACGCGCCGGCCCGAAACCCGCCTGGTACAGCCCGCGCCCATTATTCTGGTCGAGGGCATCCTCATCTTTGCCGAGCCGGAGCTGCGCGAGCTGTTCGATGTGCGCCTGTTTGTGGATACGGATGCCGATTTGCGCATCATCCGCCGGATCAAGCGCGATGTTCAGGAGCGCGGCCGTACCCTGGATTCGGTGATCGAACAGTACATGGACACGGTCCGGCCCATGCATCTGGAGTTTGTGGAGCCGAGCAAACGCTACGCGCATGTGATTATTCCCGAAGGCGGGCACAACTTCCGCGCCATCGAAATGGTCGCAGCGCGCATCCGCACGCTGTTGGAAGAGGCCGGCCAGGAGGACGCATGAGCGAGCCGATTCCCCTGTTCGATGTGCGCTTCGGCGCGGAGGAAGAGCAGGCAGTGCTGGACGTCCTGCGCTCCGGTCACCTGGCCCAGGGGCCGCAAGTGGCCCACCTGGAAGCGCTTTTCGCCGAAGCTACCGGCGCTCGCCATGCCATCGCGGTCTCTTCCGGGACGGCGGCGCTACATCTGGCGCTGCTGGCTCACGGCATCGGCGAAGGAGACGAGGTGATTACCACGGGCTTCACCTTCATCGCCTCGGTGAACAGCATTCTCTTCGTTGGGGCAAAGCCCGTGCTGGTGGATATTGATCCGCAGACCTTCAATCTGGACCTGGCGCAGGTGGAGGCGGCCATCACGCCGCGCACGCGCGCCCTGATGCCGGTGGATCTCTACGGGCAGCCCTGCGATATGGACGCGGTGATGGCCCTGGCCGAGCGCTACGGTCTGGCCGTGATTCACGACGCGGCCCAATCCATCGGGGCGGAAGTGCGAGGCCGGCGCGTGGGCAGTTTCGGCACGGCCTGCTTCAGCCTGTATCAAACCAAAAATATCACTGCGGGCGAAGGCGGCATGATCACCACCAACGACGCGGCCATTGCCGAACGCTGCCGGCTCATCCGCAATCACGGCATGCAGCGGCGCTATCAGCATGAAATGATCGGGTACAATGTACGCCTGAGCGACTTGCATGCGGCGGTGGCCATCCCACAAATGCGGCGATTGGAGGCCATCACCGCCCGCCGTGAAGCCAACGCCGCCTGGTACACGGCCCACATCACCCATCCGGGCCTCATCAAGCCCCAGGTGCCGGCGGGCCTGCGCTCCGTGTGGAACGTCTACACGTTGCGCGTGCCGCAGGGGCGCACGGCGCTACAGGCCTATCTGGCCGAACAGGGCATCGAAACGGGGATTTTCTACCCGGAGCCGGTGCACCATCAGCCCCATCTGCGCGCCCTGGGCTACGGCGATCTGAGCCTGCCCGAAGCGGAGCGCGCGGCGCGCGAGGTGCTTTCCCTGGGCGTGGGGCCGGAAAAGACTCCCGAACAACTGGCGCGCATCGTGGATGCGCTCAACGCCTGGCCGGGCCTCGCCTGAGACCATGACGGTTCTGGAGCAGCGCGGCAGCTTCACCCGGCGCGTCCTGGGCAATTTCGGCGCTCAGGTGCTCAGTGCCGCGCTGCTCATGGCCAACGCGATACTGGTAGCACGGGTGGTGGGCACGACCGGCAAAGGCCAGGTGGCCTTGACCGCGCAAATCACCACCCTGTTGAGTATGGTGTTGAGCCTGGGTCTGGCTACGGCTTATGTGTACTTTACCGGCACGCGCCGCTTCAGCCTCGAAACCCTGGCGGGGAATGCGCTAACCCTGACTTTTGGCATCACGGGGCTGGCAGGGGTAGCCCTGGCCGGCCTGTACCTGAGCGGGGTGCTGTCGCGCCTGTTGCCGAATATGCCCTGGGTGTTGCTGGGGCTGGCCTGGCTGGGCCTGCCGCTGCAGCTCCTCAACGTCTTTCTCGGCGCGCTGTTACAGGGGCAGCAGCGCATCCTTACCCTGAGCGCCTTGCAGATTCTGCAGAGCGCGGCAATGCTGGCCTGGGGCTTGCTCCTGCTGCTGGGCCTGCGCCTGGGCGTCCTGGGGGGCGCGCTGGCCGTCGTGCTGGCCTGGGGGCTGAACCTGCTCCTGCTGCTGGTCCTGCTGCTCCGGATGGGTGTCCGTCTGCGCCCGGTCTGGGAGCGGGATGTGTTCCGCACGACGTTGGCCTTCGGGCTGCGCGGCTATCCGGGCACGCTGCTGCAGTATTTCAACTATCGTCTGGACACTTTCCTGGTCAATTACTTTGTCGGTGCGGCCCAGGTGGGCCTGTACAGTGTGGCGGTGACGCTGGCCGAGCTGCTCTGGTATCTGCCGCACGCGGTGGGCTTTGTGATTATGCCCAAAGCGGCCAGCAGTGATCCGCACATGATGAACCGCTTTACCCCGCGCGTGTTTGCACTGACCCTGGTCCTGACCGCCCTGGGGGGCCTGGGCCTGGCGCTCGTTGGCCCCTGGCTCATTACCCTCGTCTTCTCGCCGGCGTTCCAGGCGGCCTACCCCGCCCTGCTCTGGTTGCTGCCGGGAGTCGTGCTGTTGGGTGGCGGCAAAGTGCTGACCAATGAAATTGCCGGACGGGGTTTCCCGCATTACAATTCCATCAGTTCCGGCGTGGCGCTGCTGGTCACGGTGGCGCTGGATCTGCTGTGGATTCCGCGCCGGGGCATGATCGGCGCGGCCCAGGCCTCCAGCGTCGCCTATGGCCTGAGCTTCGTCCTGGCGCTGGTTTTCTATCGATGCGCCAGTTCGCGTCACGCCACTTGAGGAGGGTTATGAAACGGGTCCTGGTCTTGAGCTTCGATTTTCCCCCCCAGGGCGGTGTGGGGGTGATTCGGGTGACGAAGTTCGTGAAGTACCTGCCGGAGTTCGGCTGGGAGCCGGTCGTCGTTACGTCGGATACGCTCTGGAATCCCGATCCCACGCTACTGGCCGAGCTGCCGCCCGACCTCAAGGTCTATCGCGTGCCCTGGCCAGCCACGCTGCGACGGTTCCTGCCCCAAAACGCTCAGGCGGCGCTGGGTGCCCCGGCCCGGCGCACCGGCTGGTCGGGACGGGCCAAATCGACGGCGCGGCGCCTGTTGCGCACCCTCATCCTGCCCGATCTAACGCGCCTGTGGCATGCGGACGCGCTGCACACCTGCCGCCAGGTGCTGGCAGAGGTCCCCTGCGCTGCGCTGCTGAGCACGTCGCCCCCCAACGCCATCCATCTGCTGGCCCAGACCCTGCACCGGCAGACCGGGTTGCCCTGGGTGGCGGATTTTCGCGACGTGTGGAGCGTGGCGGATTCGCCCTGGATGTTGGCCTCCGGGCCGATTGGACGCTGGCGCCATCGCCGCCTGGAGCGGGGAGTGCTGCGCGCTTGCCAGAAGGCCCTGGTGATGACGGAGTCCATCGCCCGGCAAACCGAAGCGGTCTTCGGGCCCTGGGCGCGTGAGCGGCTGGAGGTGTTGCCCAACGGCTTCGACGCCGAAGATTTCCTCCCCGCGGAACCGAAAGCCCACCGTGGCATCGAAATCCTCTATTCCGGCTCGATTCTGGACAAAAGAACCCGCAACAGGCTGCCCGAAGGCCTGCGACTGGCTCAGGAGCGCTACGGCGCGGCCCTCACCGGGGTCCGGGTCACTTTTGTGGGTTTGTTGGATCCCGCCTATCACGAACGCCTGCGCGCCGCCGACGTCCTGGCCGCTGTCGAAGCGCCCGTCCCCCACAGTCAGGCCGTGCGCCAGATGCAACAGGCCGATGCGCTGATGCTGATCCAGGGAGATTCGCAGGAAGAGCGCCTGATTTACAGCAGTAAGTTCTACGAGTATCTGGCCGCGCGCAAGCCCATCCTGGGCATCGTGCCGGAGGGCGCAGCCCGCGATTTCATCCAGCGCGAGGGCATCGGCGTGGTGGCCGACCCCAATGACCCGGAGGGCATCGCGCAGGCCCTGGTGACACTGGTCCAGGCCCTGCGCGAGGATGCGACGCGCTTCCAGCCCAGGCCGGAGCTGGCCGCCCGGTTTGAACGCCGTGCCCTGACGCGCCGCCTGGCGCAAGTGCTGGACACCCTCACGCCTGAACGCTCCGCTTGAGGTCAGGGCCATGACGGTAGCCGTCTCGATCCTGATTGTGAACTGGAACGGGCGCGCCCTGCTTCCGGATTGTCTGGCCAGCCTGCCCGCTGGCGCTGAAGGGTTGAGCTATGAGGTGATTGTGGTGGACAACGCCTCGCAGGATGCCAGCGTAGCCTGGCTGGAGGTCGAAGCGCCGCAGGTCCGGTTGATCCGCAACGCGGAGAATGTGGGATTTGCGCGGGCCAACAATCAGGCGCTGCGCGCGGCCCAGGGCGCTTACGCCATGCTGCTCAACAGCGACGCGCGCCTCCGTCCCCGCACGCTGAGTCACCTGCACGCCTTCATGGAAGCCCAGCCCAGGGCCGGGGCGGTCTCACCGCGCCTGGTCACGCCCCAGGGCCAGCCGCAGGCTTTCGCCTTTGGGCAGGATCCCGCGCCAGGCTATCTGTTGCGCCGCGGCCTGTGGCGCTTGCTGGCCCGCCGTCCTCTGCACGACTGGGCCGTGAGCACGCCGCAGCGCGTGGATTGGGTGGCCGGGACCTGTCTGCTGGTCCGGCGGGCCGCGTGGGAGAGGGTGGGATTGCTGGATGAAGGGTTTTTCATGTACTTCGAGGATAACGACTGGTGTCGCCGGATGCGCCGCGCCGGATGGGAGGTCTGGTATGTGCCGGAGGTGGAGGCGGAGCACCTGGGCGGTCAAAGTGTGCAGCGCAATCCGCGCGCGCAGGCGGCTTACGCCCAAAGCCTGCGCTATTTCTACCGCAAGCACTACGGCCCGCTGGCGCGGCTGGCCCTGGCGCTGATGCTGCCCGTGTATCGGAGGCTGAACCGATGATTTACCTGGACCTTTCCGCGGCTGTCCATCAGCGGGCGGGATTGGGACGCTACGCCGCCAGCCTGGCCCGCGCCCTGCGTCCGCTCATCCCCGATGAGCTGGCCTGTTTCTACAACCGCGAGCGGGGGATCCATCCCGTGCCCGGACTGGAGGACCTGCCCGCCCGCACGGTGGCCCTGGGCTACAAACCCTGGCGCCTGATGGTGGCCGCCGGGCAGATGGCCGGTCTGGCGTTCAACCGCCTGGTGCCGGATGCGCGCCTGTTCCATGCCACCGAGCATCTGCTGCTGCCCCTGCGCCATATCCCGACCGTGCTCACCGTGCACGATTTGTTTTTCCGCCACTATCCGGCCTATCACAAACCGCTGAATCGCTGGTACCTGAACCTCACGCTCAAGCGCTACTGCCTGCGCGCGACGGCCATCATCGCGGTTTCGGAATACACCCGCCAGGACGTAATCCGCACTTACGGCCTGCCCGCGGCAAAGGTGCACGTCATCTACGAGGCCGCCGCGCCGATCTTTCAACCCCAGCCGCCGGAAGCGCTCCAGCGGGTGCGGCAGCGCTACGCTCTGCCTGAGCGTTACATCCTGGCGGTGAGCACGATCGAGCCGCGCAAAAACTTCACCCGCCTGCTCCAGGCCTTTGAGGCGCTGCACGCCGAAGGCCTGAGCGACGCGCTGGTCATTGTGGGGCGCAAGGGCTGGCTTTACGAGGACTTCTTCCGCGCCCTGGAGACGTCGCCGGCCCGGTCCGCGGTGCGCTTTCCCGGCTATGTCCAGGATGACGATCTGCCCGCGCTGTACGCCGCTGCGCAGGTCCTGGCCTTCCCCTCCCTGGCCGAGGGGTTCGGCCTGCCCCTGCTGGAGGCCCTGGGCTGCGGCACGCCCGTCGTCTGTTCCAACGTCACCTCCCTGCCCGAAATCGCCGGGGATGCAGCCGTGCTGGTGGACCCGCTGGACGTGGACGCCATCCGCGCGGGGCTGCGTCAGGTGCTGACGGACGCTGATTTACGCGCGGCGCTGCGCACGCGCGGGCTACAGCGCGCGGCGCAGTTCTCCTGGAAGCGCACAGCGCAGGAGACGTTAGCTCTATACCGGAGGCTGCTGGCATGAGGGTGTACGTCCTGGACGGGCGCGTGATGACGCCGCATTTTCCCGGCCTGGGGCGCTATGCTCACGGCCTGGCGCAGGCGCTCCCCCCCCTGCTCAAGGCCGATGAAGCGCTGCACGTCCTGGTCGCGCCGGCGACGGCCCCGCGCCCGACGCATAGCCTGCCACTGCGCTGTACCCCCTTCGATCTTAACCAGCAGTGGGAAGTACCCCGCGCACTGCGCACCCTGCAAGCCCAGGTGTATCACAGCCTGTATTTGCTCATGCCCTACCGCCCCGGTGTTCCTACGGTGCTTTCGGTCAACGACCTGATTCCCCTCACCCGCCCGGCGGAAAGCTCTCTGCGCGCCCGCCTGTTCTTCGCGCTGAGCCTGAGCCTGGCGCTGCGCACGGCGCGCGCCGTCACGACCCTTTCGGAACACACCCGCCGCGATTTGCTGGCGCGCTTCGCCTATCCCCCAGAGCGCGTCACGGTGATTCCCCTCGCGGCGGAAGAGCAGTTCCGCCCGCAGGACCAGCGCACCATTCTATCACTACGCGAAAAATACAGCCTGCCCCAGCGCTTTGTCCTCTACGTGGGCAGCAATAAGCCCCACAAAAACCTGCCCGGCCTGGTCCAGGCCTGGAGCCAGGTCCACACCGACGCGCTACTGGTAATCGCCGGGGCCTGGGATAGCCGCTATCCCCAGGCCAGAATCGAAGCCGTGCAGCGCCAACAGGAGACGCGCATCCGCTGGCTGGGGCCGGTACCGGAGGCCGACCTGCCCGCGCTTTACGCCGCGGCGACCGGCTTCGTCTTCCCCAGTTTGTACGAGGGCTTCGGCCTGCCGCCCCTGGAGGCGCTGGCCTGTGGGACGCCTGTGGTGTGCTCCAATGCGGCCTCGCTGCCGGAGGTGGTGGGGGATGCAGCTCTGCTCTGCGACGCCCGCACCCCGGCGGCCCTGGCCGAGGCGCTCCAGCGCCTGCTGGACGACGGCGCTCTGCGCGCGTCCCTGCGCGAACGCGGCCTGGAGCAGGCCCGGCGTTTCTCCTGGACGCGCACGGCCGGCCTCACCCTGGATCTCTACCGGCAGGTGACGGCATGACGCGCTGGCGCTCCCGTCCCTGGTGGTTCTGGCTGGCCTGGCCCGGCGTGCTGCTGCACGTCGGGACGGCCCTGTTGCGCCTGGGAAGCTTCTGGCCCTACCCGCGCCTGCTGGACTTTTCCGGCTTCTACGCCGCGGCCTGGGCCTGGCGCGCGGGTCTTTCCCCCTATGCCATCCCCGAAGCCTGGCTGACGGAGCTGATGCGCGCCCAGACCATTCCCTTCCGTCCGCCCCCCATCTACAACCCGCCGCTGCTGATACTGCTATTGCAGCCCTTTACGCTGGTCCCCTTCCCCATCGCAGCCTGGCTCTGGCTGGGGCTAAACGGCATCCTGGCCGTGTTCAGCGCCCTCTGGCTGGCCGATCTGGCCGGCATCCGCTCAAGATGGGGCAAAGCGGGCGTGGTGCTGCTCGTGCTCAGCTACGGGCCGCTCTGGTTGGATGCGAGCCTGGGCCAGGTGAGCATCATTCTGTTGACCTGCGCCCTGGTATGGCTGCGGGGAACGGAAGGGCAGCGCCTCCTGCCGTCAAGCCTGGCCCTGGCCCTGGCGGGCAGCCTCAAAATCTTCCCTTACTACTGGGCCGGCGCGGCCCTATTCACACGCCGCGGGCGGGCCTTAGCCGGTGCCGCACTGGCCACACTGCTGCTCCTGGCCCTGAGCTGGGGCAGCCTGCCCCAGGCCAACCGTGAGTATTGGAACCAGGCCTTGAGCGGGCGGCTATCCAGCTCCACCGCAACGCCGGGCGTGGATGACCAATCCCTGCTGGCCTGGGCCTTACGGCTCACCCAGGCCCAAACCTTCACCCTGGCCGGTCTGGACCCCCATGCGCGCATCACGCTCACCTGGGTCCCGCGCACAGTCCTGCCCGCTTCGGGGGTGGTGATGGCGACCCTCGCGCTTGGGCTGGTCCTCACGGGATGCAGCATCCGGGCCCTGGTGCGCAGCGCCAGGGCTGAGGCGCGCGGCGCCTGGGCCTTATGGCTGCTCCTGGGCCTGCTGGGACTGATCCACATGGAACGCTACAATCACGTCCTGCTGCTGCCGGCGCTGGCCTGGCTTTGGGGACCGCGTCCGCAGAGCCGGGGCTGGGTCGTGAGCGCCTACGTCCTGGAAGGCCTGGGGCGTCTGACGCACGCCTTCGCCCTATCCCTGCCCTTTCCCTGGGCGGCCTGGGCCAGCGGCTGGGGGCTGTACGCGGTGCTGCTCATCCTGGTCGTGCTCGTGAAAACCCTGGAAGCGCCGGGCCAGGTCACGCTGCCCAAAGGAGACAGATAATGCGCATTTTACACGTTTACAAGGATTATTTCCCGGTTTTAGGCGGCATCGAAAACCACATTCGCGTCCTGGCGGAAGCGCAGGCCGCGCAGGGACACCAGGTTATCGTCCTGGCGTGTGCGCTGGGCCGGCGCACGCTGGTCGAAGAGCGCGCCGGCGTGCGCGTCATCAAAGCGGGGCGGCTGGGAACCGCGGCCTCCATGCCCTTGAGCCTGAGCCAACCCATCATCCTGGCGCGTCTCAAGCCGGATCTCATCCACGTGCACAGTCCCTATCCCCTGGGCGAAGTCAGCGCCTGGGCATTGCATCCTCGCACGCCGTTGGTCATTACTTATCATGCTGATGTGGTCCGTCAGAAAGGCTGGCTCAAACTTTATGGTCCCCTCCTGGCCCGCATCCTAGATCACGCCGCGCGGCTCATCGTCACCAGTCCGCGCTACATTGAAACCTCGCCCTGGCTGGCACCGCGGCGAGAGAAATGCGCCATCGTCCCGCTGGGGGTGGACGAAACGCGCTTCCGCCCGCCGCTGGCGCCCTTCACCGGACCGTCGACCCTGTTGTTCGCCGGACGCTTACGCTATTACAAAGGGCTGGACACCCTGTTGCAGGCCCTGACGGAGCTGCCGGACGTGCATCTGGACATCGTAGGCGACGGTCCCCAACGGTGGGAATGGGAAGCCCTGGCGCAGCACCTGGGGTTGGGTGAACGAGTGCGCTTTCACGGAGAAGTGGACGATGCCGACCTGCCGGGCTGGTATCAGCGCGCGCACCTTTTCGTCCTGCCGGCCAACGCCCGCGCTGAGGCCTTTGGGACCGTGTTGTTAGAGGCCATGGCTTCGGGCCTGCCCTGCGTCACCACCGAAGTAGGCACAGGCACATCGTGGGTGGTACAGGATGGCGTCTGCGGCCGGGTGGTTCCGCCGCGCGATCCGCAGGCTCTCGCGGCAGCGATTCGCAGCCTGTTCGGCGATCCCGACCGCCTGAGGGCCATGGGCCAGGCGGCCCGCGCCCGCGTCGAGGCGGAATTCACACAAAAGCGCATGATCGAGCGCGTGCTGGACGTGTATGCGGAGGTTTTGGCGCGCCACGCCGGGTAGGCACAAGGTATTGCCGATTAAAAGAGTACGGCGTGCCGTACCCTTACCGGGCGCCTGCGGCACCGGGCGTCGCCGCAGGCCCAACGAGGCGATTGCAATCACCGCGGGCTGTGCTGTTGTGGCGCAGGATTTATCCTGCACTACAATGACCAGGTCACAACAGGCCCAGGAAGCCCGCTACGGCGTCCCCGGCGCCAACCATGTTCAACGCGATCGGCAGCAGCAGCACACCCATCGCGTTCATACGGCGCGATCCCCACAACACGGGAATCAGACCGATACCCGTCGCCACCAGGCAGATAGCCAGGCCCACCGGGCCGGTCATGGCGAAAACGACCGTCACCAGCAAAGCCAGGGTCACGGCGCTGAGAACCCGATAGGAGACAATGCGCAACAGGCGGATGAGCAGGCGGGTTGCCCCCAGGGAGAGGAAGAAAGCGATGACGCCAGTCAGGAGCACTGCAGCCGTGGCCCAGTAATACAGTTTGGGATCGTAGGGCATGAAGCGCGTGCTGAGCATCCAGGCCATACCGCCACGGGTAAGATGCAGGCCGGGGACAAAATAAAGCAGGAACCCGCCGACGTAGTAGACGATTTTGGACGTGCCCTGGGAGATGACAAAAGCGCGCTCATCGCGTTGCGCCGTCGCATGGCCGGCCAGGAAGCCGCCAATCCCCCCCGTGACGACCGGGAAGAACGCCGCAAACAGGCCGCCCAGCGTGCCGGCAGCGATGCCCTGGAACAGTGGCAAGGGTGGCGCATCAACGCTACGGGCCACATACTGCTCTGGCAGCTCGACCCGCGCCACAAGATTCTGCAACACCCACGGCACGGCAAACAGACCCACAAAGACCGGCAGCAGATTCTGATAGGAAACCTCCAACGGGACCAGCGGACGGTACATCAGGATAAAGCCGAGCAGGCCGGAGAGGAGGAAAGTGACCAGCCCCGCCGTGAGCGAACGCCAGCCATCCCACCAGCGCCGCCAACCCGCCGGCGCCCGATCGGTGCCCTTAGGCCACTCTGAAAGCAGCATGTAGGCGATAATCGCCCACAAAATCCAGGCCATATGAGGACGCAGAATTTCGCGCACAATGGGAAAAAGACGCGAGGCCACCGGCGCCAGCAGCGTCAAGACGAACAGGCCGCCCAATCCACCCAGGCCGGTCAAAACCACGGCTTCATATCCCCGCCGCTGCAGCATGTACTTCTGCCCCGGCAGGACAATGAAGACCATGCTATCGTCCGGGGCGGAAAGGAAAATGCCGGGCAAAGTATTGAGCATGGCATAGCCGGTGATCATGCCCAGAAACAGAAAGGCCGCTTGTTCCGGCGTGATCCAGGTGAGCCGCGGCCCCAGCAGGATAAAGAAGCCGGCCACATTGTAGATGTGCAGCGCCGGCACCAAAGCCAGGACCGAGGAAAGCACCATACCAATAAGCGCGTAGCCCAGGAGCGTGATCATCGCGCACCTCAAGGCAAGAGCTGCCAGTCCCAACGTGAGCGCGGAACAATTTCCAGCGCGTCCCGGTAGACCGAAACCTCGCCCTGCACCTCAACGCGCTGCCCGGCTTCGGGCATGCGCTCCAGAGCCGTGGCAATATTCGACCAGAGCAGCACGATGATGGTACCCGATCCATCTTCCAACGGCACCTTAACCCCGGCGGAAAAGGCGGTTGGGTTGCCCAGGATGCCGCGCAAACGCACGATCTGCCCGGCCTGCTCCGTGCTGAGGCTGGCAATGCCATACAAGGGCGGGCGCGGAGCCGCGGTCACGATTTCGATATCCTGAGGCCGCTGCGGCACCACTTCCAGCTCGCCCTGATAGACCTTCACTTCCCCCAAAACACGGAGACGCGCCCCCACATCCAGGGCCAGGGGGTCGTCCAGGCCGCCATAGACACTATCCCACAGCAGCAACACCACCTGCCCCGTCCCATCATCCAGCGTGGCCTTGAGGCCACCTTTCAAGCCGGCCAGCTTCGTCACCGCGGCCTCGACGCGCACCACCTGGCCTTCGTCCGCCGCGGATAGCTCCGACAGCTTGCGCGGCGCCTGGTCGGTGGCGTAGGGTGCGGGTCCGACCGCGATGTCCTGCACGCGCGCCGGACTGAGCTGAACCTGGTCTTTGTATAGCGTCACCGTGCCGGTAACGGTGATGCCCTGTCCCGGCATCAGATCGGGCAGAGGGCCGGTCAAGATCGTCAGCGTATCGTTGACCGCCACAGCGATGGCGCCGTCCTCATTGCTCACGGTGATTAACGTCAGGCCTTCGTAGGGGGTGAAAAGGTCAGCCACAACCCCGCTCACCTGCACCCGCAGGCCCTCATCCAGAATGGTGAGCTGATTCACGGGCACGCGGACCGGGTCAGGGCGGTTGAGTTCAAGGTGTTCCGGCACATTGACGGTAAGCGCTACGCTATCTTCGCGCACGCGTAAAGTTCCCGCCACACTGACCTGATCGCCCACCGCCGGGATAAGTCCCGCGCTCAACAGCGCCTGGGTCACATCGCGGTAGCAGGAGACGCGCGCCATACCTGTATCATCTTCCAGCCAGAAGGCCAGGTACTGGCTCGTGGGGTCATAGGTGATGGCACCCGTGATGCGCCCCTGCAGACGGACATAAGCCATGTTGAGCGTCCCCTGAGCATCGCGGATACTCAAAGCCGGGATAGGAACCTGCCGGGCGTAAACATAAAGCCCCACCAGGCCCACCAGGGCCAGGATCACGGCGGCCAGCTTGAGCATGCGCAGAGAAAGCCGACCTTTAAGCCTGGCGCCGCAATAAGGACAGGTCTCGTAAGGTCCCACAAAACGTCCACAACTTGGGCAAACTGCTTCAGCCGATGTCATGTCCTTCGCTCCCTGAATTCGTTTGATGCCAGAGCATCGCGTACTCCCGATACAACACTTCATAGCCAAGGGCCTGATACACTTCGAGAAGGGGATCTTCTTCGGCCACACTGATGGCATAGCTCTGCAAGAACCCGTCGGCGCCGCGCTCCACAGTCTGCAAAAGAGCCGCCGCGATGGTCCGGGTCTGAGCCTCATGCGTTTGCACGGCTAAATCGTAGATGTCAAGCGTGCCCATCCCCGCCGTGTAGAGAAGATACCCCTGCAGGGTACGTTCGGAAAAGTAGCCCAGGGCTTTCAGCCCATAAGCACACAATTTGTGCAGCGAGGCCTGGCTGCGTACCCAGGCTGTTCGGGGATGCTCAAAAGTGGAATAGAAAGCCAGAGCAAACTCCGCGTCCATGGGCAGGATGGAGCCTGACTCAAAAGCCTGGGCATCCCAGGAAACCCACGGAGCTGTAGCCGTCACTTTGGATACTGTGACCTGCGCCCCCACCGACCTGAATCCCAGGTGCGCATAAAGCCCTGACGCTTCGACATTCTCCTCCAGGACCTCGAGGGATACCGTCTCCAGGCCCAGCATTCTGGCTTGCTGCTGCAAATACACCAGCATGGCGCGTGCAATCCCACGATGCCGGTAGGCCTTGACGACCCCCACCCCACTGATCCATCCGGAGCGGGCGCGATGCGCCAGCAAAGCCAACCCCGCGGGGTGATCGTCCACAACGGCCACAACCGAGCGGGCCAGGTCAATATCCCATTTATCCACCATGCGGGCCAGAATTTCAGCGGTGACATAAATCGGTAAAGGATAATCCGCATAGGCGGCGGTCAACAGATCCGCCAATACCTGTGGCGGATAACGCTGCGCGGACACGAGTTCACACCAGGGTTCCTGCATACTTCTTGGCCTCAATCCGGCCCAAGTATACCGCTAAATCCGTGGGGAGCAACGAACATAATCGTGGATGAGGCACGAAAGTACAGGAGATGTGAGGAGCACGAGCTTTTCATCCGCCTGAATCCGTCTCATCCGCGCCAATCCGTGTCCAGCTTTAGGGCGCCGACACAGGCGCATGCCTGATTGTCAGGGCACATAGATGCCGAAAACGGGTCGCAATTGTAACTACCTGCCATCTTGTTAAACTAAATTTCGAATAGTTCTGGCTGCCCGGTAGCGCTGACTCTGGCCTCACCTCACCTCCTGGGCTCCTCTCCTCTCCCAAATTGGGAGGGGAGAGGAGGGTACATCTTTAAAGCCCCCGCTTCCACTTTCAAGGGGAAAGCGAGGGTTTTTGGGGGGTGAGAGGCGTAAAACGACCGAAAGCGTAAAATCCTGACTGGCAAAGCAGTAGGAAGTTACCCGCAATTTCAAAATTCCAGTCAAAAGGGTATTGACAAGCCCAAAATCCATGCTATACTATGAGTAATTTAAACGATTAAATAGCTGCGTCCACACGCAGTTTTTTAAAGGTCAGCGAGTTTAAACGATTAAATTATGAATAAAGTCAACGCTACCATCAAAGAAGTAGCTCAACGCGCTGGCGTTTCGGTGGCAACCGTCTCTTACGTCTTCAACAACACGGCCACCATCAGTCAGGCAACGCGAGAACGCGTTCTCAAGGCGGCTGCCGAGTTGAATTATCAGCCCAGCGCTCTGGCTCGCCAGTTGCGGATTGGGCAAAGCCACACCATCGGCTACTGCTGGCACAAGATCCCGACCGAGCGCTGGCAACCGATCCTCGACCGCTTTCTGTATGGGATGGCCGAGGCAGCGGAAGCAGCGGGTTATCACATTTTGACGTTTACCACCCGCGATAACAAAGACTGGCGCGCTTATGAGCAGCTCCTGCTCAGCGGGCGAGTTGACGGTTTTGTCCTTTCCGATACCAACTACAACGATCCCCGCATCGCCTGCCTGATGGAGCACGAATTTCCCTTTGTAGCCTTTGGTCGTGCCAACCCGGAATGGGACTTCCCTTACGTTGACGTAGATAACGAAGAAGGCGAGTACCAGGCTACGCGCCACCTCATCGAACGCGGACACCGTCGCATTGCCCTGTTAGCCTGGCCGGAGGATTCGCTCAGCGGCCAGTACCGTGAGCGGGGCTACCGTCGCGCCCTGGAAGAGGCCGGCCTGCCCCTGATTCCTGAACTGATTCAGCGCAGTGCTCCGGGCCTGAACGCCGAACAAAATGTTGCTTTTGGCCATGCCGCTACCCTGGCCTTGCTCGCCTACCCCGAAGACCTGCGCCCCACCGGTCTGGTGGCCCTGAACGATATGATTGCGCTGGGGGCTTATCATGGGATTTACGACGCCGGGCTGGTACCGGGTCGGGATATTGCGATTGTAGGGTACGATGATACGCCGATCATCGAATACATGCGTCCACCGCTTTCGAGCGTCCGCCAGCCCATCAGTGAGGCCGGAGAACTGGTCGTCAGTATGTTGTTAAAGCTGCTTCACGGCGAAACTCTGGAGCAACGGCACGTGCTGCTTAAACCGGAGCTGGTGGTCCGGGAATCCAGCGCAGCCTATCGTGGATAACTGATGAAGCCTATATCATCCTGATGTAGAGGTGAGCAGATAAGCAAAAAAGAACGCACCATTTCCTGACAGCGTAAGCACGCCTGGAAATTGAATCGTAAAAAACTGCGGAGGCTGCCTCCCCGCCAAGAGATGCCAGCCCCCGCACCGGAGACATCCGCCCAACGTAACACGTGTCACATTGGGTGTGCTCCCTTGTTATTATAACACATTTCTATCTATCAGGAGGCCTATGATACGCGCATTTATCTTTGACCTGGACGGAGTCCTGACGGATACGGCCCGCTATCATTATCTGGCCTGGAAGCGCCTGGCTGACGAGATTGGCGTCCCCTTCGACGAACAACGCAATGAAGCCCTGCGGGGTGTGGATCGCCGCCGTTCGTTGGAGTTGCTCCTGCAAGGCCGGCCGCATACACCCGAAGCGTTTGAGGCCTGGATGGCCCGCAAAAACGGCTACTATCAAGAGCTGATCCAGCAGATGACACCCGCGGATTTACTCCCTGGTGCGCTGGATTTCCTGAAGGCTTGTCGTGAAGCTGGCCTGCGCGTCGCCATCGGTTCGGCCAGCAAGAACGCCCAACAGGTTCTGGATGCGCTGCAGCTCGGCCCGTGGGTTGATGCTGTGGCCGACGGCTACAGCGTCGAACGCCATAAGCCAGCACCGGACTTATTCCTCAAAGCCGCGGAGCTTTTAGGTCTGGACCCCGGCTCATGTGTAGTCGTGGAAGATGCCGAGGCCGGCGTCCTGGCCGCCAGGGCGGGCGGGATGTTGAGCCTGGGTATCGGGCCGGTGAGCCGGGTTGGAGCAGCGGACTACGTGGTCCCTGACCTGGCCCATACCACCCTGAGCGAAGTCCTGGAGGCCCTCAATGGGCCATGGCAGCCCGAACGGCCAGAGCAGTGGGTGATCAGCGAGGATCAGCTCCCGACGGTCAAGATGATTCGCTCGCGCGAAACCCTCTTCACCATTGGCAATGGCTACCTGGGAACACGCGGCAGCTTCGAGGAGGGGTATCCAGGCGACCAGCCGGCGACGCTGGTGCACGGCTTTTTCGACGATGCGCCGGTTGTGTACACCGAGCTGGCCAATGTCCCCAACTGGACACGCATGACCCTGGTGCTCAACGGGGAACGCTTCCGGCTAGATCAGGGTGAACTGTTGAGCTATCGCCGCACATTGGATTTGCGCGCCGGACTTCTCAAGCGCAACTTGCGTTGGCGCAGTCCGCAAGGCCAGACCATCGAGCTGGAGATTGAGCGCTTCGCCAGTCTGGCGCACCCTCATGTGCTGGGCCTGCGCTATCGCCTTACCGCGCTGGATTTCAGCGGACAAGTTGAACTGCGTGCTGAACTCGATGGCCGGGTACATAATGACCGTCTGATTCACCTGGAGCCGGTTGCCCAGGGGGCCTGGGATGCCCAGAGCGTTTATCTGCACATGCGCACCGTTGCCACCGGTCTGGATGTCGTCGAAGGCATGGACGTGCAGGTTTACGGGGGACGCGAAACCACGCTGGCCCTGCGCGATTGTGAACAGGTTCCCGCGGTCAGCATCAAGGCCGGGCTTCGGCCAGGCGAAACGTTGTTGGTGGATAAACTGGTGACGCTTTACACCAGTCGCGAAAGCTCGACGCCGGTCACGGCGGCCCAGGAGGCCCTGCAGGAAGCACGCCGCCAGGGTTATGCCGCCCTGCGCCTGCAGAACGCCCGCGCCTGGCAGGATGAATGGGACGCGGCGGATGTGCTGATCGATGGGGATGATGAGGCGGACCGGGCGGTGCGTTACAGCATTTTCCAGCTCCTTATCGCCGGCCCGCGCTGGGACGATCGCGTCAATATCGGAGCGCGCACGCTCAGCGGTTTTGGTTATCGGGGCCATGCCTTCTGGGACACGGAGATCTTCATGTTGCCGCTGTTCACCTTCACCCGCCCCCAGATCGCGCGCAACCTGTTGCTGTACCGCTATCACACTCTGCCGGGAGCGCGCCGCAAGGCCCAGGCGGCGGGATACGAAGGAGCCATGTATGCCTGGGAAAGCGCGGCTACCGGGGACGAGACTACACCGCGCTGGCTGCCCGGCCCCAAGGGCGAAGGACTGGTGCGCGTCTGGTGCAGCGATCTGGAGCAGCACATCAGCGCCGATGTGGCTTATGCGGTGTTGCAGTACTGGCGCGTTACCGGTGACGATGCGTTTATGCGCGATTACGGCGCTGAAATCGTCCTGGATACGGCCAGATTCTGGGCCAGCCGGGCGGAATGGAACCCTGAAAAGCAGCGCTACGACATCAACGACATTATTGGCCCGGACGAATACCATGAGCGGGTAAATAACAACGCCTTTACCAACGCGATGGCACGCTGGAATATTCAAGAAGCCCTGCGCACCCTGGAATGGCTGCATCAGCACGCACCAGATAAAGCCAACGAGCTGATGGCGCGGCTGGATCTCACGCCGGAGCGACTGCGGCGCTGGGTCGAGGTGATGGAAGGTTTGTACATTCCCTACGACCCCCAGACTGGCCTGATTGAGCAATTCGAGGGCTTCTTCCAGCTTGAAAAAGTGGACCTGGCAGCCTATGAGCCGCGAACCCAATCCATGCACGCCATTTTTGGGGTCGAAGGCATCCAGAAAGTGCAGGTGATTAAGCAGCCCGATGTGCTGATGTTGCTCTACCTGCTGGGAGAAACATATCCGTTAAGTGCCGTGCGGGCGAACTGGGATTATTACACGCCCATGACTGACCTGACCTATGGCTCATCGTTAGGGCCGGCCACGCAGGCTTTGATGGCTGCACGGGCGGGCCTGTTGGATGAAGCCCTGCAGGCTTTCCGCCTGGCCTGCGGCACGGATCTCTATGACGTGCGCGGCAATGCCGCCGATGGCGTGCACGGGGCCACGGCTGGCGGCATCTGGCAAGCGGTTGTCTTCGGGTTTGGTGGGTTGTATGTGGATGCGGATGGCTACCGCATTCTGCCCCACCTGCCCCCACACTGGTCTCGACTTCGCTATCAATTCTACTGGCGCGGCGAAAAGGTGACCATAGATTTACGCCATACCCACTCAGAGTAGAAAGGAGGTGTGCAGCTTTAAAATCCAAAGAAGGCCAGCTTTAGAATTTTACAGACATCCTTTACATTTTCACTTTAAGACTTTCATTTTAAGGAGGAGACCATGAAACGCTCAATGTTTGTGATTGTTGTTCTGGCCCTGGTGTTGGCTCTGCTGGCCGGCTGCAGCCCGGCAACGGTAACCGTGACCGTGCCGGTTAAGGAGACCGTAACGGTCAAAGAGACGGTGACAGTCGAGGTGCCGCGCGAGCAAACCGTTGTGCGCCTTTCAGGTTGGGCGGCCAACCCGCAGGAGACGGCGCTGCTCGAGTCGCTCCTGTACAAGTTCAGCGTCGAACATCCGGAAATCACCGTGAAGTACGAACCGATCACGGGTGACTACTGGCAGGCCATCAAGACCGTCGTGGCGGCGGAAGAGGCTCCCGATATCTACTACATGGACATCTTCCAGTTCCCCTTCTTCGCTCAGCAGGGCGTGCTGGTCCCGCTGGACGAGTACATGGCGGCTTCTGGCGTGAAGAAAGAGGACTTCATCCCCTCGCTGATTAACGCCTTCACTTACGAGGGCAAGGTCTACGGTATCCCCAAGGACTTCAACACCCTGGGCCTGTTCTACAACAAGGATATGTTCGCCGCCAAGGGCCTGGCCGAGCCTACCGATAACTGGACCTGGGACGATCTGAAGGCCGCTGCCGTAGCCTTGAGCGAGCCCGACAAGAACATCTACGGTCTGGGTGTCCCCAACGATCCCGGTCGCTTCCCCATCTTCGTCTTCCAGAACGGCGGGAAGATCATGAACGCCGATTTCACCGATACGCTGCTGGATAGCCCGGAGGCGATTGCCGCGGCGGAGTTCTACACCGGCTTCCGCGCCGACAAGAGCGGAGCGCTCCCGGCGGATGTGGGTGAGGGCTGGCAGGGCACGGCCTTTGGTAAGGGCAACTTCGCCATGGTCTACGAAGGTGGCTGGCTCATCCCCTATCTGCGCGAACAGTTCCCCAACATCAACTACGGTGTGGTGACGCCGCCGGCGGGCCCCAAGGGCGAGGGCAACCTGGTCTTCACCGTGGCTTACGTCATCGCCAAGAACTCCAAGAACCCCGAAGCGGCCTGGGAGGTCATCAACTTCCTGACCAGCGAAGCCAGCCAGATCACCGTGCTGGAAAGCGGTTTCGCTCTGCCTTCACGCGCTTCCCTGAAGAACAACCCCTACTTCGAAAGCCATCCGGCTTCGGCGGCCATCTTCCGCGGCGCTGATTTCGCCACGCCCTTCATGTGGGGCCTGTACGGCTCGGATGTGAACGATCAGATGGGCAAGGCGCTGGAGCGCATCTACCTCACCAACCAGCCCGTCGCCGACTCGATGAAGGAAGCAGCCGAAACTTTACGCAAACTGATGAAGGACTAAGGTTCACACCTTATGGTGGGGGCCAGGGGCTTCTCTGGCCCCCACCACGGATTGGCCAGGGCAAATACACTGTCCAGGCCACGCACATCCAACCTTGCCCCGTACTGAATACGGTGCAGAAAAGGAGGCCCTGTTATGAAAAAAGGACGTGATAAACTGAACGAGATCCTGACAGCCTATTTTTTGCTTGCGCCCTGGCTCTTTATCTTCTTCATCTTCATCGTTTTCTCGATTGGCTGGGCTTTCTACCTCTCGTTCACCAAATACAATTTGCTCAGTCCCCCGCAATGGGTCGGAATCTCGGAATATCTGGCCGTCCTGAAGCACGAGGACTTCATCAAGCATGCCCTGCCGAATACGCTGGAATACGTGGCCATCGTTGTTCCTACACAAACCGTCCTCTCCCTCATCATCGCTTTTGCCATGGATCAGAAAATCAAAGGCCGCCGTCTGTTCCGCACCATCTTCTACCTGCCCTCGGTCACATCATCGGTAGTGATTTCGCTGATCTTCCTCTGGCTGTTCAGTCCAACCGGTATCATCAACCAGCTTCTGGGGATCAAGGTCAACTGGCTGCTCTCCCCCAAAACGGCCTTGCCTACCATCATGATGGTGAACATCTGGTCTACCATCGGAACCATGATGCTGATCTTCCTGGCGGCGCTCCAGGACATCCCCTACGCCCTGTACGAAGCCGCCGAAATTGACGGCGCCAATCGTTTCCAGATTTTCCGGTACGTCACCATCCCGGCCCTGCGTCCCACCATTTTCTTTGTGGTCACTATGGGCGTCATCGGCTGCTTCCAGGTCTTTGACCAGATTTATGTCATGACTAAAGGCGGGCCGTTGGGCGCGACGACCACCATTTCCTACCTGATCTATGACTGGGCCTTCGGCGGCACCAACATCCGGATGGGGCGCGCCGCAGCGGCATCCTTCATCCTGGCGCTGATGATCGGCATCGTCACGTATATTCAAAAGCGCTTCATTGACCAGCCGGAAGAACAGGGGAGATAACCATGGAACGCACAAGCATTCGCGAACAAACCTGGTGGGACAAAATCAAAATGCCCCTGTTTTACGGCATTTTGATCCTGTGGGGAGCCATCAGCATCATTCCCTTCTGGCTTTCGATTGTCTATTCCTTCAAACCGGTCAACGATCTGTACAATCCGCCCTTCTGGCTACCCATCCCCTTCACCCTGGATAACTACCGCACCATCCTGACCCAGTTCGAGTTGTTCCCGCGCTGGGTGCTGAACAGCCTGGTCATTTCCGGCATCCTGCTCGTCATCCGACCTCTGTTCTGCGCCATGGGCGGCTATGCCTTCGCGCGCCTGAATTTTCCGGGCCGCAAATGGCTCTTCAATGCCATGCTCTTCTCGATGATGATCCCGGGCCAGGTTTTACTGGTACCCAACTTCCTCATCATCGGACCGGGCGTGATTAAAAACTTTGCCATCGGGGGCGTGCAAATTCCTACCGGCTTTGGTCTGCTGGATAACCTGCTGGGCGTCATTTTGCCCGGCATCGTGGACGCCTTTGGCCTGTTCATGATGACCCAGTTCTACCGCTCCATCCCGCGCGAACTGGAAGAAGCCGCCTACATTGACGGTGCCAGCCGGCTGGATACCTTCTTCCGCATCATCCTCCCCATCAGCCAGACCACCCTGACCACCCTGGCCCTGTTTACCTTCCAGGGTACCTGGAACGCCTTCATGTGGCCTTTGCTCATCCTGCGCACGCCCGAAAACTTCACCCTGCCCATTGGCCTCCAGTGGTTCCGGGGAGAATACTACTCCCTCTACTCCATCATCCTGGCCGGGTCCATTTTCAACACGCTGCCCATGCTGGTGCTGTTCTTCACCTTCCAGAAATACTTCATCCGCAGCATCGCCGCGACAGGGAGCAAAGAGGGCTAAGAAACCCCGCTTCAAACACAACGCCCCTGGGCCTGGCCAGGGGCGTTGGTTGTTTTTTTGTTGATGTGGGCCGAATCAGGCCGTAGCGAGCTGCCGCTTACCGGCACGGCTGCGCTCCTCCCACACCACGAGCAGGGGCACCGCCACACACAGGGATGTGAAGGTCTCGCTGAGCATACCTACCAGCATCACCGCGATAAAGGGCTTGATGGTCGCACCGCCGAACAACAGAATCGCGACCATCACGAACATCGCGTTCAACTGCGTCGCCAGCGAGCGATGCACCGTCTCCATCACACTGCGATTGACGATCATCTCATACGGCTCGCCGCGATGCCGGGGAATATTTTCACGGATGCGGTCGAAAACCACGATCACATCCTGCACCGAAAAGCCGATTACCGTCAACACCGCGGTCAAAAACAGCGCGTCAGCTTCCCAGCCCTGGAGAATGCCCATCAGAGCGTAGAAACCGATGGTCACCAGGACATTGATGGCCATAGCGACCAGAGACACCGTCCCATAACGGATAGCATTGGGCACGCGCCGGAAAGAGAACCAGATGAAGAGCAAAACCGCCAGAGCGGCCACAAAAACCGCGATAGCGGCGGTGCGCGTCACCTCGGCGCCTACCGTTGGCTCGACCGTGTCCACGTGCGAATTGGCGCGGTCAATCGGGGCCACCTGCGCATCCAGGGCGTCCATAATCGTCCCCACTTCGTCAGCCGAAGCAAAGCGCGTGCGCACCTGCCACAAATTCTCCCCGCTCAGGCCCAATTGCTGCAAGATCGGCGCTGGATGGCCTTGGGCTACAAACACATCGCGAATCGCCAATTCCGTCACCGGCTGCTTAAACTGCAAGACAAACAGACTACCGCCCTTGAAATCAATACTCACGCGCAACGCCTGCCCGTACAGCACCAGCGAGGCCAGCAACGCGACCAGGCTCAGGGCTACCAAAACCCCGGCAATGGTGAAGAAAATGCGTCGTTTTTGGACAAAGTTAACCATGCTCTTACTCCTTATACGCCCAACAAACCCGGATGGCGGGCGATTTTATCACCGGCCAGCCCCAGCACAAAGCGTACCAGCGTGCGGGTGACGAAAATGGCGGTAAAGATGTTTACAACGGTACCCAACGCCAGCGTGATGGCAAAGCCCTTCACCATGCTCGCGGCAAAAGCATTGCCAAAGAAATACAGGATAAGACACGTGAGCAACGTCGCCAGGTTGGAATCGCGCACCGACGTCCAGGCGCGGGAGAAACCCGCCTCCATGCCCGCAACAACCGAACGCCCACGGCGCAGCTCTTCTTTCATGCGCTCAAACACCAGAATATTCGCATCCACCGCCATCCCCGCCGAAAGCAGGAACCCGGCGATACCAGGCAAAGTCAGCGTGACGGGGATGAGTTTGTACACCATCAGGTTGAGCAACACGTATAGGGCCAGAGCCAGGGCGGCGGCCACACCATTGAGGCGATAGTAGATAATGAGGAACAGGAAGACGACAAGCAAGCCAATCAGACCGGCCTTCACGCTTTTTTCTACAGAAACCTGCCCCAGCGAAGGTCCAATCGCCTTGTAGCTTTCAATCTTCAGCGGAATCGGCAGCGAACCGTAGCGTAACTGAATCGTCAACTGCTCCGCATCGTCCAGCGTAAAGTTCCCTTCAATCACGCCTTTGCCTTCGGTGATAGCGCTGTTGATGCGGGGGCACGAAATCACCTTTTTGTCGAGCACAATACACAGCGTCTGGCCCACATGCGTCGAGGTGTACTGCGCAAACAGATCCTTGGCATCGGGCTGCAGCTCAAAGGCCACCACAATCTTTGCCGTTTGCGGATCCTGCGAAGTATACACATCTTTAAGCGCGGCCCCAGTCATAACGGTGGTATAGACCGTGCCGGAGACAGCCGTCGTATCCGTCAAGCCATACGAAGTCGTGATGACCGTTCCGGGCATCAAGGCTGGCGCTTCCACGAACTCCAGCAGGGCCGTTTCCCGAATCGTATCTACAGCCTGCTCTGGATTGCTAATGCCCGGCAACTCCACCACAATATGGCGGTCACCGCGGACCTGAACCACCGGTTCCGTCAGGCCCAGGGCATTTACGCGACTTTCCACCACCTGCCGCGCAGCTTCGAGCGCGCCCTTATCCGGCGCAGCGCCGCCGGGCAGATCGGCCACCAATAACACCTGCAAACCACCCTGCAGATCCAGGCCGCGGCGGAAATTCAAAGAGCGTTCCTTCTCCGGCTGCCAGAAGGCCAGGCTGGTCACCCCCTGGGGATACGGATAGCCCTCCGGGGAGGTCAAATCCGGTACCACCAGATACGCGGCCAAAGCCCCCAGCAGCAGGACGAAAATGAGACTGATAATCGGAAGACGGTTATTCATACTCACTCCTGCAGCTTTGAAATTTGCACGAAAGGAGATTATAGCTTTGCAGGGGGATTTGTCAAACCCAACCTGGCGCCCCCCGCAAACAGAGAGAGCGCCCTCCTGCGTCCGCCGGGCTCTGGCCGCCCCCCACCCTGCGGGATTTTCCCCCGCACGCTTTCGTGCTATACTCACTTTATAGAACTCATCCAGACTCAAGGAGGTGACTATGCCGCAACGCATCATTCGGGCGCCGCGTGGCACCGAACTACACTGCAAAAACTGGCTCCTGGAAGCCCCCTACCGCATGTTGCAAAACAACCTCGATCCCGACGTAGCCTTCGACCCCGACAACCTGATCGTCTACGGCGGACGGGGCAAAGCCGCTCGCAACTGGGCCTGCTTCGAGGCGATCCTCGACACCCTGCGCCGCATGGATGTAGACGACACCCTGTTGGTCCAATCCGGCAAGCCGGTCGCCGTCTTCAAAACCCACCCCGATGCCCCGCGGGTCCTGCTGGCCAACTCCAACATCGTCCCCGCCTGGGCCACCCAGGAGAACTTCGACCGCTGGGAAAAAATGGGCCTCATCATGTACGGCCAGATGACCGCCGGCTCCTGGATCTACATCGGTACCCAGGGCATCCTGCAGGGCACCTACGAGACCTTCGGCGCAGCGGCACGCAAGCACTACGGCCCGCAAGCCTCACTCAAAGGGAAATTCATCCTCACCGCCGGCCTGGGCGAAATGGGTGGCGCTCAGCCCCTGGCTGTCACCATGAACCAGGGGGTCGGGCTTTTTGTGGAAGTGGACCCCTGGCGCGCGGAACGCCGTCTGGCTTTGCGCCAGGTGGATGAAATTGTCACCGACCTGGACAGCGCCTTACAACGGGTTGAGAGCGCCGTTAGCCGGGGCGAAGCCCGTTCCATCGCGCTCATCGGCAACGCCGGCGACATCTACCCCGAACTGGTCCGGCGCGGCATCATCCCCGACATGGTCACCGACCAGACCCCAGCCCATGACCCCCTGAGCTACGTGCCCAACGGCATGAGCCTGGAAGAAGCGCGTGCCCTCAAACAAAGTGATCCGGCCCGCTACCAGCGCGAGGCCATCCGCACCATGACCGAGCACTGCGCCGCCATGGTCGAAATGCAGCAGCGCGGCGCTATCGTCTTTGACTACGGCAACAACCTGCGCCAGCGCGCCTACGATAACGGCCTCAAAGCAGCCTTCAGCTACCCCGGCTTCGTCCCGGCCTACATCCGCCCTCTCTTCTGCGAGGGCAAAGGCCCCTTCCGCTGGGTCGCCCTCTCCGGAGATCCGGAAGACATCTACACCACGGACCGCATCATCATGGAGCTGTTCCCGGAAAATGAACACCTGCGGCGTTGGCTGACCATGGCCGAAGCAAAAATCGCCTGGCAGGGCCTGCCGGCGCGCATCTGCTGGCTGGGTTACGGAGAACGCGCCCTGGCCGGCCTGGCCTTCAACGAAGCCGTCGCGGATGGCCGCCTGAAAGCCCCCATCGTCATCGGACGAGATCATCTGGATTCCGGCTCGGTCGCCAGTCCCAACCGCGAAACCGAGGCCATGAAAGACGGCTCAGACGCCATCTCCGACTGGGCCATCCTGAACGCGCTCATCAACGCCGTCGGTGGCGCCACCTGGGTCTCCTTCCATCATGGCGGTGGCGTGGGCATCGGCTACTCCCAACACGCCGGGCAGGTCATCGTCGCCGATGGGACCCCGGAAGCCGCCGCCCGCCTGCAGCGTGTCCTCACCACCGACCCCGGCATGGGGGTCGTGCGTCACGCCGATGCCGGCTACGAAGAAGCCATCACCTTCGCCAAACGCCATGGTATCTGGATTCCCATGCTCCCTTAAAAGAGCCGGCAGGCTGAATACCGGAGCTGGGTGGGTGAGGGTTACGCCTCACCCACCCCTAAAAACGATGAAAGTTCCCGTCTTTTCCCGGAGGAAGCCGTGAATAAGGACTGGAAGGAAGAGATCTTGATTTACAACGGTTCCGCTCACCCGGAGCTGGCTCAGGGCATCGCGCAGGAACTGGGAATCCCGCTCAGCCCCTCCCGGCGCGAACGCTTCTCCAATGATAACCTCTTCGTCCAACTGGGAGAAAGCGTCCGTTCCAAGGAAGTCTTCATTGTCCAGCCCCTCTCTCCACCCTGTAGTGATCATCTGCTGGAACTGCTGCTAATGATCAACGCAGCGAAAGGGGCTTCGGCGCGCGGCATTCACGCCGTCATCCCCTACTACTCCTACGCCCGCTCGGACAAAAAGGACGCACCCCGGATCGCCATCGCCGGGCGCCTCATCGCCGACCTGTTGCAAACCGCGGGAGCGACGCACGTCATCACCATGACCCTGCACAGCTCGCAGGTGCACGGTTTCTTCAGTATTCCCACCGATCACCTCACCGCCAACAATGAGTTCTACGCCTACCTGCGCCAAAAAGACCTGAGCGACGCCGTGCTCATGACCCCGGATTTTGGTTTTGCCAAGAACGGCATCATGCTGGCGCGTAAGCTGGGTTTACCCATGGCCGTCGGCGCCAAAGAACGCCTGCGCGATGACCGGGTGGAAATCCTGGGGGTCATTGGCGATGTGCGCGGCAAGCATGTTATCCTGATGGACGATGAAATCGCCAACGGGGGAACCCTCGCCGAAATGGTGCGCTATCTGGTGGAAAGGGAAGGCGTGCCGCGCGTCACGCTGGTGGTCACGCACGGCCTGTTCATACCACCCGCTGCTGAACGCCTGAACGCCATCCCCGAAATTGACGAGATCATCACCACCGACACCGTGCCCGTGCCCGAAGCCAACCGTCCCCAGCGCCTGGTCCGTTTATCCGTAGCGAAGACCTTTGCCGAGGTGATCCGTCGCAACGTTGTGGGCGAGTCCATCGGTTCAATGTTCATCCACTGGCGCGAGCCGTGGTATACCTCACACCCGCCATCTGACCAGAATCCCTGAAGTTTTTGGAGGAGCCTGTGAACTTGCCAACC
>DAOTZR010000113.1:0-2788 GCA_034434315.1 Anaerolineae bacterium
ACAGAACGTTGAGGAGGCCGCATCATGAAGCTCTCTTGCTTACAGGAAAACCTCGCCAGGGGACTGAGCCTGGTCGGACGTGCGGTGCCCAGCCGCCCGGCTATGCCGATCTGGGGCACCATTTTACTGGCTACCGATCATGGTCAACTCAAACTGGCTGCGACCAATCTGGAGCTGAGCATCACGCACTGGGTAGGTGCGCGGGTCGAAACTGAAGGGGCCGTAGCTATTCCAGCCCGCAATTTTATTGACCTGATGAATTCCCTCGCTCCCGAACCGGTGCAACTGAATCTGGACCCGACCAGTCTGAGTCTGACCGTGCAGAG
Source organism: Anaerolineae bacterium (assembly GCA_034434315.1). Taxonomy (GTDB): domain Bacteria; phylum Chloroflexota; class Anaerolineae; order B4-G1; family SLSP01; genus DAOTZR01. The sequence continues at coordinate 327 of DAOTZR010000113.1, forward strand.
TGGGGGCGTGCACGCGCAATTCCGGGGCCTTTCTCCCGAAGACTTTCCCGCCATTCCCGAACTGGAGGACCTGGATGGGGTCAGCGTTTCGGCACCCGACCTGCGCCGCGCCCTGAACCGGGTCATTTTTGCTGCAGCCACCGACGAAACCCACCCGGTCTTGATGGGGGTACTGGCCGAGTTTGAAGGCGATCGGCTCACCCTGGTAGCCGGCGACGGATTCCGCATCGCGATTGAGCGCGTGCCCCTGCTGGCCCCTATCGCCCGCGCCTTTAACGTAATCATTCCCGCTCGCGCCCTGGCCGAGCTGATGCGTATCTTGAGCGGCACGGATGAGCCTGTGACCCTTGGCATGAGCCGACACCACAATCAGGTCATCTTCCGCCTCAGCTCCACGGTACTTAACGCACAGTTGATTGACGGGACCTTCCCCGACTACCGTCGCATTATTCCCACAACCCAGAGCACGCGCGTTGTGGTGTCCCGCGAAGAATGGTTGCAGTCCTGTAAGCGCGCGGCCATCTTCGCTCGCGATGCCGCCAATATGGTCCGCCTGACCATCGCTCCGGGGGAAATGGTCGTCACATCCAGCGCTACGGAAAGTGGCGAAGGGATGACGCGGCTGGAAGCTGTGCTCGACGGCGCGCCTATCGAAATCACGTTCAATGTGAAGTACCTCACCGATGTCCTTTCGGCCCTGGATGAACCGCAGGTGATGCTCGATTTGACCAGCGTCAAGGCGCCGGGGGTGATCAAGCCGTTGGGAAGCACCGGTTATCTATACGTAGTCATGCCGATGTATTTAGGGCGCTAAACGCAGCCCGTTCACGCCGACCAGCACCTACTTGGAGCTGGTCGGCGCCCTTTGTCATCTCAGCCCCAAAGGAGCCAACCGATGTCCGAGCCAGCGCTCAAATTAACTGCCGATCGTATACGCCAGATCACCGATCCCGCGCATTTGCCTTTCATGACTACGGATGAGCTACCCGCTGAGCCTGTTACTATCGGGCAAGAACGCGCCATTCAGGCACTCCAGTTTGGTCTGGAAATTCGGGGAAGTGGCTACAACATTTTTATGATGGGCGAAGAGGGAACAGGACGGACGACGATCCTGCGCCAGGTCTTAGACGACTACGCCCGGCAGTTGCCTGTGCCTGATGATTGGGTGTATGTGAACAATTTTGTGGATCCGCGCTGTCCGCGGGCCATCCGCCTGCCGGCGGGCCTGGGGCGGCGTTTTCGTGAGGATATGGAACACTTCAACATAGAATTACTTGAGCGCATGGCACGGGCTTTCGATACGGACTCCTATGCTGAGGCGCGCGAACATCGGGAACAACAGTTGCGCCAGGCACAGCAGCAGGAGTTTGCCACGGTCGAACAGGCCTGCGAGGAAGCGGGCTTTGCGCTGGTGCGTTCACCCGCGGGATTGTACATTGCGCCGGTGCAAAACGGCTCGATTGTGGATTCGCAGAGCTTCAGTCAATTGCCCGCAGGGGAACGAGAACGCCTGACGGCCATCTCCGATCATCTGGAGGAGCTGCTCGACAACGCCCTGCGCCGCTTGCGCCAGCATGAACGCGAAGTCTACGAGTCCATCGAAAATCTCGATCGCGAAGTAGCCGATTACACCATCCGCCCGCTCCTGAGTGAACTGCGCGAAACATATGCCTCCTATCCAGCTGTGCTCCAGTATTTAGAAGAGGTGCGCCAGGACATCATCGCCAATGTGGTCGCTTTCCAGGATGGAGAAGGCGACGAGGGTGAGGAGAAGAACGCCGGAGCTTCTCTGCTAGAGGTGCCCCTGTCTTTGCGCTATCGGGTTAATCTTCTGGTGGACAACAGCCACACTCAAGGCGCTCCTGTCGTTATCGAGGATAATCCTACCTACGACAATTTGCTGGGGCGCCTGGAGTTCGATGTGCGTTACGGGTCAACGGTGACTGATTACACCCTTATCCGCGCAGGCGCCCTGCATCGCGCCAACGGTGGCTTCCTGGTGTTGCGCGCTGAAGACGTGCTGAATGCCGCCAATGCCTGGCAGGGGCTGAAGCGGGCACTTTCGGTCCGCTCCCTGCGCATCGAACGGCCCGAAGAGGGGCAATCGCCCCTGCGCATCATTACGCCCGAACCCATCCCCCTCAACGTCAAGGTGATTTTGATTGGTTTGCCAGAGACCTGTTACACGTTAATTAGCCTGGATGAAGACTTCGCCGAACTGTTTAAGGTGCGGGCAGATTTCGGGACGCGTATGGCCCGCACGGCTGAAAATGAAATGCTCTACGCCCGCTTTGTACGGTCGCGCAGTCTGGAAGAGCATTTGTTGCCCTTTGAACGGGACGCGGTAGCACGGGTGATAGAGTACGGCGCGCGGTTGAGTGGCCATCAACAGCGCCTCTCAACGCGCTTTGGCGCAGTGGCTGATCTGGTACGGGAAGCGGATTACTGGGCCAGGAAATCAG
>DAOTZR010000114.1:0-6860 GCA_034434315.1 Anaerolineae bacterium
ACGGTTTCGCCGTGCTCGAAGCCCTCAAAACTGACGAAACTTTGCGCGACATTCCGGTCATTGTCGTGACCGCTAAAGAACTCACCCCTCAGGAACGCACGGAACTCGGCCAGCGTGTCCAGGCCCTGCTGCAGAAGGGCCTTTTTACCCAAGAACAGCTCCTGTGGGATGTGGCCGAAGCGCTCGACCGTCTGGCGCAACGCCAGAATCAGGCTGCCGGCGCTCCATCGCAGGAATAAAACACTGGGCGGCCCTCAGAGGCCGCCCAGTGTTGGCTGGCTACCCGGCGCGCCAGGCCGCCATATAACTCAAATACCCGTGCACGGGATTGGGCCATAGCCTGACCTGATACCCCTGCTGCTCCAGATAGCTCCGCAGCTCCTCCCGCGTTCCCTGAGGCCCATCGTGCACCTCCAACACCATCCGCGGAATGCGCAGGAGCGTTTCCGGCGCTGCCCCGGTCAGAATCGCGTATTCCGCGCCCTCGCAATCCAGCTTCAGTAGATCGCAGCCCGCCAGTCCCAGGCGTGCGAACAACCCCGCCAGACTCACGGCTTCCACCTGCAGATCCCCCTCGCTGGAAAGGCCCATCTGGAGCGGCTCACCCCGGCCCTGATCGAACCGTGCCCACCCATCTTGCGCGGCCACCGCCCAGGGCAGAGGCGTCACCTGTGTCACCCCGTTGGCGCGGATATTGGCTTCCAACAACTCGAAAGAAGGCGGATAAGGCTCGCAGGCGTAGACCCGAACACTGGGTTCCAGCGTAGCGATTTGCAGGCTATAGTCCCCAAACCCCGCGCCGATGTCAATCACCGTCCAGCCCGGCTGGGGCCTCCAGCCGTAACGCAGATAGTACCCATCCAGAAACGTCTCTTTCAACACCCACACATCCAGAGGCCCGCGCACTGCGAAACGCAGCCCCTGGCGCAGCGTGACCATCCGGCTTGCGCCCGTACGCGGCGGGAACAAAACCATGCCGGCCACGGCCCAGGGCGAGCGGAAACCCCGGGCCAGACGGATGACCCCTTGCGCGTAATACCCCAGACGTCCCATGCTACCCGCGCAATTTTGCCCCGACCCGTTGTTCCACCGCCTTCAGGATGCGCTTGCGCAACCGCTCCACATCCTTCTCATCCAGCACCTTATCCGGAGCCTGATAGGTAAGGGCGAACGCCAGGCTCTTCTTTCCCGCACCGACCTGTTCGCCGCGGTAAATATCGAACAGCAGGGCCTGCGTCACCAGCGGATAACCACCTTCCAGAATCGCCCGTTGCACCGCCAGCGCCGGCGTCGCCTCATCCACCACCAGCGCCAGGTCTTCGTGGATGGGCGGGTAGGGCGAAATCATCCCGATCTTTTTGGTGCTTTCGGCCTCGCCGGCGGCCTGCAAAAGTGCCTCCAGATCCCACTCCAGCACCAGGACCGGCTGCTCCGGCAAATCGAAAGTGGCGCGAACGCGCGGATGCAGCTCGCCCAGGCTGCCCAGCCGCACCTCACCCGCGTACACGTCGGCGCTGCGTCCCGGATGCAGTGCGGGGTGGGCACTGCGTTCCCAGCGTACGCTGGTTTCCAGGGCCAGCTCACGCAACAGCTCATCCACTATCCCTTTGAGATCGAAGTAGTCCAGCATGGCGCGGTCACCGCCCCGCCACCAGGCGCCTTCTCGCGGTCCCGTGAGAAGCAGCGCGGCCCGGCGTGGCTCGGCGACCCCGGTCTGCCCCCGTTCCACCTGCGGAGTGCTCATGCGGTAATAGATGCGTCCAATCTCAAAGATGGCAATGCGTTCGGTATGGCGCAGATTTGACCAGGCGGTGCGCAACAGGCCTGGCAACAGCGTGCGGCGCATCTGTGAGCGCTCCGGCGCGAGGGGGTTGCGCAAGATCATCGGCGTGCCGGGCAAGGCGACCCCGGTTCCCGTCCCGTTCAGGCGCACCTCATCCTGAGGATCTACCAGCGAATAGGTGATGACCTCATCCAGCCCTAGCCGCACCAAACGATCGCGTAGCTGCTCTTCCCCCGTTAAGGCCGCATTGCGGCGCAGCGGCGGCAGCGGCTCGTCAATCAAAGTGAGCGGAATCTGGTCGTAACCATGAATCCGCGCCACTTCCTCCACCAGGTCTACCGGTAGACGCACATCCTGACGATGGCTGGGTACCGTTACCTGCCAGCTTTCCCCTTCTTCCACCACGCTGAACTCCAGCGCGGTCAGAATGCGGCGCTGCTCTTCCGGCCCAATCTTCACGCCCAGGGTACGATCGGCCAGGCTGGGGCTGTAGCGCAGGACTACCGGGGCCGGACGGCCCGGATAAAGGTCGCCCATCTCCGGCAGCACCGTGCCGCCAGCGAGTTGCGCCATCAGCTCCGCGGCTCGTGCGCCGGCGATGGCTGCCAGCTCCGGATCCACGCGCTTGCCGAAGCGTGCAGCCGATTCGGTAAACAGCTTGAGGGTCTGACTGGTTCGGCGGATGTTGATGAACTTGAAGTTGGCCGCTTCCAGCAGGATGGTGCTGGTGTCGTCCTTGACTTCGCTGTTCAGGCCGCCCATCACCCCGCCGACGGCGATGGCCCCGCCGCCGTCGGTAATCAGGCACATCTCCTCATCAAAAATCCGTTCCACGCCATCCAGCGTTGCCATGGTCTCGCCGGGACGGGCGCGGCGTACATCAATCACCGGCTTGCTGCCCCCCGGCCGCGGACGCAAATCGCGGTAATCGAAGGCGTGCAGCGGTTCGCCCAGCTCCAGCATCACGTAATTGGTGATATCCACCACGTTGTTGATGGGGCGCATCCCGGCCCGGCGCAGGCGCATCTGCATCCACAGGGGCGAGGGGGCGATCTTCACCCCCTGGATGAGCGTCGCCGTGTACCGCGGGCACAGGTCGGGATCGGAAATCACCAGTTCCACAAACGCCGGTTGTTCGACCTGGCGCAGGCCCAGGCGTTGGAACGCTTCCAGCGGGTCGCGGCGCAACGGGCGCTTGAAGAGGGCCGCCACCTCCCGTGCCACGCCGTAGACCGATTGCAGATGCCCAAAGGGGCCTTTGATGTCGAAACTGAGGATGTAGTCCCCCAAAATGTCCACCAGGGGCACGCCTACCGGCGTATCTTCGGGCAGGTAAATGATGTCGGTCTGTTCGTCGGCCAGGCCGAGTTCCTTTTCCGAGCAGACCATGGCGCGAGAAGGAATCCCGCGGATTTTGCCGGCCTTGAGCTTGCGCTGCACCCAGCCTTCAGCGTGACCGTCGTAGAGCATGGCGCCTTCCCAGGCGAAGGCCACTTTCAGGCTCAGGCCGCTTTGACCTTTGCGCTCGTACAGGCTCGGCGCGCCCGTGACTACGATCTCAGGCTCAGGGCCGCCGTAATTGACCTCGGCCAGCACGAGCCGGTCGGCATCGGGATGGGGGCGCACGGCGATCACCTCGGCGGTGCGGATGAGTTGCGGGTCCCAGGGCAGTTCGGCGCCGGCGTGCCCGATGATCTCGATCCCTTCTACTTCTAACCCGGCCAGGGTCAGGCGTTCGGCCAGCTCACGGACGGGGATGTCTTTGATGTCTACGTAATCATTCAACCAGGATAAAGGAATGCGCATACGTCACCTCTCGTTTGTCAGGAATCCGCACCTAGAATTGCCGCAAGAAGCGCAGGTCATTGCCGTAGTACAGGCGGATGTCGTTGACGCCGTACTTCATCATTGAGGGCCGCTCGACGCCCATACCGAAAGCAAAACCGTTCCATTCGGCGGGGTCGTAGCCGCCGTTTTGCAGCACGACGGGATGGACCATGCCGGCCCCGGCAATTTCCAGCCAGCCGGTGTATTTGCACACGCCGCATCCCTTGCCGCCGCAGAGCACGCAGTCCGTGTCCACCTCGATGCTCGGCTCGGTAAAGGGGAAATAAGAGCTGCGCACGCGCACCTTGCGCCCGGCCCCGTAGAACAGCTCGGCGAATTGCTTGAGCGTGCCCACCAGGTCGGTGAGGGTGATGTCGCGTCCCACCGCCAGCCCTTCCACCTGATAGAACTGGTGCTCGGAGCGTGTGGTGATCTGCTCATAGCGATAGACCTTGCCCGGCAGGATCACGCGGATCGGCTCTGGATAGCGCTCGCGCATCACCCGGATTTGTCCTGGTGAGGTATGGGTGCGCAGCAGCAGCCGCGCCTCATCCTCCGGTGTCTGCATCCAGAAGGTGTCCCACATATCGCGCGCCGGGTGATAGTCGGGGATGTTCAGCAGATCGAAGTTGTAGGCTTCCAGCTCGACCTCCGGAGCCTCGTAAACTTCGAAGCCCATTTGAGCAAAGATGGTGTAGATCTGGCGCAGCGTTTGCGTGGTCAGATGCAGGTGCCCGGCGACGATGGGACGCCCGGGCAGCGTGATGTCCACCGCACCCTGCTCCAGCTCGCGGACCAGCTCCGCCTCGCGGATTTCCGCCTCGCGTTGGGCATAGGCCGCCTCCAAGTCTTCCTCGCAAGTGTTAGCCTTTTGCCCAAACAGGGGTCGTTCTTCCTTGGGAAGTTGCCCGACCATGCGCACGAGTTGCATGAAGCTGCCTTTGCGGCCCAAAGTTGCCGCGTACCAGGCTTCCAGCCCGGCGCTGTCGGCAATTTCGGCCAGTTGACGGCGCGCCGTCTGATAGGTTTGTTCCAGCTCATCGAACAGACTCATACCCGCCCCTCCTTGATGAGATTGGTGTTTCAGGTTATGCTCTAAAACAAACGCTCCCGTCCCCCTCAGGGACGGGAGCGCCTCTCCCGTGGTACCACCCTGCTTGACCTGCCTGGGCAGGTCCACTCTGCGCCGCAGCCTGAAAACCGGGCAGCCCCGATAACGCCGGGCCAGGCGGAGCATCCTACTGGGCCAGGGCCGTTCAGATGTCAGCTCCGGGGCGAACTTCAGCGGGCTTCCACCGGATGCGGCTCTCAGTCCCTGGCCGCATGTCCCTGTCGGTTTTCCCCCGCTTACTCTTCCCCATCTACGCCTTTGGCAATGCCAGGATTATGCCAGCAATAAGGGGAAAGTCAAGTAACGGGCGGCGCAGGCCTGAAACGTCGGCCTGCACCGATGCCTGACCCGGTCGGCGTAGGCCGACCGTTGGCCGCAGGCCTAACGCGGCGATTTCAAGCAAAATTTAGAACCTGTGCTCCTGCGACCCAGGCCTGAAATATCGCTTTGAAGGAACTTTTGCCCCCTCTGGAGCGTCTTAAGTTGGACTTTGCACCAAAGCCCTGTTCCATCCCGTTCAGGTCCGCGTGGCATTGACCGGGATTGGCCTTTCAGGGCTTTGTGTTATGATGCATATTTCAGCGATAAACCTGAGTTGCAAATATGGGGAGGTCATGGGATGAGAAAAACGTTCCAGAGTTTGTTGATTGGGCTTGTACTGGTAGCCACGCTTTTGCAGGGCTGCGCACCGGCGGGAACGCCTGTAATCACCGCGACGCCGGGGACGCCAACGCCCACCATAACGCCGCGGCCTACCTACACGCCTGTCCCCACCTGGACGCCGACGCCGGGAGCAACGCCTACCCCAACCGAAACCGCTACGCCGACGCCCACTGATGACCCCAACCGGCCGCCTCTGCCCATTGCGCCCACGCCTTACATCACGGGGACGCCCGTTCTATCTCCCACTATCCCCGTGCCCACCGAGATGCCGCTCCTTTCGCAGCCGCGCGGCACCATCAATGTGCTCCTCCTGGGCGGGGATAGCCGCACCGGCGGAATCGGCAATACCGATGTGATGATGATCGCTTCCATCTATCCCGATATTCCAGCAGCGACGCTGATTTCTATTCCGCGGGATTACTACGCCTGGATTCCCAACTGGGGTTTTGATAAGATCAATACCACGTATGGTCGGGCCAGCCAGATTAACTATCCGGGCGGTGGCATCGCCTTACTCAAGGCCATGATCCGCTACAACTTCGGCATTCCGATTCACTACTACGCTATGGTCAATTTTGATGGCTTCAAGACCGCAGTAGATGCCCTGGGCGGCATTGACGTGATCGTGGAATGTCCCTATCACGAGACCTTCCCGGATGACGAGGCTGAAAACGAAACCAAAACCACGGATATTGACCTGGAACCTGGGCTGCATCGTTTGGATGGCAAGTTCGCCTTATGGTATGTGCGGGGACGTCATACCTATTCCGGTGGTTCGGATTTTGACCGTCTGCGCCGTCAACAGCTCGTGGTCCGCGCTATGTTCAAGCGGGCGACGGTGAAAAATGTCTTTTCCAATGTGCCCCAGTTGTGGTCTACGTACAAAAAGAGTGTACGGACCGATTTTGACCTGCCGATGTTGCTTTACCTGGCTTCGGTCGCTTCGAAGATGTCCACAACCGATATCAAAAGTCGCTTTATTGATAAGACCATTGTGCGCGGGTGGACGGCGCCCAATGGCGGAGCGGTGCAGGTTCCGGATTATGCGAAGCTCGAAAACTTCCTGCGGGAAGCTATCCAGCCCCCACTTTCCAATCGCGCTGGTCAGCGCCGTTTCACTGTCGAGGTCATCAACGCTTCGGCGCTGCGCGAATGGGAGCTGGTTGCCGCTGAGCGCCTGGAGATCGAAGGCTTTATCGTCGCTTCAACCACCATTGACCGCAGCAAGTATTACGCGCGGACGACGGTGATTGATCACACCAGCACGAGCAAGGGCTCTCAGCTCTACAAGCTGGAGCGGCTGTACGGCCTGGCCAAGACGGATATTATCGCTGCGCCGGATCCCAACAGTCCGGTAGATTACACCATCATCCTGGGGGCCAATTATAACCCTTGTCTGGGGACGGGGACGGCGTACTGGCGCAGCAAGCCTACGCCTACGCCGACCGCTACACCCACGCCGACGGCCACGCCCAC
>DAOTZR010000115.1:0-3214 GCA_034434315.1 Anaerolineae bacterium
CCGGCAACGTCTCTACAGGGTTGTTTTTATCCCACAGGGATTAGACCGGCTCAAACGGATCGAAAAGCTTGGCGTATTCCTGCAGTGTATAGCGGTCGGTCATGCCGGCGATATAATCACAGACCACCCGATGCAGGCTGCGATACTCCAGTTTCCGCTGGACCTCCCGCGGTAGCTGGGCCGGCTCGGAAGTGTAGGTCTCGAACAGGGCGGTAATTACGCGCTCGGCTTTAATCTGCATACGCATCACGGGCGGATGGCGGTACAGGTTTTCATACAGGAAACGCTTTAACTCGCGGGTCATCTGCAAGGTCGCGGACGGCATGACAACCAGATTCCTGGGCCAGGCGCGCACCGCCTCTGGCGAATCCACCCCCGCCACGGCGATCTGGTGCGCGGTCTCCTCCAACAAATCAGTCACCAGCAACCCAATCAGCCGGCGCACCAGGCGATAGCGCCACATGCTGTTGAAACCCTGGCCATCCCAGCCCAGGCTCTCGCGCAGGCGTTGCCACCAGGCCAGCCCTTCCAACTGTTCAGGCACGATCAGGCCCGAACGCAAACCATCATCCAGGTCATGGGCCGTGTAGGCTATCTCATCCGCAGGATTGGCGAGCTGCGCCTCCAATGTGCCCCGCTTCTCCGGATCGAAGCGTGAGGCATCCGCCACATCGTATTCCGTCTCATGCTTGACAATGCCCTCGCGCACTTCCCAGGTCAGGTTCAGTCCCTTAAAATCCGGATAGCGCTCCTCCAGCTTTTCGACGATGCGCAGGGATTGCTTGTTATGATCAAACCCCCCGTAATCCGCCATCAGACGGTTGAGTGTGACCTCGCCGGCATGGCCGAAGGGCGGATGGCCCAGATCGTGGGCCAGACAGATGGCTTCGACCAGGTCCTCATTCGCGCCCAAAGCGCGGGCCATCGTGCGTCCCAGTTGCGCCACCTCCAGCGTATGGGTCAGACGGGTGCGGTAATAATCCCCTTCGTAATTGACAAAAACCTGCGTTTTATACTCCAGACGTCGAAAAGCCGTGGTGTGCAAAATGCGTTCCCGGTCGCGCTGAAAAGCCGTACGGTACCCATGTTCCTCTTCCGGTGCTTCCCGTCCGCGTGAGTCGCGGCTGCGAAAACCATACGGCGCCAGCCATTGCTCTTCCAACCGTTCCAGATGGTCGCGCTCCCGCATCATCTTCGCCTCCCTTTCAGTAACTCAAACGAATGGCCAACAGGCTAATGATCAAAGCAATCCCTAAAGCCAGACCAATGAACATGCCGATCTGACGTTCCAGCCGGGTAGGCTGAACCAGCCGCCCCGAAATCCACATGAACAACATCCCCGAAAGACCCAAGCCGCCCAGGACGCCTAACGTGTACACGATGGCCGTGCTCATCAGGCGCGGCAGGTCAATCGTGACAATGAGCCGACCAAAGATCCGGATCGCGTAACGGCTGCCGAGAAAGGCATAACCTGCGGCAATCGCCAGTCCACTGACCACCATCGCTGTCCCTAACCGACGCCGATGACGGCGCTCCAGCCACAAGGTGATCAGTCCCAAAACCAGCAGGCCCAGGGCAAAAGTAAAGGTAACAATCGAGATGAATTCAAGGATCATGGCTGCTCCTTCACGCTACGGTGTTGCTTGAAACCAGACCGGCTCAACAAAAAGCGCTGGTTACCCCTTAATTGTAGCCGCAACCCCGTCAGATGCAATCAGTGGGAAAAAAGCTGCGGATAAGCCGCGTGCAACTCTTCCTCCAGCGAACCGAACACAGCCGGCGCTTCGGGCACCAGCAGGGCCAGCATGCGCTGCGCCACCTCGCGGATTTCCCACTGAGCTTCGGGGGTAATGCGCAGGCGGAAAAAGTGCCGCAGCTCGCGAAAATTCATCGTCACCACCAGCCGCGTCGCGGTAGCGTTGGGCAGGACAAAACGCGCGTCCTCTTTTTTCAGCCCCAGGGCCCGCAACGTCTGGTAGGTCTGTGTCACCTGGGCGCTGAAAGCCTCCCACACGGCGCGCGCTTCGGGCCGGCGCTCCAGGTCGGGCGGCAGTACGAATTCCGGCGCGCTCATATCCACATAACGCTGGCTTTCCTGACTGTAGGACGCCAGACGGTGGCGCACCAGTTGATGGCTGCAGGCCCGGCTGATGCCGCTGATTTCAAACGTCGCCGCCGCATGTTCAATCACACTTTCGTGCCCTTCGCGCAGCCGCGCCTGGATGAAGCCGGCGCGGTTCCCCTTGGGCGCGCTGCGGTAGCACACCCGCGCCGCGTGCTCGATCAGCGCTTCCGGACTCCCGTCATCAGCCAGATAACGGGTTAACGCAATTAACGTAACCTCCATGTCTCACCTCCCAGATTTTTAAGGGATAGGGCGAAAAGGCCCCCAACCCCAGGCCCGATAAGCGAACACTGCCGCTGCCACCACCGCCCCGGCGCCGAGCAGTGCCAGCCCGTCGTACCAACGCAGGCGGCTGGTGTGCAAATAGGTGCGGTTTTGGGGCAAACCGAACGCCCGCGCCTGTAACACCCAATCCAGCGTCTGAGCCTTCACCAGCGCCCCCAGAATCAGAGGCGTCACCATGCTCCCGTACAACTGCAGGCGCTGCCTCCAGGCCAGGTGTTCCGGGACAATCCCCCTTAGACGCTGCGCCTCCACCATCGTTTGGGCGTCATCCACCAGTAAGGGGACGAAGCGCAGCGTGGTGGCGAAGATAAACACGCCCTTGTAGGGCACGCGCCAACGCGCCAGCGAGGCGACCAGCGCCTCCAATGGCGTGCTGAGCATCAGGGCCGGCATGGTCCACATCAGGCTCAGCAAGCGCAATGTCACCGCTATCCCATACAAAACGCCGGCGCGCGCCAGGAACAGGCCGCCCGGCAGGGACCAGCCCCCGGACTCCAGGCGCAGGGAAGCGTTGAACAACCCGTGCGCCAGCAGCATGAACAGACTGAAGGGCAGGCTGACCTGGGCCAGCACCCCCAACACGCGCCCGCGCACTCCGCCCAGGAGCGCCAGCGCCAGCGTGAAAGCGGCCAGCGCCGTCAACAGGCGCACATCGCCCCACAGAGTCGCCAGGAGCGAAAGCACCACAAGCCACACCAGCTTGGTGCGAAAGTCGAAACGCGCCAACACAGCCCCAGGCCGCAGGAAACGCTCCAGATTCATACCTGCCTCCCGGCCAGAGCCTGGAGCAACTCCGCAGGAGTA
>DAOTZR010000116.1:0-4679 GCA_034434315.1 Anaerolineae bacterium
AACGCGCCGACCTTACAAGCCTGGGCGCTGCTGGAGAAGGAGCAGGGGAACATCGCCGAAGCGCGCCGCCTCTTCGAGCGCGCCACGCAAGCCAATCCCAACGATGCCGTTTCCTTACAAGCCTGGGCGCTGCTGGAGAAGGAACAGGGGAACATCGCCGAAGCGCGCCGCCTCTTCGCGCTTGCCAGCCAGGCCGACCCCAAACACGCGCCGACCTTACAAGCCTGGGCGGTGATGGAAGCCCAGAACGGCAGACCGGATCGGGCGGAAACCATCCTGCGCCAGGGGCTGGAGCAGGTGGGCGAGCGGCGCGGGCGTGCCCTGTTATTTTCCACCCTGGGCAGCGTGCTTGCCCGCCGCAAAGACTATGCCCAGGCCGAAGATTGCTTTCACGAAGCGCTGGCGCTGGACGAAAAGAACGCCCTTAACCACTACCACTTCGCTGTGGATTGCCTGCTCCCCCAGGGGGGAAAGGAGGAGGCCTGCGATCATTTGCACCGCGCCCTGGCGCTGAAGCCGCACAAAGTACGCGACCGGAAAAGAATCCAGGATGCCCTGGAGCGCCATTGTAAATGAGATGCTGCTCTGCTGGATGTCGCCCGTTGGTGGCCGTAGGACACCTGGTCTGCACCCTTTGTTACCCTTCAGCCGTAAAAGGAGGATCCTGCCATGGAGATACAGACTTTAGCTCAACCGATCGTTTCCTTCCTCGTCCCCTTCCTGCCCTATCTGCTGAGGGCGGGCGAGAAGGCCGCCGAGGAGGCCGGGAAGAAGTTCGGCGAGGCCGCCTGGGAGCAGGCGAAGGCGCTGTGGGAAAAGCTGCGCCCGAAGGTGGAAGCCCGCCCGGCGGCACAGGAAGCCGTGCAAGATGCCGCCAACGCGCCCGATGACGCCGACGCTCAGGCCGCCCTGCGCCAGCAACTGAAGAAGCTGCTAAGCGAGGACCCGACCCTGGCCCAGGAGCTTGCCCGCCTGTGGGAACAGGCCCAGGCCACGGGGGTAACCGTCACTGCCAGCGGAAACCGCTCCGTCGCCATCGGCGGGAACGTGATGGATAGCACCATCATCACCGGGAATGGCAACAAGGTAGAAAGGTGAGTCACGCATGAAAATTACCGTTATCGGCGGGGGTTCGACGTATACCCCGGAACTCGTCAGCGGGTTTCTGGAGCGTGCCGACCGCCTGCCCCTTACCGAGCTGTGGCTTATGGATATTGACGCGGCGCGCCTGGATATCGTCGGTGGGTTTGCCCGGCGCATGGTCACGGCCCAAGGCGACCCGTTCAAGGTGGTGCTCTCCACCGACCGGCGCGCGGCCATCCGCGACGCGGCCTACGTCATCACCCAGTTGCGGGTTGGGCAGATGCCCGCCCGCGTTGCCGATGAATACCTGGGCCGACGGCACGGCCTGATTGGCCAGGAAACGACCGGCATCGGCGGCATGGCCAAGGCGCTGCGCACCATCCCGGTCATCCTGGATATCGCCAACGACCTGCGCGAGACCGCCCCCGGCGCCTGGCTGCTCAACTTCACCAACCCCGCCGGCCTGGTGACGGAGGCGCTGCAGCGCTACGCGCCGGATGTGCCGGCAGTGGGCGTCTGCAATGTGGGCATCACCACCCGCATGAACATCCTCAAAAGCCTGGAACAGCTCACCGGCCAGCCAATCGCCGAAGAGCGCGCGGTGTTGAAAACGCTTGGGCTCAATCATCTCACCTGGCATTACGGCTTCACGGTGGACGGCGAGGAAATGTGGCCGCTAATTTTCCCGGTTTTTGTAGAGCGGTTGCGTCAGGAAACCGATCCGGAATGGGATCCGCAGATGCTCGCAAGCCTGGGCATGATCCCCAATTACTACCTGCAATACTTCTACCACACCGACCGCAAGCTGGCTGCCCAGGAGACATGGCCCCCCAGCCGCGGCGAGGAGGTCATCGCAATTGAAAAGGAGTTGCTGCGCCAGTACGCCGACCCGGCACTGACCAGATTGCCGCCCGACCTGATGAAGCGCGGCGGTGCCTACTACTCCACCCTGGCCACGCGGTTGATTGATGCCCATGCCAACGACCTGGGCTACGTGGAGGTGGTCAATGTGCCCAACAAGGGCGCGGTCAAAGCGTGGCCGGGCGACTGGGTGTTGGAGCTGCCCGCCCGGGTGGACCACAGCGGCATCCATCCCCTGCCGGCGGATCCGCTGCCGGAGGCCTGCTTTGAACTCATCGCGCGGGTCAAGGCCTACGAAGTGCTCACCATCGAGGCCGCCGTGCACGGCGACCGCGACGCCGCCCGCCAAGCCCTGCTGACCCATCCGCTTGGCCCCAAAGCCGACCAGGTGCAAGCCGTGCTGGACGATCTGCTGGAGACCAACCGGCCATGGTTACCGCGTTTTTGGAGCTGAAACGCACCTACCCGCTGCTTTAAATCCGGAGGCGGGAATGAATTTTTGGATCCCCAGGTCGCTATGTGAACCTGGACATCCCATGCCATGGACAGGCCGTTACGCCAAAACTCTGAAAGTCGGAAGGATACGCCATGAAGCCCAATCCTCTGCTCAAAAAACTCGGCTACGCGGACGACGACCGCCTGGTCATCCTCCACGTGGATGACGTGGGCATGTGCCAGGCCTCACTGCAGGCCTTTTCGGACCTGTGGGAGTTCGGCACTATCTCCTCCGGGGCAGTGATGGTGCCCTGTCCCTGGTTCCGCGCCGTGGTGGAGTGGGCGCGCCAGCACCCCGATGTGGACCTGGGCGTGCATGCCACGGTCAACGCGGAATGGGACGGCTACCGCTGGGGGCCCATCTCCACCTGCGACCCGTCCACCGGTCTGATAGACGAGGAAGGCTACTTCCACAAACGCGAACCCGCCGTCCAGGCCGGCGCGGACCCGGAAGCAGTGCGCATCGAAATCGAGGCGCAGTTGAACCGGGCGCTGGCAGCCGGCGTGGATGTGACGCATCTCGATAGCCACATGTGGACGATCCTCCATCCGCGTTTTATGGCCGATTATCTGCAGCTTCTGGACCGGGCGCGCCTGCCGGGCCTGGTGCTGCGCCGCGACGCCGCCGGATTGATGCGCCTGGGGCTGGACGAAGACTCGGCGAGACGCTTCGAGGGACTGATCCAGGAACTGGAGGCCAGCGGCATCCCTACCCTCGACGCGGTGGAGTTCATGCCGCTCGACGATCCCGAAGGCCACCTTGACTTAGCCCAACGCAAGTTGAGCGCCCTCCCGGCTGGCATCACGCACTTCCTCATGCATCCGGCTGTAGATACGCCCGAACTGCGCGCCATCACGCCCGATTGGCCAAGCCGCGTGGCCAACTACCAGGCTTTCATGAGCCGCGACATGAAGGCGTTCCTCACGAATACCGGCATTCATGTCATCGGCTACCGCGCCATCCGCGACGCCGCCCGACAAGCCTGATGTCCAACAACGCAGTGCCGACTTATCCCGCACGGTTACCCCAGGCCAGGGTAGTCACCGGCATGTCCGTCCCAGGAGGGAAACCCCATGAGATATTTCCTTGGCATTGACGGCGGCGGCACCAAAACCCACGCCCTGGTAGCCGCCGAAGACGGTACGGCGATCGGCTTTGCCCAGGCCGGGCCGGGCAGTTGGGAAGCCGTCGGGTACGACGGCCTGGCCCAAACTCTGGGCGAGGTCAGTCAGCGCGCCCTGGATATGGCCGGTCTGGATATGGACCAGGTTGCCGGCACCGGTCTGGGTCTGGCCGGCTACGACTGGCCCAGTCAGCGAGAGCAGCATCTCGAAGCGCTGCAGAAGGCCGGGTTACGCCCCCCGCTGGAACTGGTCAACGACACGGTGTTGGGCATCCTGGCCGGGGCCGAGGCAGGCTGGGGCCTTTCGATTGTCTCCGGCACGGGCTGCAATTGCCGCGGCCTGAGCCGGGACCGACGGCAAGGGCGCGTCGTGGGCGGAGGAAGCTCCTGGTCCGGTGAAGCTGCCGGCGGGTTCGACATCCTCCTGCGCGCCATGCGCGCCGTCACATTTGAGTGGGATCGGCGCGGCCCGCCGACCGCCCTCACCCCGGCCTTCATCGAACACCTCGGCGCCAAAGACCTGGATGATCTGATCGAAGGCGTTTACGTAGGGCGCTTTACGTTCGACCCGGCGCTGATTTTGCGCGTCTTCGACATCGCCCGCCAGGGCGATCCACAGGCCGTTGAGGTGATGCGCTGGGCCGGACGGGAACTCGGCGGCATGGCCATCGGCGTCATCAATCAGCTAGGTCTGCAGGCAGAGCCGTTCGACGTGGTGCTGATCGGCTCCATTTTCGATGGGCATCCGGCCATCCAGGAAAGCCTGGGCGAAACCATCCGCCGCGTTGCTCCGCGGGCGCGGCTGGTGCGTCTCACCGTCCCGCCGGTGGTAGGCGCCGTGGCGCTCGCCATGGAAGCCGCCGGGGTGGACTTCCGCCCCCTGCGTCCCAGGCTCATCGCGTCTACATCCAAGTTGTTGGAACAGATCAGGGGAGCGGGGCAATATGACTATGCGAAAAAGCGGTGATTGCAATCGCCTCCTGGGCCTGCGGCCAACGCTCGGCCTACGCCGACCGAAAAACCGGCATCGGCGGCTTGCGGCCAGAAAATCGGCGATTGAAATCGCCTCCTGGACCTGCGGCCAACGCTCGGCCTGCGCCGACCGGGTCATGCGTC
>DAOTZR010000117.1:0-18518 GCA_034434315.1 Anaerolineae bacterium
GGGAGGCCATCGGCGGCTGGGAAGCCATCGGCGGTTGGGAGGCCATCGGCGGATGGGAGGCTATCGGCGGATGGGAGGCTATCGGCGGATGGGAGGCCATCGCCGCTAATATGCTGAGGTCGGCCAATCCCGGAACCACGTCTGAACGTATCCGCACCAGCGTGCCTGTATCCGGGGATTACTACCTTGTCGTCCTTGGACGCAACGCCGGCATGCATCCTGACGAGCCCTATACCTTGAGCATCGAGCAGGCCACAGTTCCCACCGCGAGCTGCACATGGACTCAACCCCAGCCCGCCTTAAACGTCCAGCCCTACCTGGCCGATCAACAACCGCTCACCCTGATCCTCTACAATCAAGAGCGCCTGGAGGCCCGCTATGGGGCTCAGGCTACGGCTGACCTGGTCAATGCCCTGCACACGCTAGCGCAGGATACGAACATAAAGGGCTACGTCTACCCCGTTGAGCTAAACAGCGCGGTCAAAGCGGCCTATGCAGACTGGAATGCCAGTTACTGCTCTGTCCCCAAAGCCAATCAGGTCGTGGAGACGATTCGCAACGCACTCCTCTTCCCCATCCTCAGCACCTATCCCACCATCCATTATGTGGTCATCGTGGGCAGTGACGAGCAGATCCCCTTCTACCGCCAGTCGGATCTGGCCAATGTCGCACCGGAGAATACCTACGCTCACGCTCGCAACGCCCAACATCTATTGCCGGCACCGGTCTGGCATGCCCTGCAAACCCGCCATTACTTCACCGATGATGCTTACGGGACCCTCAGCTCAGGGGAATCCGCCTGGCACGGGCGCAAAATCTTCATCCCCTCGCTGGCCGTCGGACGGTTGATCGAAACACCGGCGGAGATTCAGGGCATCATCAGCCAATACCTGGACCAGCCGGTGTTGCATTCGCAAACGGCCCTGGTCACGGGGTATGATTTCCTCAGCGATGCCGCCGGTGCAACCGCCGACACGCTGGATGCCCATCATACGACTCCGGCGCAGCGCATCATCAGCAATATCTGGACCAGGAGCGACCTGATTAACGCCTGGACTCAGCGCGCCGGTGGGCTGGCACCCTCGCTGGCGTCCATCAATGCCCACTTCGATCACTGGCGCATCCAACCGGCAGCGGGTTTGAGCCTGGTGTACAACACCGACATCCTCAATGCCACCGCCAGCCTGGAAGGAGAGGTCGTCTGGTCTACCGGATGCCACTCCGGGCTTAATGTGCCCGATGCCATCGAGGTCATTGCGCCGGCCAGCCCCGATCTGGCGCAGGCCCTGGCCCGCAAAAAGGCCACCTGGATCGGAAATACAGGCTACGGCTACGGTACCAGCGATGGCATCGCCGGCTCAGAACGCCTGATAGTGCTCTTCACGCAACACCTGGCCTCAGCACCCCAGGTTGCCGTAGGCGACGCGCTGCAAACGGCCAAGCAAACCTACATGAGCACTATTCCGGCAGGTAGCTTAACACCTGAAGACCTGAAATCGGTCAGCGAAGCCACGCTCTATGGCCTGCCCATGTTCAAGGTCCACATGCCCACTGCACCAAGCCAGGCGCGCGCCGTCCTGGATTTCGGCCAGACAGCTCGTCTGCCATCGGGTTCGACCCTGGCTGGTAGTGCTTTCAGCATCAACGAACATTTCACCCGCCACAGCGGAGAGAGCGGTGTCTTTTACAGCGCCGGCGATTCTCTGTTGAACACGGTGAGCAATCCCGGCCTGCCCATCCTGCCGGCGGTGGCCTATCCTCTCAGCGACATTCCGGAAGGAATGCTCCCGCACGGCGCGGTTCTCCTGAGCGCGACCCTGGAACGTCAGTCTGTGCCCAATCCCGCCGTTACGCGCGTGGTTACTGACACCAGCCTGCCTGAACCGACGCTCAACCCGGACTGGGGCATATACCCGCAGCAAGTCCTCATGATCAATCAGGCGAGCGGCACACCGTATTTGACGGCTATCCTGGGGTATTTTGACACACGAAACTACTCGCTCTATCTGCTGCATAACGTCCAGGGGCAGGTTTTCTATGCGCCGGACAGCGTGAGCGATATTACGCCACCGCGCGTGCTCATGGCCATGGCCCGTACGGAAAACGACGGCTGGTATCTCCAGACCCGGGTCGTCGATGAGTCCGGCGTCGCTCAGGTGTGGTTCACTTTCTTCAGCCCGGAGGGACTGTTCAGTGTGCCTCTGGAGCGGGACACTAACGATCCTACCGGTCAACGCTGGGTAGGCCGAGCAACACCCCCGGCGACGGCGGGTTACATGGTTCAGGTCGTAGATACAGTCGGCAATGTCCGCCAGGCCGTAGGCGATAAGGGCAGCTACACGCCACCAGAGTATCGCCTGTTCCTGAGCCTAGTGATGTTGCGGAAATAGCTTGCAGGGCTAGCCCTGAGCAGGACAGGGACCCCACCCCGTCTGCACGCAGCCGGGGTGGGGTTGCCGGCCAGAGGTCGGCGCACCCAGGTAGAGCGGCGAACCCAAACTGACCGGCCCTGTCACCGCCGGCTAAACGGGTACCGACTCATGTCAGCTGCTGAGTGTTGACTTTCTGACACTTTTGATTATAGTTCGCATCACTTTTAACATAAGCTCAAAACTCAGGAGGAAGTATGGCCCTTTGCCCTGAATGCGAAAGCAAACTGACCCTGCCGGAAGAGGCCGAGGTCGGTGATGTGGTTGTCTGCAAAACGTGCGAGGCCGTGTTGGAAATCATCAGCCTGCGTCCCCTCGAACTGGAGCTGGTGCGCTATCTGGATGATGCCGAGGAAGAGGAGGAAGAGGATCTCGAAGACTTCGAGGATGAGCTCGATTGGGAGCTGGACGAGGACGAGGATAACGAAATCGAATAGCCTGGGGCTATTTCATTCAAAAACCCCCTGCATCAGCAGGGGGTTTTGTGTTTTTACAAGGCACTATGAACGCGGACGACGGGGAATCAGGGCAAAGGCCAGAATGCCGATCGCCAGCAGCAGGAAAATCCAGCCTATGATGGTGACAATCAATGTGAGCTGTTGGCCGCGGTCACGCGCAGGCTGAGCCGTCGGCGTTCCCGCTCCAGGCGTTGCCTGGGCAGATGGCGCCTCACTCTGCGGCACGTAACCCAGTTCGACGTTGTAGGTCTGCCCCGCACCCAGGACCAGGCCCCAGGTTTCCGGGCCGGTTTTCACGTAGCCCTCCGGCGCAACGTGATACACCACGTATTTATCAGCCGTCAGCCCCTGGACGCAGAAAGGCTTGCTGGTATCCTCGATCGTATAGTTTCCCACCGGTCCCGACGTGCCCACAATCGTCACCATGGCTCCGGCCAGCAATTCTTCACTGTCGGCCTGGCGCACACCATCACGAGTGTGGTCGTAAAAAGCGGACAGGCAGATCCCGGTCATCTCCAGCGATTTGGTGGGCGTGGGCGTCGGCGTCACCGGCGTAGGCGTAGGTGTGGGGGTGACAATGCCGATGATGAGGGGTTGATCCAGATAAACCGTATCATCATCGGGCGCCATCCCATTGAGCTGGCGAATGACAGCAATGTCAATGCCGTACTGATAGGCGATAGTCGAAAGCGTGTCCCCTGACTGGACAATGTGAATGATGTAACCATCCGCATTGGGGGTAGGCGTCGGCACCGTACCCTGGAACTGCGGACTAGCCATAGCCCATGGCACGGGGAGTAGCATTAATCCGGTTAACAGGGCCAACCATCCCCACAGCCGATATTTCTGCATGATCATCTCCTTAAAAAAGTAAACCTTAAGGGGGGATGATTCCCCCTGCGTGGGATTATAGCATAGGCAAAAGGGGTGTCAATTATCGCAGCCCGTTTTGAGCAACAACGAGGGGCGGCGCTGCTCGCCGCCCCTGGCCTGTTTTCCCCTGGACTTATCTGATGGCCCTCAAGCCGATTCGACCCGTTCGAACTGGCTTTGATACAGCCGCGCGTAGAAGCCACCCCGCGCCAGGAGTTCTTCATGCGTGCCCTGTTCTACAATGTCGCCCTCATGCATCACCAGAATTAAATCGGCATTGCGGATGGTGGACAGTCGATGGGCGATGATGAAGCTGGTACGCCCATGCATCAGCTCAGCCATGGCCTCCTGAATGAGCACCTCCGTGCGCGTATCCACCGAGCTGGTCGCCTCATCCAGAATGAGGATGCGCGGATTGCTCAGGAAAGCGCGGGCGATCGTCATGAGCTGTTTCTGCCCCTGGGAGATGTTGGTGGTCTCTTCGTTGATTTCCATCTGATAGCCCTGGGGTAGGGTGCGGACAAAGTGGTCCACCCGCGCGGCCCGCGCCGCCGCATAGACTTCCTCGTCCGTCGCATCCAGGCGTCCATAGCGCAGGTTGTCCATGATGCTGCCGTTAAAGAGCCAGGCATCCTGTAAGACCATGCCAAAATGCCGCCGCAAGTCCCGTCGGCGGAATTCGCGCACATCGTGCCCATCTACCCGGATGGCGCCGTCGAGCACATCATAGAAGCGCATCAGCAGTTTGACCATGGTGGTCTTGCCCGCACCCGTCGGCCCGACGATGGCAATCCGTTGGCCGGGCTTGACTTCGGCGGTGAAGTCCTTGATGACAATTTTATCCGGCGTGTACCCAAAATGAACGTGATCGAAACTCACCGATCCAGCGATAGTTTCCAGCTCAACCGGCTGTTCGGGATCGGGCGTTTCCTCTTCTTCGGCCAGGAATTCAAAGACGCGCTCCGCCGCCGCGGCGGTCTGCTGCAGGATGTTGGTGACGTTGGCCACCTGGCCCATAGGCTGGGTAAAAGAGCGCATGTACTGGATAAAGGCCTGAATGTCGCCCACAGTGATGAGTTTGCGCACGGCGAGCCAGCCCCCCAGGACGGCAACGGCCACGTAGCTGAGGTTGCCGATGAAGTTGACCATGGGCATCATCAGGCCGGAAAAGAACTGCGATTTCCAGGCCGATTCGTACAGTTGCGCGTTGTAGGCATCAAAACGCTCCAGGCTGCGTGCCTCGCCATTGAAGGCGCGGACCACGAAGTGCCCGCTGTACATCTCCTCGATGTGCCCGTTCACGTGCCCCAGATAATCCTGCTGCTGGCGGAAGTACTTCTGCGAGCGCTTGATGACATGGCCAATGATCAGCATGGAGAGCGGCATGATCCCCAGGGCTACCAGGGTCATTTGCCAGCTAATCGTCACCATCATCACCAGCACGCCGACCATGGTCATGAGCGAGGTGACGAGTTGGCTAAGGCTCTGGCTCAAGGTCTGGCTGATGGTATCCACATCGTTGGTCACCCGCGAAAGAATCTCGCCGTGATTGGTCCCGTCAAAATACTTGAGTGGCATGCGGTGAATCTTTTCGGCGATCTCCTTGCGCAAACGATAAGCCACATCCATCGAAATCCCGGTAAGAAGCCAGCCCTGGATGTAGCCGAACAGCGCTGAAATCAGGTACAGCCCGGCCAAAAGCAGGACGATGTTGCCGATGTAGACAAAATCAATGCCCTCGCCGGTGCCCATAATCTGGGCCAGGACACCTTCAAAAAGTTTGGTCGTGGCTTTGCCCAGAATTTTAGGCCCGATAATGCTGAAAATGGTGGAAAGGATGGCCGCGCCCAGGCTGATGCCCAGGGCCAGGTAATGCCCTTCCAGATAAGCGATCAGGCGGCGCATGGTCCCCTTAAAGTCCCGTGCCCTTTCTCCCATTCTGGCAAAAGGCGGCCCACCTTGCGGTCCACGCGCTCCACCGCCCTGCGTCCGAGGTCCCATCATCATACCCATACGTTCCTCCTCTAAGCTCCAACCGCGACCAGCGTCTTTAAATCCTGCTGGCGCAATTGCGAGAATACAATTTCCCGGTATTCCGGACAGGTTTCCATCAAGGTCTCATGCGTCCCCTGGCCGACAATTTCACCCTCATCCAGCACAATAATGCGATCGGCGTGCAAAATGGACGAGACGCGCTGCGTGACAATCAACACGGTGCTTTCCTTCAGAGCGGAACGCAGCGCGCGGCGCAACGCAGCCTCGGTGCGGAAGTCCAGCGCCGAGAAGCTATCATCGAAGATGTAAATGGGCGCACGTTTGACCAGGGCCCGGGCAATCGCCAGACGTTGCCGCTGACCGCCCGACACGTTCGTCCCCCCCTGAGCGATAGGGGCCGCCAGCCCCTCGGGACGGCTTTCAACCACCTCGCGCGCCTGCGCGATGGCAATGGCTTCTTCCAACACTTCATCCGGTGCGTGCTCATCCGCATAGCGCAGGTTGCTTTCCAGCGTCCCGGAAAACAGCAGCCCGCGTTGCGGAACATAACCAATCCGATCGTGCAGTTCGGCCAGGGGCACCTGACGGATATCCACGCCGGAAATGCGAATCGCGCCTTCGGTCACATCGTAGAAACGCGGGATCAGGTTGATCAGTGTGGACTTGCCCGACCCCGTCGAACCGATAATTCCCACCACCTCGCCGGCCTGGGCTGTGAAGGTGATGCCGCACAGGACGTTTTCCTCGGCCCCCGGATAGCGGAATCCGACGTGATCGAATTCGATGGTCGGCACAAACGGTTCCGGGAAATGCTGCGGTTCTGGCGGGTCCTGAATGCTGATGTCGGTTTCGAGCACATCAGCAATGCGATCGGCGGACACTGCCGCGCGGGGCAGGATGATGAACATGATGGAGACCATCAGGAAGGACATGACAATTTGCAGGGCGTACTGCATAAAAGCCATCATATCGCCGACCTGCATATTGGCCTGGGCCACCTCGTGCGCCCCAACCCAGATGATCGCCAGCATCAGGCCGTTCATGATGAGCATCATCGCCGGCATCATCACCACAATCACCCGACTTACATACAACATGGTCGAGGTCAAATCGCGATTGGTGCGATCGAAACGCTGCAGTTCGTGCTCCTGGGTGTTGAAGGCGCGAATCACCATCATCCCGCTCAGTGTTTCGCGCGTCACCAGATTCAGCCGATCCACCAGTTTCTGGATCAGCTTAAATTTAGGCGTTGCCACGGTAAAGATAATGAAGATCAGGCTCACCAGGATGGCCACGGCAACGGCAATCAGCCACCACATTGAAGAGCCCTTGCCGCTGGCGCGAATGATAGCCCCGATGCCCAGGATGGGCGCGTAAATCACCATGCGCACCATCATCATCAGGACCATCTGGAGCTGGGTAACGTCATTGGTCGTCCGGGTGATGAGGGAAGCGGTGGAAAACTTCTCGAACTCCGCCCCCGAAAAGAAGGTGACTTTGGCAAACACGTCGCGCCGTAAATTGCGGGCCACGCCAGCGGCCGTGCGGGCAGCCAGGTAGCCCACAGCGATGGTACACGCGGCTCCCACCAACGCCAGGAGCAACATCAGGCCACCGGTACGCATAATATACCGGCTTTGCAAGGCAGCCACATCCACCCCCAGGGCTTCATACTCTGCCCGGACCGCCACCACGGCCATTTGGTTGACCATGGTATTCCCAAAAGCCTGGGCCTGCTGATTCAGGCGTTCGATCAGGGCCATGCGCTGCGCTTCGGGGAGCCTGGGCAACAGGGTAAACAGATCTACGCCAGGAGGAAGTTGGGAGAGATCCACGCCCATTTGTTTGCCGATAGCCGCCGCAGCCTGCGGATCGCTCATGATGCGCTGAATGGCACTCACAGCCAGCCAGGCCCGGCCCAGGGGCGCGTTGAGTGCGGCAAGCGCATTGGCCTTTAAGGCCTGGCGCACCATCAGCGGCTCCTGGGCCAGGAGCGGATACCGCTGCACCAGGCTCTCAGCTTCAGCCGAACCGACGTCCACCCGGACGTAAGCCGCTTCCAGTTGAGCGCGCTCCTCATCGTTCAGGAAAAGCTGCAGGCGCTCGAACGTCATCACCCGCAGGGCTTCGGGCACGGCGTTTTCCACGCCGCTCTGCTGAATCCCGTAGTTGACAATCCGCGACATGTAGTCAGGTAGCGCCAGGTCGGCCCAGGCCTGTACCAGCAACAGGCCCAAAACCAGCACGAGCAACAGGATAAAAGGTTTTAAATACCGCACTAACCGTAACATAGAGGCTCCTTAGACTCAGGAATAAACAGGATCGGGGGTAGTCTGTGGGTCCGATTCCTGGGCGCTTTTCAGGGCTTGCGCCAGTTTAACCAGGAAGTTCAGAAATTGTTGCAGTTCCTCTGGGGTGAAGTCGCGCAGCAAAGCGTTCAGGTAGGCTATGTGTTCCGGGACCAGACTTTCAACCATAGCCTGTCCTGCCGGTGTGATGCGAATCAGAAAACTGCGCCGGTCTTCGGGTGCGAGCACACGCTCAATCAAGCCCTGCTCTTCCAGGCCGCGCAGCAGCACGGAAACCGTGTTTTTGCTCACCTGCAGGCAACGGCTCAGGTGCGTCGGTGATACCCCCTGGACATTGCCCTGCCGGGCTTCCACCAGCAAACGAACCAGCAAGTTCATGCGCGCCGCGCTGAGGTCGCCCCGTTCGCCACCGCGGCCGGGCAAGGCCTCGTACGCATTAGCGATTACCCGAATGAGCGCGGCCACTTCCACTCCCGGCGCCAGCTCTTCGTTGCCGGTGATGTCGCGCACATTCTCCCGAATCCGCGCCCGCATAAACTCCAGATTGCGACTTGCCATGACTCCCCCGTCCTGAATTAGTAACATATCGAATTGTACCACATAGAACTATTTGGTCAAGGGCTGAGGTGTGATCATTCAGAGGCTGTAAAACCCAACATGATGGGAAATGCGCTCAACTATGGCTGTTTTTATCTCACACAGAGACACGGGGCAAGGCAGCTTTGTGTCCTTCTATCCGGAGTGTCTTATCCATGGCTACTTCATCTGCCGTTGCTTTGGGTGAGATAAAATGAGGTTTTGGCGCCGAGCGTCGGCCTGCGCCGACGCCTGACCCGGTCGGCGCAGGCCGACCGTTGGCCGCAGGCCCAGGAGGCGATTGCAATCACCGCATCATCGCCGGGCTTGCTCTCCACGCCCATTTGGTTACCCAGCCGTTACCCGATTAAATTTTTAACGTTCATAAGAAAACCCGCAATAATTCTGCGCATTTTCCAGGCCAATTCCCCATTGACAGGCACCCCGGAATTCTCTACAATAAGGCAGCATTTCCTCAATCCATAGGAGGGCAGGGCGATGAGACTGGTCATCAGTGGCGGGACGGGATTGATTGGCACAGCGCTGGCGCGTGCTGCGCTTGCCGCGGGCGATGAGGTGTTGATTTTAAGCCGCAATCCAGCACCGGAACGCCTGCCTTCAGGAGCACGGGGCGTGCTATGGGATGCCCATCATCCGGAGGCGTGGCGCCAGGCCCTTGAGGGCGCCGATGCGGTCGTCAACCTGGCCGGGGCCAGTGTGGCCGGGGGCCTCTGGACGCGCCGACGTAAAGCCTTGTTGCTCCAAAGCCGCCAGAAAGTGGGGCAAAGTCTGACCCAGGCCATTATGAGCCTGGATCAACCGCCGCGCGTATTGGTGCAGGCTTCGGGCGTGGGGTATTACGGGCGCCAGGTCGAACAGGCCGTGGATGAAAGCGCCCCTCCCGGCACCGATTTCCTGGCGCGCCTCGCCGCCGAAGCCTGGGAACCTTCGACGGCGCCGGTTGAAAGCCGCGGCGTGCGGCGCATTATCATCCGCACCGGCCTGGTGCTGAGCCGGGATGGGGGCAGTTTACCCTTGATGGCGCTCCCCTTCCGGCTCTTTTTGGGCGGGCCGATCGGTAACGGCAGGCAGTGGGTGCCGTGGATCCACATCCACGATGAAGTAGCCGCTATCCGCTTCCTGATTGAGCATCCCGACGCGCAGGGACCGTTCAACCTGGTAGCCCCAGGGATTGTGCGCAACGCCGAATTTGGGCGGATTCTGGCCCGCACGCTGAAGCGCCCTTACGGTTTCCCGACCCCGGCCCTGGCCCTGCGGCTGGTCCTGGGGGAGCTGGCCTCGCTCATTCTGGAAGGTCAGCAGGTCATTCCCAGACGCCTGCTGGAGCTGGGCTTCACCTTCCGCTACCCGGACCTGGAAACCGCCCTGCACCAACTTTTTCGTTCATAATCCAGGCTTTTAGCGTTAACGGAGGTTTCTGATGAAAATCGGTATCGTGGGAAGTGGTTTTGTTGGAGCCGCAACGGCTTATGCTCTGGTGCTGCGCGGCCTGGGGAGCGAAATCGTCTTGACCGACGTGAATTTTAAACGCGCCCAGGCCGAAGCTGACGATATCCTCCATGCAGTGCCCTTCGTGCACCCGGTAGATGTCTATGCCGGAGATGCCAGCGCTCTGGCCCGGAGTCACGTAGTCATCATTACCGCCGGAACGGCGCAAAAACCAGGGGAGACGCGCCTGCAACTTCTGGAACGCAACGCCGCTATCATGCGCAGCGTGATGGAGGATGTGCTCTCCTACGCGCCCGAAGCCCGCATTGTCGTGGTGAGCAATCCGGTGGACGTGATGACCCATCTGGCCGCGCGTATCGCCGAACGCCACGGCTTGCCAGCAGGCCGGGTTTTCGGGTCGGGCACCACCCTGGATACGGCCCGCTTCCGCGCCTTGTTGGGCCAACACCTCGGCGTGGATCCCCAACACGTGCATGGCTACGTCATTGGCGAACATGGGGATTCCGAGGTGCTGACCTGGTCCCTGGCGGATGTGAGCGGCCTGGCGCTGCAGGAATTCGTCCAGCGGCGCCGCATCCCCTGGAATGAGACCCTGCGCCAGCGCATTGACCACCAGGTCCGCCACGCCGCTTACACCATCATCGAAGGCAAGGGCGCGACCTGCTACGGCATCGGCGCGGCCCTCACGCGCATCGTGGATGTGCTGATTCACAATCATCAGGCCATCCTCACAGTCTGTTCGCCCATGCCGGAGGTGGAAGGCGTGGAGGATGTAACCCTATCCCTGCCCCATCTGGTCACGGGCGAAGGGGTAGTGGATACCCTGCCCCTCACGCTGAGTGATGCCGAGCGCACCGCCTTGCGCATCAGCGCCGAGGTGCTGCGCAACGCCATTACGTCCCTGGAGATATAGCCTCCGGGCCAGTATCACCCGCTGTCCGGATGAGCCTTCATCCAGTCACCTCGCCCCTGGAACTCCCCCGGAACCGGGGGCGAGGCGTTGCGGTGTGGATCGGGAACAAAGCTGAAGGCTGTCAGCCCGGGTCCTTTTGCAAAGGTCGGATCGAACTCCTCAAAGACAGTTGAATTTGCGGAAAAAAGCAGTATAATCATGATGTGACCGTTCACATAATCACCGGAGGCGCCATGCATACCCTGTTACGTTTGGGTCAAACAGATATCCTGCTCCCGCCCTTAGGCGTGGGCACCTGGCAATGGGGCGATACCCTGGTGTGGGGTTATGGCAAAGGCTATGCCGAACCCGAACTCCGCGCGGCCTTTGAGGCTAGCATCCAAAACAACATCACCTTCTTCGATACCGCCGAGGTGTACGGATTCGGGCGTTCCGAGCGTTTCCTGGGCCAGTTTATCCGCGAAAGTGGCCGCCCTGTTCTGGTCGCCAGCAAATTCTTTCCCTTTCCCTACCGTTTGAGCGCCAAAAGCCTCAACCGCGCCTTGCAGGGGAGCCTGCGTCGGTTAGGCCTACCGCGTCTGGACCTGTATCAAATTCACTGGTACACCCCGCTACTTTCAATCGAGGCCCTGGGAAACGCCCTGGCCGACGCCGTGGAGATGGGCCTGGTGCGTGCGGTCGGCGTCTCTAACTATTCACGGGAGCAAATGGAGCAGATGTACCGCGTTCTGGAACGGCGCGGCGTCCCCCTGGCCTCCAATCAAGTCAAGTACAACCTCCTCGAACGCGATCCGGAAACCAACGGGGTGCTCCAGGCCTGCCGCGACCTGGGCGTGACTCTGATTGCCTACAGCCCTCTGGCTATGGGCGTTTTGACCGGACGCTACAACGCGCAAAATCCCCCGCCGGGAACGCGCGGGCGCCTGTATCGACGCGAGGTTCTCGCCCGGCTCGCTCCCCTGCTCCAGCGCATGAGCACGATAGGCGCAGCCCATGGTGATAAAACCCCGGCCCAGGTAGCCCTGAACTGGCTTATCGCTAAAGGGACGGTGCCTATCCCTGGCGCCAAAAACGCCCGTCACGCCGCCTCCAATGCCGGCGCCCTGGGCTGGTCCCTGACCGAAGACGAGTGCGCGGAACTGGAAGCGCTGGCCGATAAGGTCTGGGCCTGAACCAACCCAGGTGCCACCTGTTGTGTCCGAGCCTCTGGCTCGAAATTATGAACTCCTGGAGGGACTCATATGGCTGAAGAGATACGCGCTTTGCAAGAAGAACACATACCCATGAAGAGCAGAATCGCCATCTCGGCAGGGGATGCCGCGACGGCCATTCTGCAATCCCTGGCCGCGACGGGTGCTTTGACCTACTACTTCGTCAACCTGCGCGGCCTGGAGTCCCGGCTGGCCGGGATCGTCTGGCTGCTCTTTGGCATCTGGAATGCGGTCAACGACCCCATCTTCGGCTACATCAGCGACCGGACCAAAAGCGCCCTGGGCCGCCGTATCCCCTACATCCGCTACGGCGCTCCTATTTTCGTCCTGGGCTTTATCTTCTTTTGGATCGTGATTCCGGGCACCGATGGCAATCAGACCCTGCTGTTCCTGCAACTGCTGCTGGCGCTGTTCGTGTACGACATCCTCTACACGGCGATTGCCACGAGCTTCTGGGTCATGCCTTACGAAGTGGCCGTGTCCAACAAGGCACGCAGCACCATCTACGTCTGGAAGATCATCTTCATGGTCTTCACCCTGGTCGTGCCCTTTGCCATCGAGGCCACCATCAAACCCGAAGTCGGTGACCTGGCGGGCATCGAACGCTTCCGTTGGGTCATGATTGGCCTGGGCGTGCTCATGGGGCTGATTATCTTCTTCAGCACCTTCTTCTTCCAGGAGAAGAAATTCGCCCAACAGGAAGAGCAATTCGAGTTCATCAAATCCTTCGTGGAATGCTTCCGCAACCGCAGTTTCGTGATCTTTGAAGTGCTGAGCTTCTCCATCATGTTCGCGCAAACCGCCCTGATGACGGGCATCTGGTACTACTTTGATGTTGTCAACATGCCGCGCAACGTCCTCTTGCCGGCCCTGGCCATCGGCATCGTAGCGGGCGTCGTAGCCTGGATCAGCCTGCGCGATCGCCTGGGCGTCAAGCGCTGCACCCAGATCTTCACGCTGCTGTTCAGCCTGGGCTGCGGCCTGCTAGTCTTCTTTGGACGCAGCGTCCCGGTGGCCTTTGTGGGGTTCTTCCTGCTGGGGATTGGCTTCTCCGGCGGCATGTACCTGATTCCGCTGATGAACGGCGATGTCGTAGACTGGGACGAGCACGTCACCGGTCTGCGCCGCGAGGGGATGTACGCGGGCATCAACAGCTTCATCACCAAGCCGGCCATCAGCCTGGGAGCCTGGGCTTTGCTGGCCATCATGCGCGCTTACGGCTACAACCAGAACCTGCCGGCAGCCGAACAGACCTATCAGGCCGGCACGGGGGTCCTGGTAGGCTGGGCCGGCCCGACCGGCGTGCTCATGTTCCTGTCCTTCATCTCCCTCTTCTTCTACCCCCTGGCCGGAGCGGAGTGGGAAAAGATTAAGGCCCATCTGGCTAAAGTGCACGAGGAAAAAGAACGGGCTTACCTCAGCAGTCTGGGGTATAAGGCGGACTAGGCTCACGGTTGCTCACCTCCTCGCGGCGATTGGAAGCTCCAATCGCCGCGAGGCATTGACGCAGCGCGCCGTTATTCGTAACGCAGCGCTTCCGCCGGCAACAACGCAGCAGCGCGCGCGGCGGGATAGACCCCAAAGAACACCCCTACCAACATCGAAAACAACGTAGCCAGCAAGATCACCTGTCCCGTTACCACAGGCGTGATGGTTGAGCCGCCAAGTTGGACGCGCCCAACCAGTTGCGCAATCCCCCATCCTGCCAGAATGCCCAATGCGCCTCCCAGCAGGCTCAACAGAATGGACTCCAGCCAGAACTGGAGCAGAATGTCCAGCCGCCGCGCCCCCAGCGCCTTCCGCAGGCCGATCTCGCGGGTCCGTTCAACTACCGAGACCAGCATGATATTCATGATCCCGATGCCACCGACAATCAACGAAACGCCGGCGATGCTGCCCAGGAAAATGGAAAGGATATTCGTCACCTGCGAAACCGCGCTCAGCACATCCTGCTGACTGGTCACGCTAAAATCCTCCTCCCCTTCCGGGGTGAGATGGCGCTCGCGCAAAAGCTGAGTGATGGCCTCCTTCACAGCGGAAGTCGTCTGGGCACTGCTGGCCTGTACGGTGATGGTACTGACCACATTGGCCCCGCGATAGCGCGTGAGCCCCGTCACGCGCGTCTGGGCAGTGGTAAGCGGAATCATAACCAGCTCGTCCTGGCTGAAAAAGCCCGTCCCGCCCTTGCTTTCCAGCACGCCCACAACCCGGAAGGGCTGATTCTGGATGCGCACGGTCTGGCCGACGGCGCCGACCGGGCTCCCGAACAGCGCTTCGGCGACGGCACTGCCCAGCACAACCACAGTTGAACGCGCGGTGAGATGTTGCTGCGTGATAAACTCCCCATCGGCCAGGGCGTAGTTCAGTGTGCCCAGATAGTCCGGCGTCACCCCCAACACCCGCGTTTGCAGCGTCTGGCCCAGGAACGTAATCCGCGCCTGGCCACTCACCTCAGGAGCCACGGCCAACACATCGGGGAGAGCGGCGATAGCCTCAGCGTCCTGGGCGGTGAGCGTGTTTACGCCGACCTGGCCCAGGCCGCGCTGACCGCCAGGACGGACATAAATCAGATTGGCCCCCATCCCCTGAATCTGATTGGTCACGCCCTGTTGTGCTCCCTGGCCGATTGAAAGCATAGCAATCACAGCGGCGACGCCGATGACGATGCCCAGCACAGTTAGAATCGAGCGCAGTTTGTTGGCGGCGAAGTTGGTCAAAGCCTCCCATACCAGATGATGGAATTTCATCTCACCCCTCCTCCAACAGCCCATCGCGCAGGCGCAGGATGCGTTGCGCCAGGGCACCAATGCCGGGATCGTGGGTCACCAGAATCAGGGTAAGGCCGCGTTCACGATTGAGCCTGAGCAGAAGTTCCATAATATCGCGACCCGTTTGCGTATCCAGATTCCCGGTTGGCTCGTCGGCCAGGATGATGGGCGGGTCATTCACAATGGCGCGGGCAATCGCCACCCGCTGTTGCTCACCGCCAGACATTTCCAAAGGCCGGTGATGCACACGCTCCGCCAGACCCACCGCCTCGAGTGCCGCTAACGCGCGTTGGCGCCGTCCCCGTTCCACCCCGGCGTACAGCAGAGGCAATTCCACGTTGCGCAAAGCAGTCGCCCGCCCCAACAGGTTGAACTGTTGAAACACAAAGCCGATCTTGCGGTTTCTGATAGCAGCCAACGCATTGCCCGAAAGGCACGCCACATCCACCTCGTCCAACCGATATGTTCCGCTGGTTGGCAGGTCCAGACACCCCAGGATGTTCAGCAGCGTACTCTTTCCCGATCCCGAAGGCCCCATGATCGCCACAATCTCGCCCCGCTCAACGCGAAAAGAGACCCCGCGCAAAGCCGGTACGCTCACTTTACCCAGCCGATACACTTTGACAATGTCCTGGAGTTCAAGCATATGAGCCTCCAGCCTAAGGCCGTCCTCCGAACAAACCTCCCATCCCCATCCCTGGAACCGCCGCGCCGCCACCGGGCAGGGTCGTTGTACTTCCAGTGATGATGATAAGCTCATCCCCTTCTTTCAGATCTCCACCGACGATCTCAGTATAGCTCTCATTGCTCAAGCCAGTCGTGACCGACACCTGAAGCACCTGCTCGCCGAAGGACACCATAACGTAAGGCGTCCCATTACTGAGCTTGAGCGCACGGTTGGGAACCAGCAGGACGTCCTCTTTTTGCTGGGTGATGATGCGAACCGCCGCGGTCATGCCGGGGCGGAAGCGCGCATCGGCCTTATCCAGCGCCACGGTCACGGGGTAGTACACGACCCCCTGTTGATTGGTGCCCACGAAACCCACCTGCGTCACCGTTCCGCTAAAGGTCTCATCCGGCAGCGCGTCGAAGCTCACCTCGGCTTTCTGGCCGGGTTGAATGCCGGCCACATCCACCTCCGAAACGTCAACCGTGATGGAGAAAGCATTCAGATCCGCCAGGACCAGGGCCTGGGTGTTGGGAGACACGGCATCCCCCGGAGCCAGATAGACCGCGATAACAGTCCCCTGGAAAGGCGCGACCAGGCGAACCTGATCCACCGTCGCCTGAGCGGTTTCAACCCGCGCCTGAGCGCTGAGAATCTCCGCTCGGGTTGGGCCGGCCAGGGTGGTGTCCAGACTGGCTTTCGCCTTATCGAAAGAAGCCAGCGCCACATCTAACTGCGCTTTGGCCAGGGCGATGGCATCGGCATTAGCCCCTTCCAACGTCGCTGCCTCCCAGGCGGCCTTAGCCTCAGCATACGTCTGGACCAGGTCATCGGTGAGCGTGCCCGCTTCCTGGGCATCCACGTAAGCGCGCCAGGCATCCACATAAGCATCGAGCAACACCCGGCCCGCGTAATACAACGTGTTGCGCAGGCGTGTAGCCGCCGTCGGGACCGCCTGTTTGGCCTGGACATAGGCCAGGCGCGCCTGGGCTACAGCCTGGGGATCGGGTCCCGCCAACAGGGTATCCAGGGCTTTTTGGGCATTCTCCAGCTCAGCCATGGCCTGTTTGACGCTGCGCTCCCAGCTCTCTTCGATCAGGGTCATCAACTCGGCGTTGGCTTCCACCTGTTGCCCAGGCTGCACCAGGACCTGGTCCACCGTTCCAGAAGTCTTCCAGGTCAAGACAGCCAGGCGTTCCGCGGTCAGGCTGCCCGCAGCATTGACGCCCACCGTCAGCGTGCCACGGGTCACCTGCGCCAGGGTGTAACCGGTCGAAGCAGGGTTCGAAGCGGCAGGTGCACAGGCGCTCAAGGCCAGGAGCAGGCTTACCCCCAGCCCGACAACAGCCAGGGCAATCCCGCCACGCTTCCTCATAAGCGGACCTCCTTTTCTTGCACCGCGACCGGCGCCCAAGCCGCCAGGCGCCACAGCACCATCCCCACGCCGACCAGCAGCAGGCCCACCATCCCCATCAGGCCGCCGATCGTTGTTGTAGTACCGCCGCCCAGGGCCGAGCGGACATTCAACCCATCACCCGGCAGCATGCCGCCATTCCCCTGGAAGCGCCCACCGCCGCCCATCTGCGACAACAACGCCGCTGCCTGTCGGGCGGCTACGGCCCCACGCACCAGGGTAACCGTCCCCCAGACCAGTCCAACCACACCGGCTACAATGAGCACCACCGCCATGATTTTCGTCCCCATGCCACTCCTCCCATGCAAGAAATTTCCCGCTTCCGCGCTTTCCAGCTCGTGTTAAGGCCGCGCTCCCAGCTTCAAGGGCAACGTGACCGTCTTGCCGTCGCGGATGACAGTGACCTGA
The DNA here is from genome assembly GCA_034434315.1 of Anaerolineae bacterium. GTDB lineage: Bacteria > Chloroflexota > Anaerolineae > B4-G1 > SLSP01 > DAOTZR01. Next base: position 17,492 of record DAOTZR010000117.1, read on the forward strand.
ACAGTTTGCCCAACACTACAATGGAAAACCAGATAGGCGTTGAGATCACCAAAATTGCGCACCTGCACATCATCCAGAGCAATTACCAAATCGCCGCCGCGTCGGGTCACTGGATCGGTGCCCCGCAAGCCGGCTTTCTCCGCCGGGCTGCCGGCGGTCACCGAAAGCACGTAAGCCCCGGCAGTCTGCGTCAGACCGTAAGTCTGCATGTCTTCCAGCGAAAGATCGCCGTCAAACAACACGCCCATGTAAGGATAAGTGTACTTCCCCTCCTGGATGAGCGCCGGGACAATCCGCTTGACCGCCAGGGCAGGGATAGAATAGCCCACGCCCGATCCGGTGCCGGTGAGGGTGGCAATCGCGGCGTTGATGCCCACAACCTCTCCGGCCAGGTTGACCAACGGTCCGCCCGAATTACCAGGATTGATGGGGGCATCCGTCTGGATCACCATGGGCAGCACGTACGTGCTGCCTCCCAGCGCCGTGCGCTGCGAGGGCAGGCTCCGTCCCAGGCCACTAACGATGCCGAAGGTCATCGAACCCTGCTCCCCAAAAGGATTGCCGATAGCGACCACAAACTGGCCGACCTGTACATCCTGCTCGGCCAAAGGCAAGGGCGTGACCCCGGCGGGAAGCTGGTCTACCTTCAGCACGGCCAGGTCGCTATCCGCGTCCGCGCCCACCAGCGTGCCGGCCTGGCGCGTTCCGTCGGAAAAAACCACTTCGTACTGACTGCTATTCGCCACAACGTGATTGTTGGTCACAATGTGGCCTTCGGTATCGTAAACAAAACCGCTGCCGCTGCCGACATCCGTGATGATATACACCACGGCGGGATTGACCCGTGCATAAAGTTGAATCAGGGTTGTCTGCAGGTCGCCATCGAGGAGCGCCGAGCCGTATGTGACGGGCATCCGAGTAGCCAGTTGTCGGGCCACCTCTTCCTGCACCAGCTTTTGCAGCTCTGGCGAAGTCGAAGTCGTTTCCGAAGGCGTAACTGGTGTCGTGAGGGCCGTGCAGGCCAGCG
>DAOTZR010000118.1:0-16223 GCA_034434315.1 Anaerolineae bacterium
CTTCCTCAAACAGGCGCTTCCACAGCATCAGCGTTTTCCAATCGTCACGGATGATGATGGGAATGATGGGGGTCTGGCTGTTGCCAATGTCGAAGCCCAGCTCGCGATAACGCCGACGCATGAAATCGCCAATCTGTTGCAGGCGCTGCACGCGCTCCGGTTCGTTTTCCATGATGTCCAGTGCCGCGAGGGCCGCCGCAGCGTTGGCCGGCGGGATGCTGGCGCTGAAGATGAGGGAGCGTGCCGTGTGCTGGATGAAGTCAATCACGTCCTTATCGCCGGCGATAAAGCCGCCCAACGAGGCGAAGGATTTGCTGAAAGTGCCCATGATGAGGTCCACGCCTTCGTTAATGCCGAAGTGAGCCGCAGTCCCGCGTCCGCCACCCAGGACACCGATGGAGTGCGCATCATCCACCATCAGGCGCGCGCCATACTGCTTGCAGATTTCCACCAGCTCCGGCAGAGGAGCAATATCCCCGCCCATGCTGAACACGCCATCCACCACAACCAGGCGCCCACCCTTATCGGGCAGGGATTCCAGGACGCGCTTGAGGCCCTCCAGGTCATTGTGGGCAAAGCGTTTCATTTCCCCATAAGAGAGCTTGCAGCCATCCACAATGCTGGCGTGATCCTCTTTATCGGTAATGACGTAATCGCCGCGCCCCACCAGCGCCGAGATGGTGCCCACGTTCACCTGATAACCGGTGCTGAAGACCAGCGCGGCCTCTTTGCCGACCCAGCGCGCCAGCCGCCGCTCCAGCTCCAGATGGAGCTCCAGCGTACCGTTGAGGAAGCGGGAACCCGTGCAACTCGTCCCATATGTCTGGATGGCCTTGATGGCGGCCTCACGCACTTTGGGGTGCATGGTCAGGCCCAGATAGTTATTAGACCCGATCATGATCAGGCGCCGATCGCCGATAACCGATTCCGTACCTTCGTTGTTGGTGAGGGGGATGAAATAGGGGTAAAGGCCTGCTTCACGTGCTTCGTGTGCGGCGGCGAACCCGCCCTTACACTTTTCAAACAAATCCATACTATGTCTCCTTTCTGGAATCAAAAAAATACTCTCAAAGACTTAAAAAGTCCTCTTCATGCAACTAAAGTTCTCCAATTGTAGAAGGTAACCCCATGCTGTCAAGCGCGTTGCTCCCGAACCCCGAATTTAACACAATATTTGCGGACGTGACATCCGCGCACCCGTGTCCATGCACCCAGGACGGCCTGGGACCACATTCGTCTCGGATGCCAATCATGCGGATGGGCACTGAAGCCATCCCCCCGCGGCCAACAAGCTGTTGACACTTCGGTATTTTCCGTTACCATAGCCGCATGAGTCAGACACGGGTAAAACTGGGACGTTGGGGAGAACAGCTCGCTGCTGCAGCGTTGGAACGCTGCGGCTATACGCTGATCACCCGCAACTGGCGTTGTCCCGCAGGCGAGGTAGACCTGGTCGCCCGGCGCGGCGAGGAGCTGAGCTTCTTCGAGGTGCGCACGCGCCGCGGTCAACGCCATGGTACGCCGGAGGAATCTATCACGCCGCGCAAACGCACCCGGATGGAAGCGGTTGCCCGGAGCTACCTGGCCGAGCAATCCCCCTGGGCTGATCCACTCTGGCATCTGGGCTTTGTCGCCATCGAACTCGACGCGCAGGGGCATCTGCTCCGCGTGAGTGTGTATCCTGATCTGGAGAGTGACGGGTGGACCCTATCCCCCTCATCGTTATTGTCGGACCAACAGCGGTAGGCAAAACCGCGCTGGGCATCGCCCTGGCCCAGGCTTTTGGCGGCGAGATTGTTTCCGCGGATTCACGGCAGCTCTACCGCTACATGGATATTGGCACGGCCAAACCCACCCCCCAGGAGCGCGTCGCCGCCGTCCATCACCTGATTGACGTCGCCGACCCGGATGAGACGGTAAGCCTGGCCCAGTATCTGGAGCTGGCCCGCGCGGCCATCGCCGACATCGCGGCCCGCCAGCGGCTTCCGCTTCTGGTCGGCGGGACCGGGCAGTACATCCGCGCCCTGCTGCAGGGCTGGCAGGTGCCGGAAGTGCCCCCCAATCCAGACCTGCGCGCCGCCCTGGAGGCCCGGCCTCTGGCCGAACTCTGGAACCAGCTCCTGGCCCTGGACCCGGAAGCAGCAACATTTGTGGATGCGCGCAATCCGCGGCGTGTGGTGCGTGCGCTGGAAGTGTGTCTGACGACCGGACAACCCTTTTCCGCGTTGCGCCAGGCAGCGCGGCCCCCTTACCGTGCCTTCCAGCTTGGGCTGACGCTGGAACGCCCCGCTCTCTACGCTCGCGCCGATGCCCGCGTCGAAGCCATGATGGAGGCCGGATTGGAGGTTGAAGTCCGCAACCTGCTGGAGCGGGGCTACGGCTGGGACCTTCCGGCTATGGCCGGCCTGGGCTACCGTCAATTTCGCCCCTACCTTGAAGGTCACGCTACCCTGGAAGAAGTCGTGGCGCGCATCAAACTGGAAACGCATGACTTCATCCGCCGCCAATATGCCTGGTTCCGCCCCAGCGATCCCAGCATCACCTGGCATAATGCCGCAACGCTGGACCTGGAGGCCCTTATCAGCAGCTTGCGCCAACACCTGGCCCAGGCTTAACATCTGACCCCAAACCTTAGAAATCCCTTAGAATTTTAGCACTCGAAGGCTTAGAGTGCTTGACAAGTGCCGGGAATTATGCTAATATGATGCGCAGTTAGCACTCAAAACTACTGAGTGCTAAAGCATTATATTCCAGACATAGCAGGAGGAGGGAAGATGAGCATTAAAATTCGGCCTCTGAACGACCGCGTTGTGATCGAACCGATTGAAGAAGGCGAAACCACCATTGCCGGTGGCTTGCTGGTGCTGCCCGACACGGCCAAGGAAAAGCCCCAGCAGGGTAAAGTGATCGCTGTAGGTCCGGGCGCGCGCGATGAACAGGGGCGCCGTATCCCGCTCGATGTCAAAGAGGGGGATATCGTCATCTACGCCAAATATGCTGGAACCACTTTTAAGACCCGCGACGGGAAAGAGCTTCTCGTCATGCGCGAAAACGAAATCCTGGGCGTCATTGAAGCCTGATAGCAAGTAAACTTTTTGAGGAGGAAAGGAACCTATGGCAAAGCAGATTTTACTCGGTACTGAAGCACGCAGCGCGCTCAAGCGCGGTATGGATGTTCTGGCGGAAGCCGTCGTGACCACGCTGGGCCCCAAGGGGCGCAATGTCGCCATTGATAAGAAATGGGGCGCTCCCACCATCACGCACGATGGCGTAACCGTGGCCAAAGAAATTGAACTCAAGGACCCCTTTGAGAACATGGGCGCGCAGCTCCTGAAGGAAGCGGCGACCAAGACCAATGACATCGCCGGTGACGGGACGACCACAGCCACCCTGCTGGCTCACGTCCTCATCGAGGAAGGTATGAAGAACGTCGCAGCGGGCGCCAATCCCATGCTGCTGAAGAAGGGGATCCTGACCGCTGCGGAGAAAGTCGCGCAGGCCATCTCCGAGGCCGCGGTTGAGGTTGCCACGCGCGAGGACATCGCCAATGTCGCTGCCATTTCCGCACAGGACCGCGAAATCGGTGAGCTGATTGCCGAGGTTATGGAAAAGGTCGGTAAAGACGGCGTCATCACCGTGGAAGAGAGCAAGGGCCTGGCCTTCGAGACCGAGTACGTCGAGGGTATGCAGTTCGATCGGGGTTACATCAGCCCTTACTTCATCACCAGCCCCGAAACCATGACGGCTACCATCGAAGACCCCTACATTCTGATTTACGATAAGAAGATCTCCGCGGCGCAGGACCTGGTGCCGATTCTGGAGAAACTGGTGCAGCGCGGCGCGCGCAACCTCGTCGTGATCGCCGAGGATGTGGACGGTGAAGCGCTGGCGACCCTGGTCGTCAACAAGCTGCGCGGCCTGCTCAACTGTCTCGCGGTCAAAGCTCCGGGCTTTGGTGATCGCCGCAAGGCCATGCTGCAGGATATCGCCATCCTGACCGGCGGGCGCGTGATCACGGAGGAAGAGGGTCGCAAGCTCGAAAACGCCACTCTGGAAGATCTGGGTCGCGCGGATCGCGTGAGCTCGACCAAGGACGAAACCACGATCGTCGGTGGTCGCGGTAAGGAAGAGGCCATCAAGGGCCGCATCGAGCAGATCAAGATCGAAATCGAGCACGCCACCTCCGATTACGACAAGGAAAAGCTGCAGGAGCGTCTGGCCAAGCTGGCCGGTGGTGTCGCCATCATCCGCGTTGGCGCGGCGACCGAAACCGAGCTGAAGGAAAAGAAGCATCGCGTCGAGGACGCTCTGAGCGCGACCCGCGCCGCGGTCGAGGAAGGCATCGTGCCTGGTGGTGGTGTGGCCCTCATCAACGCCATGTCCGCCCTGGACAATCTCAAGATGGATTATCCCGACGAGCAGACTGGTGTCACCATCCTGCGCAAGGCCCTGGAGATGCCCATCCGCCGCCTGGCTGAAAACGCCGGCCCGGATGGAGCGGTGATCCTCTCCGAGGTGCGCCGCAAGCACGCCGAAACCGGCGACAAGCACATCGGCTACAATGTGATGACGGACGAGTACGTCAACATGCTCAAGGCGGGCATCATTGACCCGGCCAAAGTGACCAAGGGCGCGCTGCTCAACGCCGCCTCCGTGGCCGCGATGGTGCTCAGCACCGAGGCGCTCATCACCGACATCCCGGAAGAAAAGCCCGCCGCGGCTAACCCCGGCATGGGCGGCGGGATGGACTACTAAACCCTCCGCAAGCACAAGCCCCCGCGTTACCCCGCGGGGGCTTTTTTATTGGGTCCCCGGCCTGGGTGCGCCGGGCGCCTGGCACAACTCCGATGTCCCGATTTTGCAGGGTTCTGACTGTCTGTTCGCTAAAATTTATGCCGACCGTTGGCCGCAGGCCCAGGCGGCGATTTCAATCGCCGACACCAGCCTGGTCGCACAGACCAATTGCGCCGATTAAAATCGGCTCCAGGGTGCCTGCGCCGACCGTTGGCCGCAGGCCCAACGAGGTGATTGCCATCACCGCATCATCGCCGGGCTTGCTCTCCCCACTCCCATTCGGCTATCCAGCCGTTACCCAATTCAATTTTTAACCTTCATAATTTCGTCCAACGCACCGCGCCTTTTTTCGCTGCCTCGCGTAGACTGCACGGAGTGGTTTGCTGTTGTTCATGGCTGCTTGATCACACTGACGGCAAGTTGGCTGATCGCCCGTTCGAACAACGCAACAACCGCATCCTTGCCTTGCAGGTAAGCTTCGTGAACCGCTTCGCGGGTTGGACGAGGGTAAATCGGGAAAAATCAAGGTGAGCCGTTATGGATAATCATGGTATAAAATGAGGTATAGGTGAACAATCTGGTCGGTGTTTTACGCTTTCAAGCAGATGACAAAAGGTCGTTTACAACTTTAAGGGGGTGAACCATGAAAACTCGATGGGTGCTGCTGGTTGTGATGGTGTTGAGCCTTCTGGCCGGGTGTGGCCCTTCCACTCTGGCCCAGGCGGACGAGCTGCGCATCGGAGTCATCAGTATGCTGACCGAACCCGCCTATTCTGCTGATGGCAAATGGATGAACAACGCGCTGAATCTGGCCGTGCAACAAATTAACGCTGCGGGAGGCGTGGAGGTTAACGGCCAGCGCTATCGCCTCACGCTGGTCATTCTGGATGACGGGGGAACGCCTCAGGGAGCCGCGGCGGCTGCGACCCGCCTCATCAACCAGGAGAATGTAGTGGCCATCATCGGTCCTCTTTACAGTGCCCAGGCCCTGGCTGCCGCGCAGATTGCCGAAAATGCCCACGTGCCGCTCCTCACTCCCACCAGCACCAACCCGGCAGTCACCACGCAGCGCCAGTATGTGTTCCGCGTGTGCTTCTCGGATGAGTTGCAGGGGCGGGCGTTGGCGCGCTACCTGCGCACGCTTCGCGGATACAATTACGCTGGTATGCTCTATGATGTCGCCGATGCTTACAACGTTGCTCTGGCCAGCAGTTTCCGGGATTACTTCGAATCTGCCGGGGGGCGCGTGCTGGTTGAGCAGACCTACGTCAGCAACGTGACCGATTTTAAACCTTATCTGGATGCTTTCACGTCACGTAATCTGCAAGTCCTGTTTCTGCCGGATTATCCGGATAAGGTCCAGGTGCAGGCCACGCAGATCCGCGAGGCAGGGATCACTGCTGTCCTGGTCGGCGGCGACACCTGGGACGCAGTTGACCCTTCCTTGCCCGCTTTAGAAGGCGCCTTCTATTCCACTCACTGGTTTGTGGATCTGGATACACCGACTTCGCAGGCGTTTGTGAAAGCCTACCAGGAAGCTTATGGTGAAACACCTATCCCGGCCGCAGCGCTGAGTTATGACGCGCTCATGCTGGTGGTTGCGGCCATCCGCGCTCAGAATGCCGTGACTCCGGAGGCTATCGTCCACGGCTTACAGAACACGTCCGGTTATGTCGGCGTCACCGGCACCATCAGCTATACCCAGGGGAACGATCCAGTTAAGAATGTGGTCATCATGCAGATCCAGGGGCAAAAGCGGACCTTTGTGACCAGCCTTCAGCCCTGAAACGTCAGAGTGGGGAAGGACAAAAGTCCTTCCCCACTCTGGTGATAAGGCTCCTCCTTATTGGCGCACCTGAGCGGCGCGCTCGCGCAACTGCGAACGCAAAACCGCCACATCCTGCGGAACGCGGAAGGCGATCAGGGCGAAAAATCCGGCGCAAATCAGCCAGGCACTGATGCAAATGAGCAGAAAAGCCGTTTTCAGCGAGGTCTGGTCGGCGATGATGCCGGCCAACAGGGGGGCCAGGGCCGCACCGGCGGATTCGATGAAATACTGGACCGAAAGCGCCGTGCTGCGCACCTCCGGCAGCGTGACGTCGTAAACTGTAGCCACAACGTTAGAGGCAGCGAAGGGCATAAAGAACGCCGTCAGGGTCAGCAGAACCCCGAATAGCGTGGTTTGCTCCACCGGGACGTTCAGCGCCAGCGCCAGGAAAATCGCCCCCAGCAGAATCCCCGTTGTAGCGACCAACACCCGTCCGCGAGGCGTGCGCTTAAAGGCCAGATCGCCCAGCCAGCCCGCCGTAGGATTGCCCAGCGCCATCGCCAGCACCGCGGCCACCATCGTCACCATCATGCGCCCCTCGTCATATCCCCGTTCGGTCTCCAGATAGTTGAAGGTCCAATAGGTGATGACGTTCCACGGGAAAACCCCCAGGAACCCCTGGATGAACAGGAGCCGCAGGGTGGGTTTGGCGAACAGGCCGCGGGCCGTGCTCCATTCAAAGCGGTAATGCATCAACTCCGCGCCCAGTCCGTCCAGCTCCGGCTCGCTACTGCCGCGAGGCGTCTCGCGGACCCCGACGTAAATGACCAGCGCCAACAACACGCCGATACCGCCGGTGAGGTAAAAGACCCCACGCCAGCCCAGCGTGTCGCGCAGCATCAGGGCCAGCAGCATCCCCAGGAGATAACCCATGGGCATAGCTACCTGTAACAGACCGATCACCCGTCCGCGCTGTTGCGGGCCAAAGTAATCCGACACCAGGCTATACAGCCCTGGATAACTCGAATCGTCAATCCCCGTTGAGGCGCGCGTGATGAGAAACGTGGAGTAAGTCGGGGCAAGCGCCGAAAGCCAGGTGGTAGCCCCCCAGATGAAAGAGGCCAGGGCGAGCAGTTTGGCGCGCGCATAGCGGTCGTATAGATACCCCCACAGCGGATAGCAAATCGCGCCGACCACCAGCGCCCCCGTGGAAATGGCCCCCATCTGCGTGCGCGTGAGATGAAACGCCTCCATGATGGACGTCGTCAGCGGGCCAATCAGCAGCTTATCGGCCTGATGCAGGAGCATGAAAACAAAAAACACCCCAACCACAAACCAGCGATACCGGCTACGCATACCACCTCCATCTGAATCCCAAAGGCAACGCTATGGCTGCCTTATTGATGCTTTATGAAAGACAACGCCGCTGCTCCGTCCTAACCTCTGGCGTTGACTCATCGGTAGGGGCTTACAAATGCCGCATCCGGGTTTAAACAAGATATCCCAAATTTGATTTGGGATAATTTGGTATATTCCTCAAGGTGTATTGATTACACCCCCGCAGCGTGCAAAATTCGCCATGTGCTCCTCTTCCGTGCGGGCGAAAACGTGACTGCCATCCGTGTGCTCGCACTCCACCATGAAAAAGAAATAATCCGTCGTAACGGGGTTGGCTACCGCCTGCAGGCTGGCCAGACCCGGTGAGGCAATCGGGCCAGGCGGCAGGCCCACATGGACGTAGGTGTTGTACGGGGAGTCAACCTCCAGATCGGAGTAATACAGCGTGTGCTTCCACCAGGTCCCCTCATCGGCGCGGTAACCCAGGGCGTATTGCACGGTAGGGCAGGCGGAAAGGGTCCAGCCGGCGCGCAGGCGGTTATAATAAACGCTGGCGATCAACGGACGCTCGGCATCCAGCACCGCCTCGCGCTCGACGATAGAGGCCAGCGTCACGGCCTCGTGGAGCGACAGGCCCTGCGCCTGGAAGCCCGCGCGCAGCTCCGGCGTCACGCGCGCCTCGAACTGTTCCAGCATCCGTTGCACAACGTCGGCGGCGGTAGCCTGCAGGGGCAGGCGGTAAGTTTCGGGGAAGAGGTACCCTTCCAGCGAAGCGTCCGCGGGCAGGTCGGCGAGAAAACTGTAGCGCGTCGCCCAATCCGCAGCGCGCCACCCGCTTTGCGCCAGGGCCAGAAACTCCGCGGCGGGAATGCCGGCCTGCGTCTCCACCAGCGCGGCCACCTCTTCCAGCCGGCGCCCCTCCGGAATGGTGACCTTCTGCTCGGCGACCCTGCCTTCCGCCAGGATCAGGGCAATCTCCGGAATCGTCATCGTGGCCTGCAGGCTGTACGTCCCGGCCTGCAGCGAAGCATCCCAGCCCCGCGATTGGACATAGCGCCGGAAAAGCTCCGCATCGTTGATGAGGCCACGCGCATACAAAGCCGCAGCGATCTCGCTCACCCCCATCCCCGGCGTCACCGTGAACTCGATCGGCATGTCATCCGTACCGGCGGGCGTCTCCAGCGCCTGTGCATGGGATTCCAGGTACCAGGTCAGGTAAAACGACTCCAGGGAACACCCCAGCGTCAGTCCGATCAGCGCCAGACTCAAGGCCAGCCCTGGCCAGCGGCGCCGGGATACATGTAGCGTCTGCAGTAAATCCAATCTCATCGTGCGTTACATCTCCGTTGATTCGATAGGGGCCTGGGGTGAAGAAACACCCGGTGCATGGGCATCCAGGTAACTCTGGAGGATGACCGCTGCGGCCAGCGCGTCAATCCGCGAGCGATCCACCCGCTTCCCCTGCATATGGAAAATCTCCTGCGCCTCAACCGTTGTCAGGCGTTCGTCCCACAATTCCACCGGCACAGGCAGAACCTGCGCCAGCGCCGCGCTGTAATCCCGCACCCAGGCCGCCTGTTCCCCGGCACTGCCGTCCATGTTAAGCGGCAGGCCTACAATCACTTTTTCGATCTGATGCTCGGCTACAAGCCGGGCGATGCGGGCGAAATCCTCCTGGCGTGACCCACGCTTAAAAACCAGCAGCGGGCGGGCCAACAGGCCGCGCGGATCGCTCAAGGCCACCCCGATGCGATTGCCCAAATCCAACGCCAGCAACCGCCCCATTTACGGCCCCCCTTCGATCTGAAGGATAACCCGTGAACGCAGCCAGGGCAAGGTGGGGAACCAGGACGGCGTGAGGGTGATGTCGGGGGCGGCTGTCAGGGGTAGACGCCGCACCAGCAAATCCCGTGCTTCGGCTACAGGTCGCCGCTGGACCAGTTCCCACACCAGATCGGCGGCGATGTCGGCCTGGCCGGTGCCGTAGGCGGTCACGTAAAACGTCAGCGGTCCGCTGCCAATGTCCTCTTCCACCAGCTCGCTGGTGACAAACGCCACCTCAGTCAGATGATAGCCAGGGGGCAGGCGCTGAATCAGAGCCTGATAAGCCACCTGTTGCACGTCGCGGGCCTGCACCGCCTGCCCGGTGACCAGCAAGCGTACATCCAGGCTCAAACTGGCGGTGCGTTCATCCACCAGATGACTGTAATCTACCACGGGCGCGGCCTGCACCATCAGGGATTGTCGGGGCAGGAATTCGCCGGGTTCCAGCAAGGCCTGCAAATCCTGGTAAGCCTGGTCCAAAGCGACCTGAACTGCCGCATTCCAGGCCCGTTCCCGGTCGGCGCGCGTCACCACCGGCACCGGCTCGCGCGTCCCACCTTTCGTGGCCGTTTCGTTGAAGACGTGCAGGGCATAGGCCAGGGGCCCTTCGATCTGATTAATCTGATAAGGCCCAACATTGCCCAGCGGACCGGGATCGAGAGCCTCAATCGCCACCTGAGCCTCACCCTGGGGGGGAAGTGTGAGGGTGCGCAGGGTCTGGAAGCGCACCGGCTGGCTTGTAGCCGTCGCGCGCACCACCGTCCCCGCCGGAACCGTGACCTCTTGTTCCAACAGATTGACCAGGTACACCGCGCCCGTTGCCCGACCGGCATCGGCATAGCTGAGGCCGCTTGTGGCGACCGAGGCGCTGCCGGTAGCCTCGACGCCGATGCGCCGGGTAGGCACAAGCCGCCGTTGCAGATCAACCTGCGTCACCGACGCATCCACGGCCAGGGAGACCGGCACGCGCGCGCTCACCGTAAGGCGTTGTGGACTCAAGGTAATGCGGGCCGAAGGGACCGTGAGGGCCCACACCACGCCCAGGGCAGCCAGGCAACTCAACAACAACAGCAGTTCGCCCGCCATAGCCCACAAGGAGGGTCGCAGGATCGGGCGCTGCCGCGGACGCGGATCCTCAGCCCACCAGGCCCGGCGCGGGCGGGGCGGGCGGGCGGGCATAGGGGGAACGGCCCAAGCGGGGGCCTGGTCCTCGTCCTTCAGGGTGATGAAGCCCGCAGCCTGGGCCAGGGCCCGGCGTTGTGGGTCAGGAATCACCCAGGCTACAGGGAGATGCCGCCGCGCGGCCTCGCGTGCCAGCACCTCGTAATCCAACGACTGATCCCAGCCGCGCGTGACCTCCCAGGGCAACACCAGCAGCACCGGTCCGCGGCTCTCCCGAAGCACAGCGCGGATCGTGTAACGGGTATCCAGGGCGCCTATCTCAATGCGCGTGACGTTCTCAGCATTCGACTCCATCCCTGGGGAGTATGCCATAAATGGGGAAAAAGCCAAGAAACTGGTCCCATCGGCACATTATGCCGGCCAGAGATCGGCGTCCCCAGATTTAAGCCAGTCGCTCCCGCCCATTTTGTGGTATACTTCAGGTACCTTAAGTTCTTTAACGGTTCAACTACAGCCAGGGGAGTCCGGGGAGCCGGGCTGAGAGGGCGTTCAGGAATCCAACGCCGACCCTTGACCTGATCTGGATCATGCCAGCGTAGGGAGGCCCTGTCAAACTACGTTATCCCCGCCTGCCTGGCGGGGATTTTTTGTCGCGCCCGCCCCCTCCCGCTGGCCCTGAGGAGGAAAGTGTGAAACGCATCGTCATTGTCGCCAATGGGCCTGTAGCCGATCCGCAACGCGAGCTTCAGCGTCACCTGCAACCCGGTGATCGCCTGATCGCCGCGGATGGTGGGTTGCGCCATCTCCTGGCCCTGGGATTGCGCCCGGATTACCTCATCGGTGATGGGGACTCCCTGCCCGCCGCAGCCGATCTCCAGGGAATAACCTGGCTGCGCTACCCCCCCGAAAAGGACGAAACCGACCTGGAGCTGGCCCTGCAATGGGCAGCGACCCAGGCCGAACCCATCATCCTGGTGCTGGCAGCATTGGGGGGACGGCCCGACCACGAGCTGGCCAACCTCCTGCTGCTGGCCCTGCCCGCGCTGCGCGGCAAACAGGTCTGGTTCCTGGGCGGTGCGTGGGGCATCACCCTGATCCGCGGTGGAGAAAGCCTGACCTTACGCGCGGAACCCGGCACCCTGCTCTCCCTCATCCCCCTGGGAGGACCGGCCCTGGGCGTGACCTGCACGGGATTGCGCTACCCCCTGCGCGACGAGCCGCTCCTCTTTGGGCCAGCCCGCGGCGTGAGCAACGTTTTTGTCCAGCCCGAAGCCCACATCACCCTGCGCCAGGGAGCCCTGTGGTGCTTTGTGGCCTGGGAACAACCGGTTGAATTTTATACCACCAACAAAGGAGGGATACCATGAAACGCTTACTTTTGCTGGTCATAATCATGCTCATCCTGGTCGCCTGCGCGCGTCCTACCCCCACCCCAACGGGACCGCGCACCCTGCGCGTCATCACGCACAGCAGCTTCAGCCTGAGTGAGGACGTGATCCGCGCGTTTGAACAGGAACATCATGCCACGGTACAATTCATCAAGGGCGGCGATACGGGCACGCTGCTGAACCAGATCATCCTGAGCAAGGACAACCCGCCCGCCGACGTGCTTTACGGACTGGATAACACCTTCCTCAGCCGCGCCCTGGCCGCCGACCTGTTCGTCCCCTACACCCCGCCCAACCTCAAAGCCATCCCGGCGGCTTTCCAGCTCGACCCGCGCCATCGCGTCGTCCCCGTGGACTTCGGCGATGTCTGCCTGAACTACGACAAGGCCTACTTTGAAGAGCACGCCCTCCAGGTCCCGCAAAGCCTGGCCGACCTCACCCATGCGGAGTATAAAGGCCTGCTGGTCGTTGAGGACCCCTCGACCTCTTCCCCGGGCCTGGCTTTCCTGCTCGCCACCATCGCCACCTTTGGGGAACAGGGCTACCTGGACTTCTGGAAGGCCCTGAAGGCCAACGACGTCTTGATCGTCAACGACTGGGACACCGCCTACTACACCGAATTCAGTGGCGGCGCTTACAGTGAGGGAACACGTCCGCTTGTAGTCAGCTACGCCACCAGCCCGGCGGCTGAAGTCTACTTTAGCGAAGGCAAACTGACCACACCACCTACCGGGGCCGTAATCGCGCCGGGGACCTGCTACCGTCAGGTGGAATTCGTCGGCATCCTCAAAAACGGCCAGAACCGCGACCTGGCCGAGGCCTTCGTCAACGCCATGCTGAGCCTGAGCTTCCAGGAGGACATCCCCCTGCAAATGTGGGTCTATCCCGTGCATCCCATGGCCACCCTGCCCCCGGTCTTCGCCGAGCACGGCCTGATGGCGCAGGAGCCGGCTAGCCTTGAGCCGCAGGCCATCGAACAAAACCGCGAGCGCTGGATCGAGGCCTGGCGCTCGGTCATGTTGCCGTGAAACGCCAGCGCCTATCCTGGCCAGGGCGGGCGGGCCTGTTCCTCCCGCCCCTGGCCTTCCTCCTGCTGGCCTACTTTTACCCCCTGGCGCGCATCCTCCAGGTCAGTGCGCAGTGGGGCGCTTTCGCCTTGCCGGCGCAGTGGGGGCGGTTGATAGGGTTCACGGCTGGCCAGGCACTGCTCTCCACCCTGCTGACGCTGCTGGCGGGACTACCGGGAGCAGCGGCTTTTGCCCGTTATGAGTTCCCGGCGCGCCGTTGGCTCGCCATCCTCACCGGCGTGCCCTTTGTCCTGCCCACTATCGTCGTCGCTGCGGCCTTCAATGCCGTGATCGGTCCGCGCTCCCCGCTGAACGCGCTACTCCTCCACCTGGGCCTGCCCGCGTTAGACCTGCGTTACAGTCTGGCCGCCATCCTGATGGCCCACCTCTTCTATAACCTGACCCTGGTGATCCGCATCGTCGGCACCTTCTGGGCCAGCCTGGACGAGCGCCTGGTTGAGGCGGCGCGCATCCTGGGCGCCTCGCCCCTACGAGCCTGGTTCAGCATCACCCTGCCGCTGCTCCTGCCGGCCCTGGGCGCTGCGGCCCTGCTCACCTTCATCTTCTGCTTCACCAGCTTCGGCGTCATCCTCATCCTGGGCGGACCGCGTTTTGCCACCCTGGAGGTCGAAATCTACCGTCAGACCGTGCAATACCTCAATCTGCCCGCCGCAGCGACGTTGGCCCTGCTCCAGCTTGGCTTCACGCTGGGCCTGACCCTGGCCTATGCGCGCCTGCAAGAACGCCTGACGCGCCCGCTGGACCTGCGCCAGGCCGAAAGCCAGCGCCGCCCCCCGCGCCGGGGCGAGGCTGTGGCGCTCTACCTCTACCTGGGCTTGCTGGTCGTTGGCATAGGATTGCCGCTCCTGACCCTGCTGCTCCGTTCCCTGGATGATGGCGGACGCTATTACCTGGCGCTTTTCGAGAACCCGCGCCGTTCCCTGTTTTACGTGCCACCCGTGATAGCGGTGCGCAACTCCCTCAGCCTGGGGCTGGCGACCACCACCCTGGCCCTGCTGCTGGGCGTCCCGGCTGCCCTGGCCCTGCGACGCCAACAGCGTGGCTGGCTTTTCGACGCCCTGTTGATGCTGCCCCTGGGCACCTCAGCGGTCACCCTGGGATTGGGCTACCTGATGAGCTGGAATCGTCCGCCCCTGGATCTGCGCGGTTCGCCGCTGCTGCTGGGGATGGCCCACACCCTGGTCGCCCTGCCCTTTGTCGTGCGCAGCCTGCTGCCCGCGCTCAACGCCATCCGCCCCAGTCTGCACGAAGCCGCGGCTACCCTGGGCGCCACGCCGGGACGCGTGTTCCGGGATGTGGACCTGCCGCTCACCTGGCGGGCCTTGCTGGTCGGTGCGATGTTCGCCTTCACCATCTCCCTGGGGGAGTTCAGCGCCACCGCTTTGCTCACCCGACCCGACTGGCCCACCATTCCCATCGCCATCTATCGCTATCTGGGCTTGCCCGGAGCGACCAATTACGGCCAGGCCATGGCCATGGCCAGCCTGCTCATGGCCGCCTGCGCCCTGATCTTCATCCTGGGCGAGGCCCTGCGCCCTCCCGATTCCAGCACCCTGTGACGAGGTACCCATGCCCTTTCTGGAACTGCACGCCATGTCCAAACGCTACGCCGGAACGCCCCTCCTGGAAGCCATCAACCTGACCCTGGAGCAGGGCGAACTGGCCTGTCTGTTAGGGCCATCCGGCAGTGGCAAGACCACCCTGTTGCGGCTGATCGCCGGCCTGGAAGCGCCGGACGCGGGGCGTATCCTCCTGGATGGGGCGGACATCACCGATGTTCCCGCGCATCGGCGCGGTATCGGCCTGATGTTTCAGGATTACGCCCTGTTTCCCCACAAAAACGTGATGCAGAACATTGCCTACGGCCTGGAACTCCAGGGCCTGCGTGGAGCGGCGCTGCGCGCCCGCGTCGAGGAGATGCTGGCCCTGGTCGGCCTGGAGGGCTTCGCCCAACGCGACGTGCTTTCGCTTTCCGGCGGGGAACGTCAGCGCGTCGCTCTGGCGCGCAGCCTGGCCCCCCGTCCGCGTCTGCTGCTGCTGGACGAACCGCTGGGCGCGCTGGACCGCACGCTGCGCGAACGCCTGCTGGACGAACTCCGTGCCATCCTGCGTCGGGTCCAGGTCACGGCCATCACCGTCACCCATGACCAGGAAGAGGCCTTCGCCCTGGCCGACCATGTTTTCATCCTCCACGCCGGGCACATCGTCCAGCACGGCGCGCCGGACGGGCTCTACACCCAGCCGGCCAATGCCTGGGTAGCGCGTTTTCTAGGCCTGAACAACCTCTATCCGGCCACCGTCATCAGTGATGCCCCGCCCGAAGTGAGCTGTTCCCTGGGGCGCCTGCGTCTGCTCACGGCCCTACCGGCCCCAGGCACGCGCGGCGTTCTGCTCGTGCCCCCCTGGGGGATACGCCTGACGGATCCCGTCCCTGGCGCCATCGAGGCCATCTGCAGCGGCCGGCGTTACCAGGGCGGACGTTATCGCCTCATCCTGCGCACCGACACGGCCACCCTGGAGGCCTTCCTGACGGGGCAAAATCCGCCAGCCGAGGGTGAGCGCGTCCACTGCGTCCTTGATCCTGACGCACTCCGCTGGCTGCCGGCAGAAAGTTGAGGCAATAGTGGTACCCTCACAGCTTGTCATTTGAGGCCGTTTCTCGTGAGCTGGCCTCTCTGGCCAGGTAAGCCCAGGATAAATCCCGGGTTACGGAACCACCACCGGACCAAGGCGATTTGTCAAAATAGGGGTTAGTGGTATAATCCCCGCTGCCTGGTCTTGGGGGCTCGTCTAACGGTAGGACAGCGGACTCTGGATCCGTATGTGGGGGTTCAAATCCTCCGCCCCCAGTGCCCAAAATGCCGACGCCACAAGCGTCGGCATTTTTTATGGGCCGGAAAC
>DAOTZR010000119.1:0-1747 GCA_034434315.1 Anaerolineae bacterium
AAGAAGTGACCGACCCGCTCGACCCGGCCGGCTATGCCGCCCGCGTCGCCGCCTCCGACTTTCCCGGCGAAACCTTCCGCGTGCTGAAGGAGAAGGAAATCCGCGGGTACGGCGAATATCGCACCCGGCGGCTGGTGTTGGAGGCGTGGGAGAAGAGGAGTTGACAAAACCGCCGATCTCCGCCATAATGTGTGCAGAAAGTCAAACAATCCTTGACCTTTTGCACACATCTATAGTCCTATGACCGATACCCAACTCTACGAGATAGCCGGGCAGCAGGCGGGTTACTTTTCCGCCCGGCAGGCGCGCCAGGCAGGGGTCTCCAAAGCCTTGCTTTCACATCACGTCAAAAGCGGCCGTTTCCTACGCCCGCGCCGCGGCGTCTATCGCCTGGCGCACTTTCCCGAAATGCCGCACGCCGACCTGTTCATTGCCTGGCTGGCCGCAGGAGAAAAAGCGGTCGTCTCGCACGAAAGGGCCCTCCTACTCTACGGCCTGACCGACCTGCTGCCTGCCGAAATTCACCTCACCGTGCCGCGCACCGCCTCGCGTCGCTTGCCGGGCGTTCGCTTTCACACCGCCCACCTCGAACCCGAGGAAATCACCACCCGCCAGGGGTTGCCCGTCACCACCGTGCTACGCACCATCACCGACTTGATTCGCTCCGGCCTGGCGGAAGAATGGGTTAGACAGGCCGTTCGACAGGCGCTGGCTCGCGGCCTGCTTGGTGAGGCCGCACTGGAAGAAGAAGCTCGTCGGCGTGGCGGGCAAATCGCCGCCCAGATTCACAGGGCGCTGGAGGCCTATCGTGCGCTATGAAAGCAGCGCCGCCTTTCGTCGCGCGCTGGAAGACCGCCTGCGGCAACAGGCCGTGACTTCCGGGACCTCGCTGGCGCGCCTGCGCAAAATGGTGGCCTTTGAGCGTTTTCTGGCGCGCCTCGTCGCCGCCCAACCACAGGATTGGGTGCTGAAAGGGGGGCTGGCGCTGCAACTTCGTCTGCCGGAACGCGCCCGCACCACGCAGGATATTGACCTGCTCCTGCGCCGATCTTTGCCTGTGGAGGGAATTCACCCTATCCTGGTCGCCGCGGCTTTGCGCGATTTGGGTGATTGGTTCACCTTTGAGGTGGCCCGGCCGGAACAACCGACCGACTTGCGTTTTCCTGTGCAGAGCCTGCTCGATGGGCGGCTATTCGAGGCGTTTCACGTGGATGTCGGCATTGGCGACCCCCTCATCGAACCCGCCGACCTGCTGACCGCTCCGCCGTTGCTGGAATTTGCCGGGATTCCGCCGGTGACCATCCCGGCCTATCCGCTCGCGCAGCAAATTGCCGAAAAAGTCCATGCGCTCACCCGTCTGTATGCCACCGGCGAAAGCAGCCGGGTGCGAGACTGGGTGGACATTCTGTTGATGGCGCGCTGGGAGGGTCTGCGCGCCGGGGCGTTGCGCCAGGCCTTGCAAGCCACCTTCGAAAAACGCGGCACCCATCCCCTGCCGCAACGGATGCCGCCCCCACCGGCTTCCTGGTCGCTTCCCTTTCGCCGGCTGTGCGAACAGACCGGTTTGGAATACCCATCCCTTGCCGCGGCCGCGCAAGCGCTACAGTGCTTTCTCGACCCGCTGTTGAGCGGCGAATGTGTCGAGGTCTGGAATCCCATCCGCTGGGAATGGGAGTAATTTGGAGGTTGCCCTATGACCATCTTTGACCTGCACGCCGCCGTCCTGGCCGATTACCGCGACTTTGTG
>DAOTZR010000120.1:0-13433 GCA_034434315.1 Anaerolineae bacterium
GCCACCACCCAGGCTGCCCAGCAGGACGAGCAGCCCGGCCAACCAACCCCAGCGCCGACGTCGGGCCGGCGTTGGGACTGGGGCCTCTTCTTCCGGCAGCGCTTCATCCAGGGCGCGGGGCGGGGTCGTGGTCACCAGCGCTTCGGCCCTGGCCTGGGCCTCCTGGTCCAGCTCCTCTGCCGGAGCCTGAGCCTTTTCTTCCTTTTCTGCCTCTTCCAACCGTGGCGCTGTGCGGATTTCGGTTGTCGTCGGCGGGGTAGACGTCTGACGTAGCTGGAGGGTGGCCCAATCTTCGACAAATACAACGCCATCCGGCAGCACACCCGATTCGCCCAGCAGGCCAGCATTGCTCAACAGAGCCCGCAGATGCTGGGCCAGCTCGCGGGCCGTGCCGTAGCGCTCCTCCGGGCGTTTGGCCAGACAGCGCTGCAGGACGCTTTCCAGCGCCGGCAGGGGATGGGCGATAAACTGGCTCAGGGACGGCGCGGGTTCGTTAATATGCTGCATGATCACGCCCATCGGCGTTTCAGCGACGAAGGGCGGGCGGCCCGTGAGCATCTCGAAGAGCACAACGCCCAGAGAATATACATCGGAAGCGACACTCCCCGCATCCCCCATTCCAACTTCGGGAGCCATATAAGCGGGCGTCCCGACCATAGCGCCGCTGGCCGTGAGTCCCGTCACGCTCAACATGCGGGCGATACCAAAATCGGTCAGGACCGGGACGTTTTCGGTGGTAAAGAGGATATTGGCGGGCTTGATGTCGCGGTGCACCATCCCGCGTTGATGGGCGTAATCGAGCGCGTCAGCGATAGCCGCGGTGATGCTCAGGGCTTCTCCAATCGGCAGGGGCCCATTGGACAGGCGCTGTTTGAGCGACTCGCCCTCGATATACTCCATCACCATGTAGTAAATATCAAGGTCGGCATCGTGATCGAAATCGTAAACGCGCACGATGTTCTGATGGCGCAGGGTAGCGACAATTTTCGCCTCACGGCGGAAACGCGCCACGAAGCCCGATTCATCGGCCAGGAAAGGGTGCAGTACCTTGATCGCTACCATTCGGTCGAGCTGGACATGGCGCGCCTTGTACACCTCAGCCATGCCTCCGTGACCGATGTGCTCAACGATCTGGTACTTACCCAGGGTTTTGCCGATTAGAAAGAGAACACTCACTGCGTTAGAATGGTCCTTTCTGCGCCGGGTGGTGTGGGGCTATCTGCTTATTGGGCCTGCTCCAGTTCTTCCTGACGGCACGTCTGAATAAAATCCAGCAGCGCATTCCAGACGCGGTCAAAATCCTCGGCGGGGACCAGGATATGGTCGCGCGAAAAGGCGGAGACCGGGAAAACACTCACGCCCTGCTCCGCCACCACCCCCGTCAGGGTGGCGATGTAGCCGACCAGTCCCAGTTCGAGCGGGAGATCGAAGGTGATCAGGCGATAATCCGGCGAAATCGAGGCTACATCCAGCGCCAATGCGGAAAGCTCCCAGGTTTCGCGGGCGATGATCAGGGTCACTTCGTCTTTATCGTACATCAAGGCGCTGAAGGGCGTCTGCGTGCGCAGCAGCAATTCAGACGCCGCTGCCAGTTGCGAAGCAGGCATTCCAGCGATCACATAGGGCCGGCCATCGGTAAACAGGCGTGTCTCGGCGATCACATGACGCAATCCGGGCGGCAACGTCATCTCACACCTCCTCTGGATGATCTCCCGTCAGGTGCGGGTTGCGACTTACAACCCTATTATAACTTGAAAAGCGCCAGAGCAAAATGGCATGACGTTTATGCAAGCGGACCAGGCGTTTTAGCCCTCACCGCGCTCCCCCCAACCCCCTCTCCCAATTTTGGGCTATGCATTACCCACATCACGCCACAAATCCCATTCGGCTATCCAGCCGTTACCTGATTAAATTCTTAACGTTCATTTTGGGAGAGGGGGCCAGGGGGTGAGGTGAGGGCCAAGGTCCGCGCCACCAGGCATCCCCAGAACTATTCGTGTTCAAAACAGCAAAATTTAGTTTAAGGCGGTAGGTGGTTACTTGAAAACAGCAAAATCTACCCTCACAGAGCAGTACTTGCAGTTACTTTTAAACTCTGTAATCCTGCGTCCCATCAGCGGCAGCCTGTCGTGCTCAAGCTGACCGACTCCGGCCAGACGCCCATAACGCCGAAAATCAGAGGGGGAGGCACTATAGACTGCATCAAGGGAGAGCATGGATAAGCCCTGGAGCATCGGATTGACTCTTGAAAAATCACCCCGTTCCTGATAAAATAGATTATGATATACTAAATTAACTTAAATTCACCCACAGGAGGGGGTATGGACATTTTGCAACTCACAGGTGTTACGCCCCAGGATGTCTTGTACGATTATCGCATCGCTTACCGTTCACGCCAGGCATCCCTGATAGGGCGGCGCGAGGTGCTTTCGGGTAAGGCCAAATTCGGCATTTTCGGCGATGGGAAAGAACTGCCCCAGGTCGTAATGGCGCGCTTCTTCCGCCAGGGAGATTGGCGCTCCGGCTACTACCGCGACCAGACCTGGATGATGGCCCTGGGTGAGCTAAGTCTGGAAGCCTTCTTCGCCCAACTCTACGGCCATGCCGATGTCGAGGCCGACCCTTCCAGCGCGGGCCGGGGCATGACCTCGCACTTTGCCACGCGCTTCATCAACGCGGATGGAAGCTGGAAAGCGCAAACCGAGGCTTTTAACAGTGCCTCGGATATTTCCCCCACCGCATCCCAGATGCCGCGCCTAGTGGGCCTGGCTTACGCCTCGGTCCTCTACCGCAACGAGCCGGCGCTCCAGGGCCTGACCCAATTCTCCCATCAGGGCAACGAAGTCGCCTGGGGCAGCATCGGCAACGCCTCGACGGCTGAGGGCATGTTCTGGGAGTCCGTCAATGCGATTGGCGTGCTCAAAGCCCCTGCCATCATCTCCATCTACGATGATGGTTATGGGATCTCCGTCCCTAACTCCTTCCAGATGGTCAAGGAAAACATCAGCACCCTGCTCAAAGGCTTTGAGCGCATTCCCTGTCCCGCCGAACAGTGCGATTGGGGCTATGATATTTACACCGTCGCCGGTTGGGATTACCCCGCGCTGCTCGCCACCTACCACGGGGCTGCAGAAACCGCGCGAAAATATCACGTTCCGGCCCTGATTCACGTGATCGAACTGACCCAACCGCAGGGCCATTCCACCTCCGGTTCCCATGAACGCTACAAATCCCCGGAACGCCTGGCCTGGGAAGAAGAACACGACTGCATCCGCACCTTCCGGGAGTGGATCATTGCTCAGGGCATAGCCGATGCCGCAACCCTGGACCAGCTTGAAGCCGAAGAGCGGCAAACCGTCGAAGCTGCCCGTCGGCGCGCCTGGGAAGCCTTCCAGGGGCCGATGCGAACCGAGCGCCAGCACCTTCTCGCCCTGCTCGAAGCGCTCCCCTCGGCCCAGGCCGACATCGCCGCGCTGCGCGCCCGCCTCACCGACGCCCCCGTGCTCAGCCGGCGCCTGCTGGCGGCTACCGCTCACGAGGCCCTGGAACGCACCCTGCTCACCCCTTCTCCGGAGCGTGATCACCTGGTCACCTGGTACACCACCTACCAGGCCCACCAGACCGAACGCTACGATACTTTCGCCACCTCCCCCTGGTCCGATGCAGCGGAAAACGTCCCGGAAGTGAAGCCCGTTTACGCCCCCGACGCGCCTCTAGTCTTTGGGTTTGAAGTCCTCAATGCCGCCTTTGATGCGGCCTTCGCCCGCGAGCCGCGCCTTGTTGCCTTTGGTGAAGACGTCGGCAGACTGGGCGATGTCAACCAGGCTTTCCGCGGCTTGCAGGAAAAATACGGCTCACTGCGCGTGAGCGATACGGGCATTCGCGAAATCACCATCCTGGGGCAGGCCATCGGCCTGGCCATGCGTGGATTGCGGCCCATCGCCGAAATCCAATACCTGGATTACCTGCTCTACGCCCTCCAACTTATGTCCGACGACCTGGCTAACCTGCTCTGGCGCACTCGTGGCGGCCAGAAAGCCCCCGTCATCATCCGCACCCGCGGCCATCGGCTGGAGGGCATCTGGCATGCGGGCTCCCCTATGGCGGGCATCCTCAACCTGGTGCGCGGCATGCACGTCCTGGTCCCGCGCGACATGACCCGTGCCGCTGGTTTCTACAACACCCTCCTCAAGGCCGAGGACCCCGCCCTGGTCGTCGAAGTCCTGAGTGGCTATCGCTTGCGTGAACGTCTGCCCGCCAACATTGCCGACTTCACCGTCCCCCTTGGCGTCCCGGAGATCGTGCGCCCTGGCCAGGACGTAACCGTCGTAACCTACGGCGCATGCGTGCGCCTGGCCCTGCAGGCCGCTGAGCGCCTGGCGCGTGTGGGCATCGAGGCCGAGGTGATTGACGTCCAATCCCTGCTGCCCTTCGATCGCTACGGACTGATCGGCGAATCTCTGCGGAAAACCTCGCGCATCCTCTTCGTGGATGAAGACATGCCTGGCGGGACCACCGCCTACATGCTGCGCGAGGTCCTGGAAGTCCAGGGCGGCTATCAGTGGCTGGATGCGGCTCCGCGCACTCTCCCGGCTAAACCCCATCGTCCGGCCTATGGGGATGATGGCGACTACTGGTCCAAGCCCAACCCGGAAAGCATCTTCGATGCTGTCTACGCCCTTATGCACGAAGCGCGTCCGCACACCTACCCCGCCTTGCTTTAAAGGCGGAGATAAGTATGATAAGTCCACCACTCGAAGCGACTAAGGAGGTCTCTATGCCCACCAAAGTTCTGGCTCCCCGTCTAGGGGAAGGCGTTGACGAAATCAACGTCGTCAAATGGCTCAAGCGCGAAGGCGATCCCGTCGCCGAATACGAATCGCTGCTCGAAATCGAAACCGACAAAGTCATCACCGAAGTCCCCAGCCCTGGCGCAGGCGTGCTCTTAAAAATCCTGATACCCGAAAACACCACCGTCCATGTGGGCACTGTTTTGGCGCTGATTGGGCAACCGGGTGAGCAAGGGGATGCCGATGTGGACCAGGCGCCTGCTTCAGCGTCCCAGGCGAGCGGCGCCGCCGTTCCCGCCCCCACCGCTCCCGTCACCGCGGCCCAGCCGAGCGGCTTCATCTCCCCTGTCGTGCGCAAAATCGCCGCCGAACACGGTGTGGATCTGAGCCAGGTGCGCGGCACAGGCCTGGGCGGGCGCATCACCCGCGAGGATGTGGAACGCTACCTGGCCGAACGCGCTGCCGCGCCCGTGCCGGCCCCCGTAGAGGCCCGCATCCCGGCACCGACGCCAGAAGCCCCTGTTCCTGTGTCCGCGCCGGTGTCGGAACCGCCCGCTTCCATGCCCCAACCGGCCCGCACCCCAGCGCCTGGCGTTTCCGCTCCGTCCCCTCAGGCTCAGCTCGCTTCACCGACCGGTGTACCGGGTAGCCTGCGGCCCCACACCACCATGCGCCGCCAGATCGCGGCCCGCATGATTGCCAGCCAACAGACCGCTCCGCACGTCCTCACCGTCATGGAAGCCGACCTTAGCCGCGTCCTGGCGCATCGCGCAGCCAGCAAAGCCGACTTTGAACGCGAAGGTGTCCATCTCACCCTCACCGCCTACTTTGTGATGGCTGCTGTCGCCGCCCTCAAAGCCTATCCTCTCGTCAACGCCTCCTGGACCGAAGACGGCGTTTTTGTGTATGATGAGGTCAACATCGGCATAGCCGTCGCGCTGGGGACCGAGGGCCTGATCGTGCCGGTTATCAAGCGGGCCGATCACCTTTCGCTGCTGGGCGTGGCGCGCGCCGTCAATGACCTGGCTCAGCGTGCCCGCAGCAATCGCCTTACTCCCGAAGATGTGCGTGGGGCCACCTTCAGCCTGACCAATCACGGGACCGGTGGCTCTCTCTTTGCCACGCCCATCATCGTCCAGCCCCAGGTCGCCATCCTGGGGACGGGGGCCGTCCACAAGCGCCCGGTAGTCGTGACCGATGCCGCCGGCCAGGACGCGCTGGCCATCCGGCCCATAGTCTACCTCTCCCTGGTCTTTGACCATCGCCTGCTGGACGGGGCTGCGGCGGATGCCTTCCTGAGTAAAGTCAAACAGACCCTGGAACAGTGGGCCTGAGCGTGGTTGGGTGTGACCATGGACCTGTATGATGTAGGGATTATTGGCGCGGGGCCGGCTGGCTATGTAGCGGCCATTCGCGCCGCGCAGCTGGGACTGCGCACCGTCCTGGTCGAAAAAGAATGGCTGGGGGGCGTCTGCCTGAACGTGGGTTGTATCCCCTCCAAAGCCCTGTTGCGCAACGCCGAGCTGGCCTATCTGCTGCGTGAGCGCGCCGCCGAATTTGGCTTCTATGCCGACAACCTGCGCCTGGATTACAGCGTTGCCGTGAAACGCTCCCGTCAGGTTGCCGCGCGCCTCACGCGCGGCGTGGCTTTTCTCATGCAGAAAAACGGCATCACCGTGCACACCAGCACGGCGCGCCTGGCCGGGCGCACCGCCGAAGGGCATCTGCGCCTGGCGCTCGCCGATGGGACGGAATTGCAAACGCGCCACGTCATCCTGGCGACGGGGGCGCGGCCCGTTATCCCCGATGGCTGGGAGGTGGACGGAGAGCGCATCCTCACCTACCGCCAGGCCATTCTCCAGGAAACCCTGCCGCAACGGGCTGTGATTATCGGCGGCGGCGCGATCGGTGTGGAATTTGCCACCATCTGGAACGCCTATGGCGTGGACGTGACGCTGGTGGAAATGCAACCCCATCTTCTGCCCCTGGAGGATGAAGAAGCCGCCGCCGAACTCAGCCGGGCCTTTAAAAAGCGTGGCATCAAGGTCATGGAAGGGACGCGCGTGGAAGGGGTGGAGCGCGCAGGCGCAACCGTGCGGGTGCAGGTCGTTACCCCGCGCGGCCCGCAAGTTTTGGAGGGCGATCAGGTGTTGCTGGCCCTGGGCTTTCGTCCCAACACCGGGGACCTGGGCCTTGAGACCCTGGGCGTTCCCCTGGATGCGCGCGGCGCGGTAGTCGTGGATGAGCGCATGGCCACCCCTGTTTCCGGCGTGTGGGCCATTGGCGACGTTACCGGTAAGCTCATGCTGGCGCACGTCGGCTCGGCGATGGGCATTGTCGCAGCGGAATCCATCGCCGGCGTGGAAACGGTAAAGCTTGATTACACGGCCATGCCGCGCGCCGTCTACAGCTTCCCGCAGCTAGCGGCCTTTGGCCTCACCGAAGCCCAGGCGCGCGAGCGCGGATACACCACCAAGGTAGCGCGCTTTCCCTTCCAGGCCAACGGCAAAGCCCTGGGCCTGGGTGAGGCATCCGGCTGGGTCAAACTGGTTGTAGATGCGCGTTACGGCGAACTGCTCGGCGCCACCCTGGTCGGGCCGGAAGTCACCGAACTCCTGCCCGAATTAACCCTGGCGTACATGATGGAGCTGACGCCAGCGGAACTGGCGCGGAACGTCCATGCCCATCCCACCCTGGCCGAGGCCATCATGGAAGCCGCTCACGGCGCTGAGGGGCACGGGATTCATCTCTAGTGCCTGGCTATTGAATCGTGGGGTTGAGTACCTGCTCACCCTGATGGGACGGCTTGCGGCTGGGAGAACTCGGCCCTGGCCGTCCCACACACCGGGCACGGCTTGACTAATGTGGGACAAGGTTGGACGAAGTTAATGGAGTTTTAAAATTTAATCGGGCAACAAAGGCACGGCGTCGCGTGACGGGCAACCGGAGGCCGAAGCCATCCAGTCCCCTTGGAGCCCAGCACGCCGGTTTCTCGGTCGGCGTAGGCCGACCGTTGGCCGCAGGCCTAATGAGGCGATTGCAATCGCCGACACCGGCCTGGTTGCACAGGCCGATGTCGCCGATTAAAAGGGTATACCCCTACAACCGGGGCGCCTGCACCGACGTTCGCCAGGCACACGGCATGGCGGGATTGCCATGCCGCTAAAAACGGGTAGAATGCCCGTTTGTGAGCGAAAACGTCAACCGTGATTTGATGCGTTCCTCGGCGCTGCTTTTCGGCGCCGGCCTGATCAGCCGCGTCCTGGGCATGGCGCGGGAGGTCCTCAAGTCGCACCTCTTCGGCGCGGGCGCGGCGGTGAGCGCTTTCGACGCCATCTACGACCTGCACCTGCTCCTGCACGACGCCCTCGTCGGCGGGCTACAATCCGCGGTGCTGGTGCCCGCCCTGACCAGTCTGGCCGTTGAAGGCCCGTCCTGGGTGAAATATCGCCGTCTTCTTGCCCTCTTGTTGATCGTGTACACCCTGCTGCTGGGTCCTTTCGTGCTGGGCTTTGCCCTGGCTCCGCACTTCTTCTTCACCCTGGTCGGCGCCGGATTAGAGGTGCCGGTGAACACCAGCATCGGCCTGATGCGTCTCATGGCCCCGCTGGCCTGGGTGATGGGCATGTACACCCTGCTGAGCGCTGCCCTCTACGCCCGGCAGAGCTTCCTGATGCCGGCTCTCACCCCGGCGGTGTTCAATGCCGTGATGATGATGGGCATGCTGCTTGGCGTTCGCCTGGGCTGGGATACGCGCGCCCTGGGGCTGGGCGTGCTCCTGGCCTGCGCTGCCGTCCTGGTCTGGCTGGCCGGTGCGGTGCGCGCCGCGCCGCCCCTGTGGACCGGCCTGGCAGAGATGCGCCCGATGTTGCGGCAGATGGCGCTGCTCAGCCTGCCCCTGCTGGTGGGCATGGGTCTGGATCAGGCGACTGTGGCGCTACGCCTCAACCTCATCTCTCGCACCGGCCCTTCGGGCATAGCCTGGAGCAAATACGCCACATTTGTGATGCAGGTGCCGTTCAGTGTCGCCGTCCTGGCGGTGGGGACGGCGGTGCTGCCCCTCCTCACCCAGGCTGCGGTCTCCCAGCGCCTGGACGAGGTCCGCGCGCTGGTCGCTCAGGCCATCCGCCTGAACCTGTTGGTGGTAGCTCCGAGCGTTACCCTGGGCCTGGTCCTGGCCGACCCGCTGATCGGCGTCCTGTACGAGCACGGCAACTTTTCGGCCCTGGATACGGCTCACACGGCCCAGGTCCTCCGGCTCCTGCTGGTCTGGCTGGCCCTCGCCGCACTGGATCAGCCCCTGAACATGGTGTTCTACGCCCATCGCAATACCCTGTATCCGATTCTGGCCAATACCGGCGGTGTGCTGGCCTACGTCGTGCTGGCCCTGGCCAGCGTGGCCCTGTTGGGGCCGCGACTGCTCGTGCTCACCGCCGTGCAGGTATTGCAGTTGGGGATGCGGGTCACGCTGATGCTGGGGGGCTTCCGTCGGCATTATGGCGCGTTGGCGGGGCCAGGATGGAGCAGCGCCGGGCAAATCCTGGCCGCGAGCCTGCTTGCGGCAGGGGCCGCTGCCCTGGTGCTTCGCCTGCTTACAGGCCGGATCGCCGCGGGGTGGGGTGGGTATGTAGTCCAACTGGGCCTGGCGGGGGGGATGGGGGCCGCAGGTTACCTGGCGCTGCTGCTGGCCTGGCGTAACCCGGAAATGCGGGACCTGACCCGCCGCCTGGCCGAACGTTTATCGAGGAGAACAGAGTAACGGTAATGGACATGGTTCAGAACTGGCTTCAAACGGCCCAAACCATTGCGCAGCAAGTGCTGCAGCTTCTGCAGGCCGAGGCGAGCGTGCCGCACCACGTGGAACTGAAAGGCTATCGCGATCCGGTCACAGAAGTGGACCAACGCGCCAATCACCTCATCCTTCAGGCCCTGCGCACGGCGTTTCCGGAGCATGGCATTCACAGCGAGGAGAGTGCGCCCGAACGGGACGAGGCTGAGGTGGTTTGGTGGGTGGACCCGCTGGACGGGACGACGAACTTCAGCCGGGGCCTGCCCCTGTTTGGGGTGGCCCTTGCGGCCCTGCATCGGGGCGTGCCCGTCGTTGGGGTGGTGCTGGATGGGGTGCGGGGCGAGTGCTTTGCCGCGGCGCGCGGTCATGGGGCTACGCTCAACGGCGTGCCTTTGCGTGCTTCGGGGGTGGAAACGCTGGATGCGGCCATGGTAGCATTGGAATGGCCGCGCGATAACGTCTTGCGCTATCAGACCTGGCAGAGGCTGGGGCGATTGGTGCCCCAGGTGCGAGGGCTGCGGGCTTTGGGATCGGCGGCGCTGGGCATGGCTTACGTGGCAGCAGGCCGCCTGGACGTGTACTTTGCGCATACCCTGAGCCTGTGGGATCAGGCGGCTTCGGTGCTGTTGATTCAGGAAGCGGGCGGCCTGGTGCTCGATTTGTACGGCGGGCCCTGGACGCCGGACACGCGGGCGCCTCTGGTAGCGGCGACGCCGGCCCTGGCGCAGGCGGTTTTGAATTCCTGGGAGGGGATAGCATGATGCGACGCTGGCGGATGGTATGGATGGTACTTGTTGTCCTGCTGGGCCTGACTTCGGGGTTGCGGGTGCAGGCCCAGGCCGACGCCGCTGCGCCGGAGCTGCTGCTGGCGCAGATCAATCAGGTCCGGCTGCGCAGTGGCCTTGCGCCCCTGGCCTGGTCCCCATTGCTGACCCAGGCGGCCCAGGCGCACGCGGAGGACATCGCGCACACAGGACGGCTGGACGGCGTGGGTAGCGACGGCAGCACACCCGTGGAGCGCATCCGCGCTACGGGCTACCGCGCCTGGAACGATGGAATGCTGGTGAGCGAGTTGCGCTGGGCCGGCCTGGGCACGCTGGAGGATGCCTTGCGCTGGTTCTACGAAGATGCCGCAGCCTGGGCTGACCTGCTCGGCGCGTATCGCGAAATCGGGATCGGGTATGCTGAGGACGACGCCGGAACGCGCGTGGTGGTGATCACCCTGGGCGCGCGACCAGGGGTCCTGCCGGTTTTCATCAACGACGGGGCGGAGGTGACGACGTCGCCGGTGGTGGCGCTGCGCCTTTCCAACGAAGAGGCCGTGCCGCTGGGCGAAGGCAACTGGATGGGCCGCGCCATCGAGGTGCGCGTGAGCAATAGCCTGGATTTCGCCGATGCGCCCTGGCAACTGTGGACGCCGGTGTTGCCCTGGGACCTGGCCGGCACGGTACCGGGGGAGTACACCGTCTATGTGGAATTCCGCGACGGCGCACGGCGTACGACGCTGGCTCAGGCTACGGTGCGCCTGGTTGCGGCGGATCAGGTCACCCTGACCCCTACGCCAACGCTGCCCCCCTTCATCAACCTGACCCCCCAGCCTACGCCGACCAGCGGCCCCACGCCGACACCACTGGCGCCGACGCCACGCCCGACCCCTGTGCTCACGCTTACACCTATGCCCACCTGGACGCCTATGCCCGGCGAACGTCTGGCCGAGGCCCGTCCGGTGGACTGGCCTGTGTGGGGCGTGCTGGGCTTGCAGATCTTGGCTTTGCTGCTGGGCGCGGCGCTGTTCCTGCGCCGTCGAGTTTCGTAGGAGGGGACGATGAAGCGGTATCCGGAAAAGTGGCTGGCGCTGGTGCGCGATTATCTGTTGATTACCCTGGGGGCGGTGTGTATCGCGCTCTCGGTGGATATGTTCCTGGTCCCCAATGATGTGGTGTCTTCGGGCCTGACGGGTCTGGGCATGATTGCCCATTTCTTGTGGGGCTGGAAAATCGGTGTGGTGACCTTTGTGCTCAACATCCCGCTGCTTATCGCCGGGATGCGCTACTCCGGTGGGCTGCGTTTCTTCATCCGCACGGTGTATGCCGTGATTGCCATGACCGCGGCGATTGACTTGCTCATGCCGCATGTGCCCGCCATCACCGGCGACCCGTTGATTTACACGCTGTTCGGCGGTGTATTGGATGGGCTGGGCATCGGGCTGGTGCTGCGGGGCAAGGGCACCACAGCGGGCACGGACATCATCGCCCAGTTGATCAATCGCTTCCTGGGGGTTTCGTTTGGCGTAACTCTGTTGACTGTGAACACAGTGATTTTACTGGCCGCCGCGGCAGTGACGGGCCTGATGCCCGTGTTGTACGCGCTGATCGTGGCTTTCGTCTCCAGCCGCGTGGTGGATTCGGTCCAGGAAGGCGTGGGGTTCGCGCGGGCCGTGTTCATCATCACCAACCAGATGGAGGCCGTGCGTGCGGCGATTTTCGACCAGCTTGACCGCGGGGTGACGATTATCGAGGCGCGGGGGGGGTACACGGAGCAGGCCCGCCCCATGCTTTTCGTCACGGTCACCCGCGGCGAGCTGATGCCGCTCAAGCAAATCATCGCCGAGGTTGACCCCGGCGCGTTTGTCGTGGTTACCGACGCCTACGAGGTGCTGGGCCAGGGCTTCCGTCCGGTGCGGGCGGACTAAGGACCTGGCTCAGGCCTCGTCCAGCACGGCTTTGAGCGCAGTGATGGCGACCTCGACCATGCCATCGTCCGGCTCGCGGGTAGTCAGACGCTGCAGGGCCAGGTTCGGGGCGATCAGAGCGCGGACGATGGGCTGATCGGCGTGGCGTCCGGTGAAGCGCAGGACCTCGTAAGCCAGCCCCACGATCACGGGCAGCAGGATCAGCCGCGAGGCCAGGCGCAGCAGCAGGGCCGGCTTGCCCAGCGGGGCGAAGACCAGAATGGAGATAACCACCACAACCAGCAGGAAAGCCGTGCCGCAGCGCGGATGGGCCGTGGAATAGCGCTGTACCGCTTCGACCGTCAAGGGCGCGCCGGCCTCGTGGGCGTTAATCGTCTTGTGTTCCGCGCCGTGATAGGCGAACACGCGCCGGATTTCGGGAATGTGGCCCACGGCCAGCATGTAGCCCAGCAGGACAGCGAGGCGGATCAGCCCCTCGACAATGTTAAACAGCAGCGGCTGCGCAGCGCCCACCAGCCAGCCGGCCAGGAGCGAGGGCAGGGCCATGAACAGTCCCAATCCCAGGGCCAGCGAGAGCAGACCCATGCCGGCGTTCGTCGCCTTGTTCATCGTATAGCCGGGCGTTTCCGCCTGTTCCAGGACCTCCGCCGAAAAGAACAGGGCGCGCATCCCCAGTCCCAGCGCGTCCCAGAGCATGGGTAGCCCGCGCAGGAAAGGAATGCGGCTGATGCGACCGGTGTACAGACTGCCGAGCGGCTCGGTCTTCACCACGATGGACCCATTGGGGTGGCGCACGGCCACTGCTGCCCGTGTCGCGCTGCGCATCAGCACCCCTTCCATGACGGCCTGACCGCCATATGCCCAACCTAACGGCTTACGATTAACACTCATGTTGCACCCCACACCATAACATTGCGGGCTGTCGGGGCGACCCGCCGAGTCGCCCCGCCGGGTCGCTCCGACAGGTCGCCCCGATAAGTCGCCCCGACTATCCATTACCCCCGGCGCGCCTTCTCCCAGGCTTCGAGCAAGGCCCGGCGCCCCAGGACGCGCGCCATCTCCAGCCGGTACTCGGCGCTGCCGCGATAATCGCTGAAGCCCGGCAGGCCCTCCAGCCCGGCGGCGAGCGCCGCCTTGACGCGCGCCTCATCCAATATCTGGC
>DAOTZR010000121.1:0-9464 GCA_034434315.1 Anaerolineae bacterium
TGTAGAGACGTTGCCGGGCAACGTCTCTACAGGGTCGGCAGTCAGTATGAGGATTCGTGCTTGATTAGCCAGCCAGGGTTTTTGGGTCGCATTACCCCTCTCACCCCCTACCCCCTGCTCTCCCTAACAAGGGAAAGCGGTGGTAGGGGGTGAGAGTCAATGCGGTAAACTGCAAAATTTAAGCTAACAAAGCATTAGTCCTCAGTCGCTCTGTTCCTCTTTCCCAATGGGAAGCTCGAAATTCACCTGGATGCCACGTCCGGGGGAACTGGCCATGGTGAAGGTGCCCTGCAGCATTTCGATGCGTTCGCGCAGGGTTTGCAGGTTAAGACGCTGGGCGTCCTCAGTGGTCAGCGCCTCATCAACGTCCAGGATGGTTCCATTGTCCTGAACGACTACCTTGATTACATCATCCATCAGTGCGACGTCAATGGTAATTTCGGTGGCACGGTCGTAGGTGCGGGCGATGTGCACCAGTTCCTGAATGATACGGAAAATGGTCACTTCTTTGTGTGCCGCAAAGCGCCGATCCTTGCCCGAAGGCTTGAAGTTGACGCTCAGATTCTCTGCATCCCGCAGCATTTCGGTATAGCGCTTGATCGTGGGAATCAGGCCCAGATCATCCAGCATCATGGGACGCAGTTCAAAGATGAAGTTTTTCACTTTTTGCAGGGTGGTATTCACATTGGCCCGCAGGACATCCAGCTCGACGCGAGCGCGGGCCGGATCCCGGTCAAATAAGCGCTGGCAGATTTCGGCCTGGAGCACCAGGTTGGAAAGGGACTGAGCCGGGCCATCGTGCATCTGGCGCGAAAGGCGCAGGCGCTCCCGTTCCTGGGCTTCGATGATGCTCACGACCATCGCCTGCATGTCGTTGCTGCTTTCCGTCGAGGCCTCTACGGCCTGGACCGGGCTAAAATTCACCAGGGTTCGATAGAGCTGCGCCAGGCGTTCCAGGTAGCGCTGGTCGCTCTGTAATTTTTCAAGCTGGCCCCGCATCGTAAACAGCCGCATCTGATTTTCCAGCAGGGTGGTGTAAGCCGCCTTGATGTCCTCGCGCGGCAGGTTATCCAACTGGGCCTCGACCTGACGCACGCGGGAGACGGCACGGGCATTCGATTGCATCAAGCGCTCAACTTCTGTAGAAGTCTGCTGGACGAGCATAGTGACTTCCTTGAGCTCTTTTTCCACCTGAGCCAGTTCCGATTGACACTGCTCGATAAAGGCGTTCCAATCCTGTTGTTCCATCATAGCTCTCTCCGTTACTTTTTAAGATGTAAACGTACCCATCCACGCCGCAGGGCATAAATGGCTGCCTGGGTGCGGTCAGAAAGGTTGAGCTTGGCAAGGATAGAGGTGATGTGATTTTTCACCGTCTGCTGACTGATGCCCAGGGTATAGGCGATTTCTTTATTGCTCATGCCGGCGATGATCAGGCCCAGGATTTCCGCCTCGCGTGGGCTAAGGGGAGAGAAGGCTTCCTGGTCAGGCTTGAGGCCGTATTTCTGATAACAGGCCATAAGCCAGGACTCGGCCGCAGCCTGGGTCATAGGTTTGCCCCCAATGACGTACATCCCTCGCGCCACCAGACGGACCGTTTCCAGCAACTGGCCGGGTTCAACGTCCTTGGAAAAATAGGCCGAGGCGCCCACCCGAATGGCATGGTAAATCTGCTCCTCATCATCGTAAGCCGTAACGACGATGAAGTTAATCTCCGGATGCGAGGGTTTAAGCTTCTGGGTCACCTGGAGGCCGTTAAAGCCGGGCAAATTGACGTCCATCAGGACCACGTGCGGGGCCAGAATCGGGATCATAGTGAGGGCCTGCGGGCCATCGCCAATCTCGCCCACCACCTCAATATCCGGTTCGGCGCCCAGCACATTGCACAATCCTTGGCGAAAGAAGGGATGGTCATCTACTACCACCACCCGAATGGGCGGCATGGAATAAGGATGTACCACATCAGCCATGGCGTCCTCCGGTCAAAACCGCCCCAAACGTCGCAGCCCCAACACATCGGGTCGTTTATCGTCCAACATCAAAGCGCTGAGCTGTTCCACCACGATACCCACCCAACTCAATCCCCAGGGTCCCAGACCGCCGGCCAGATAAGCGCCAGGTAGATCGGGCAACTCCCCCACCGCTGGGAGTCCATCCGCCGTTGCCGCCACCCACTGGCTGGAGCGTTGCACCACGGCGGCCTCCGGGCACAGGGATGCGGCGATCCGGGTCAGCAAAGCCCAGGCGGCCCGTCGGTTTTCAGGCTCCGTCCAGACCACCAGACGCCAGTGCTCTTGCTGGGGGTACATCAGCGCATGGCCCTCGTCCAGCACCAGGGGAACCATGAAGGGAAGCTGGGCGTGACACAGGACGCTGTGTAGCCCCAGGGGATGGACCATTCGTTGCAAGGCTGGGCTAAAGCGCACTGCATAAGCTCCCGGCGTCAGCACCACGCCATGGGTTGTCAGGGTACGGCGGCGCGCCACCACATCCAGGGTTGGGCCTTTGGGGATGATACTGCTCACGTCCACATGGGTTTCAACGTAAATGCGGGGGTGCTGCAGCAAGGCCTGGACGAGGGGCGCCGCCTCCAGGTAGAGATTATCGGGAAAACGCAGCGCCAGAGTATAATCCCTCTCTGCTACACGTTCCAGCATCACCTTGTGACCAGCCCGGCGCAACTGGACTTCCAGAGCCTGCAAAACCGCGGCCTCCTCCTCGGTGCGGGCCAGGCGCAGCGCCGGTACCCGGCGGCACTTAACCCCAAAGCGCGCCGCGGCCTGCTCCAGCAGATCCAGACTCTGGCGCAGCAGCGTCCACGCCTTGAGGCTCTGCTCCTCATCCAGGGCGACCAGGGCTTGCGGCAAGTCGAACAGGGCCACCTGCGGCCCCTGGAACGCCATTCCCGGAAATGATTGCGCTTCCAGCACCGCCACCTGCAAGTTGGCCTCGGCCATGCGGCGAGCGATAAGCGCACCGGTCAGCCCCGCCCCGACAACCACCACATCGCTGGTTACCCTGGTTTCTGGCATCTTCATCTCCCTGGCGTGTTCGGCTATCATTTTAATGATACTCCAAGCTGCCCTGGACGCAAGCCGGGGGATGGCGTTCGCGACGCATCATGGTCTCAATCCAGAAAACAGCTGGCCTACGTGAGGCATCAGATAGATAAGAGTGTGGTGTTCAAGATGGTGCACACATTTGTCCAGGCCCATGAGTGTTCCTGGTGGGCCTGCCCAGCGCCAATCCCGATCTGTACGTGTGTGCCCGTTGACCGGGGGCAGGGACGAATCGTATGGGGCAACAACGAACCTGGCCTCAACTGACTTGAACCAAACTTTACTCCAACCCAGTGGTATAATCATACAGACATGGTAAGTTAATTTTAGGTCAGGTGAAGTACTTCATGATACCTATCGAAGAAGCTATCAAACCAACCTTTGGTGGTCATGAGAAGTTTGTTTTCCGGTATGGGTGGTTGAAAAAGGGGGTTGATGCGCTCGCAGAAAATCAGGACATTTTTACGGATGAAAACGTTCTGGTCGTTTTGGGCGTAGGGAAGAACATGGTACGCTCAATTCGCCATTGGTGCCTGGCGACCGGGTTGTTTGAGGAGACGCGCGACAAAGGAGCGGCGCACACTTTGCAGCTAACCGACCTGGCCAGACGCCTGCTCATGAATGACGGCTGGGATCCCTTTCTGGAAAACCCTGGTACATTATGGCTCTTGCACTGGCAACTGACTTCCAACCTCACGCGCGCGTTAATCTGGCATTTGACTTTCTGCGCTTACTATGAACCCGAATTCACCAAAAGACAACTTGTGGCTTTTATGGATAAGCAGTTGGAACGTCGCGGGATTAAGACGACGACCGGTACCATCGAGCGCGAGGTTGACGTTTGCCTCCGCACTTACGTCACGACCATACGCGGAGGGGGCGCCAGGAATGTCTCTGAAGAAACACTGGATTGTCCCCTGGCTGAATTGGATTTACTTCGTTTTGTGGAAGAAGATAATGTCTATCGTTTTAACATTGGCCCGAAGGTTACATTGCCGACCGAGGTTTTTGGATATGCCCTGCTGATGTTTCTATCCAGGATTGCAGGAAACCGACGCACGATAGCGGTAGATGAATGTCTTTATGGCAACGGAAGCCCTGGACAAATCTTCAAGCTGGATGAGAATAGTGTCATCGAGTATCTGGAAGCATTGGAAGAGATGAGCGAGCGGCGCCTTCGTTTGCAAGAGACAGCCGGGCTTCGTCAGCTATATCTGGAATACGAAACAGACACTTGGTTCAAAACCGTTGCACTCGATTTGCTAGGTCGTTATTATGCCTGATTCAGAAACTAAGCTCTCATCTCTTGTTCACGTGCGTCCAGGTAGCATCCGTTCGATTCGTGTCGAACGCGATCTGGAACAGTCCACTTTAGCTGAGGCGTACATATTCACGGCACAGGCACGCCGCACACTGGCGCGCCTTATGGATGGCGCTGAAGGGCTGACCCGCACCCGTGCCTGGACTCTGACTGGTCCGTATGGTTCAGGCAAGTCGTACTTTGGGCTATTATGAACCTGATGAGCGCGTCGCTGCCGGCCCATCAGCAGACATTGAAGAAGCTGCTAGAGACTGACCCTTTGTTGGCTGAGCGCGTCTAACAGGTGATAGGTCCTGACGGTTCACGTGGACTGCTCCCGGTCCCCGTTACCGGCTATCGCGCGACGCTGCAGGAAGCTTTGATGCGCGGGTTTGAGCAAGCGCTGCGTCCTTTAGACTCAAACGCGGATATACGCCGGTTACTGGACGATGGACGTAATCTGTGCCGTGCGGGGAGTCGTGCCTGGGTAGAATGGATTCAGAACCTGCTATCTGTGATCGCGCAGCCCGCGTTTGGTTACACTGGCTTGCTGTTACTCCTTGATGAGATGGGGAAGCTGCTTGAGTATGCCGCGGCGCACCCGGATATGAGCGACATTCACCTTCTCCAAGAGTTGGCTGAGCTTGCCAGTCGCAGCAAGCCGATACCGTTTCTGTTTATCGGCATCTTGCATCAAGCGTTTGAACGTTATGCCGGTAATCTGGATGGGGGAGCCCAGCGTGAATGGGCTAAAGTCCAGGGTCGCTTCGAGGACATTGCTTTTCAGGAACCGCCCGAACAACAGATGCGGCTTATCGCTAGTGCCCTTCAACACACCGACAACCAGGTTATCAACGCGGTCGGGGAGCGAATGGCTGCTTACGTGGATGAAGCGGTACGGAGCGAGTGGCTACCTCCACTTATGTCCACTGAAGAGTTTGCCGCTCTCTGCCTCGGCGCTTATCCGCTACATCCGACCGCTTTGGTGGCCTTGCCGTACCTTTTCAGGCGACTGGCTCAAAACGAACGTTCCATCTTTGCTTATCTGGCATCTCAGGAACCCTTTGGATTTCAGGAGTTTCTGCAATCCCACACAGTGCCTGAGACAATCCGCCTTTCCCATCTTTTCGATTACCTGGCAGCCACTTCCAAGGGCGATTGTACGCTTCGCTGCGCGCACGCCCTATTACCGAGGCCCTGGAGCGCCTGAGCAACGGCCATAGTCTTAGTCCACTGATGACAGACCTGGTCAAAACCATCGGTTTACTAAACTGGCTCGGCGAGGTCAGTCCCCTGCAGGCAACCGAAGAGCGCATCCTGGCCGCTATGCGCTCCGAGGTGCACACAGACGACCAGATACGCGAGGCGCTGCGTTCCTTGCAAACGCGTTCCCTGATCGTACATCGGCGCTTCAATCGCACCTACAATATCTGGCAGGGCAGCGACGTAGATGTTGAACAGCGGGTTGAGGAAGCCCGGCAAAGACTGACCGGTTCATTCAGCCTGGCGCAAGCGATAGAGCAATTCCTACCACCCCGTCCCATCGTTGCCGGTCGGCACAGCTATCAGACCGGCACGATTCGCTATTTTGAAGTCCATTATGTGGACCATCAGACGCGCGATCAACTCCCGTTACAGCCCCGGCCGGGGGCGAGCGGCCTTCTGCTGATTGGTTTGCCCACAAACTACGCCGAAGCAGAGGCATTCGCGCGTTGGGCGATCGAACCCTCGATCGCGGCACGCTCCGATATTGTTCTATGCATTGTTGAGCGGACCGGCCGCCTGAGTAAACAGCGCTGTCTCAATGGATGCGAGAAAGTACCTACTTGTAAGGGCCTTACCTGTTATTATTCCCAGGTGATGTGGTCATGACTACGCTACCCTCGTCACCCACACTCCCTGTATCGGCATTGGCGGCCAGTTTCGATGAAGTCACCAATTCCTACAAGTTCTACTGGTTTCTGTCCATTTTGGAGCACGTGCGAGAAACCCAGACGCGCGTTATCCCTCTCAACGTCCTGTTAGCAAGAATGGTCGCCAGTGCCTGGTATCCGACGAACTACTTCCGCCTATCGTTTGGTAAGCAAGATCGTCTGGGCAATGTGGTGACACGTCTGGGAGAGCAGGCGGGCTTACCGATGGACAGCCCGCGAACTCACGTCATCAAGACCGCATTGGTGCATATGGCGCAACCGGATGATGTTGGACAGGAGATCCTCTCGCTGGCGAATTTTGTTCCGTATCGTTTTCTGCGTCCGTTTTTTGCCCAAATCTTACGAGGCACAAAGGATTGGGAAGTCAATCGCCGCATTAAAATGCTGGCCGAGGATGCCTTCCAGGACTCACAAAGCCCCTGCCTGTACCGTTTCATAAATGACCCTCAGGCGGGGATTGAGATTCATCCAGATTGGTTTACGTATCTCCAACAACACCTGACAATTCTGACCGGCTTTTGTCTGTGGCATCTGGTCAATTACCTGCAAAAGAACAATCCCAATGTCCCCAACATTGCCGGAAAACTGTTTGAACCGCAGGAACGCGATTTGCGACAGGCTCGCGCATTCTGGAACATTGTCCTCTCACAGACCGAACATATGACCTGCATCTACTCTGGCTATCCTCTCCAAAAGGGTGATTTCTCGCTCGACCACTTCCTCCCCTGGCGTTTTGTAACCCATGATTTGCTATGGAATATCCTACCTACGCTTAAGGCAGTCAATTCATCTAAAGGCGACAACTTGCCCGATCCTGCCCTGTATTTCGATCCGTTTGCCCGACTACAGTATCAAGCTGTGCAGGTGATCGCCCGCACACCCCAAGCGGCTAAACTGCTTGAGGATCACATTCTATTATTCAAGGTTCCTACTATCGCGGACCTTCAAATGATGACGTTCGCTGTTTTTCGCGAAACGCTATATCAGTCTATTGCCCCCCAATTGCAAATTGCCGCCAATATGGGCTTCTCGACAGGTTGGAGATACACTTTATGGACCTAGTTTTCCGTTCACCTCAAAACCCCAATAGCCATCTGACGGTCAAAGAGCGCTCGGAAGCGTCATTTCCCGTCCGATATTTGCTGCGATCGGGCCTGATTCATGGGCGCGTGCTCGATTTCGGCAGCGGACTAGGTGTGGATGTCGCTTTCTTGCGTCAAAAAGGGTTTGACGTTAGTGGTTACGACCCTTATTACGCTCCTGACTTACCGCAAGGTCGTTTCGACACGATTCTATGCCTGTACGTCCTTAATGTTCTGCTGCCAGAGGAACAAGCTCATGTTCTAATGGCTATCTCCGAATTGTTAGCTCCTACGGGGCGCGCCTATTTCGCCGTACGACGCGATATTCAGCGCAATGGTTTCCGCACCCATGTGAAACACGGGGTAAGTGTCTATCAATGCAATGTCAAACTGCCTTACTTGAGCATTTTGCGTACCGGGCACTGCGAGATTTATGAATACCGCCATTATAACCAGATACTACATCCTGACACTGAAAACTGTCCCTTTTGCGCGCCGGATCCAGAGCGAGAATTGATAACTGAATCTGCTACCGCTTATGCCCTTTTCGATAAGTATCCTGTATCGTCCGGTCACACGCTGATCATCCCCAAAAAACACGTTGCCGATTACTTTGACCTCTCACTGCATGTCAAAACTGCTTGCTGGCTTATGGCTGACAGGGTAAAGCAGCTACTCACAGAACGTTTTCATCCAGATGGTTTCAATCTGGGCATCAACGTTGGGGCGACTGCCGGCCAGACTATACCTCATGTGCATATCCACCTGATTCCGCGCTATAGCGGCGATGTGGAGGATCCAACTGGCGGCGTGCGGCATGTCATTCCTGGCAAGGGAAATTACCGAAGAACCGAATAGACAGGTAACCAGGTGGACTGCTCATCCTCTTCAATGAATTCAGCTCCGAGTGGTACGGCAATCCGGCCACAGGGTTGCATCTTCAGGGGCGAAGGGCTGCGCGCGCCGTTGACGAAGCACGAGAGCAAGTTGCGGCTTTGATCGGATGCCGGCCAGGTGAGATCATCTTCACCAGCGGAGCTACGGAGAGCAACAACCTTGCCATCCTGGGAATTGGACGTGCCAATCTCAACAGCGGACGCACGCGCATCGTCACCTCCGCCGTCGAACACAAGGCGGCCTTGCTTCCATGCCGGCAGCTCCAAGAAGAAGGCTACGAACTGATCGTATTGCCGGTTGACAGGCAGGGCAGAGTGTCAATCGAGGCCGCCGAGGCGGCAATCAATGACCGGACACTGCTGGTTTCTGTGCAAGCAGCCA
Source organism: Anaerolineae bacterium (assembly GCA_034434315.1). Classification (GTDB taxonomy): domain Bacteria; phylum Chloroflexota; class Anaerolineae; order B4-G1; family SLSP01; genus DAOTZR01. The sequence continues at coordinate 8,654 of DAOTZR010000121.1, forward strand.
ACAACGAAGTGGGTACCATCCAGCCTATTGCTGAGATTGCGGAAATCGCTCATCAACATGGCGCCATCGTCCACTGCGACGCAGCCCAGGCAGTCGGCAAGATTCCCGTAGACTTGACTTCTGAGGCCTGGCAGGTTGACCTCCTATCCATCAGCGCACATAAGTTGTATGGGCCAAAAGGCGTTGGTGTGCTTTACGTTAGAGGTGGCCATCATGCTCATCCCCTGCTGCCTCTGATGTGGGGAGGTGGACAGGAACACGGTCTACGTTCCGGCACGACCAATGTACCAGGTATCGTCGGCTTCGGTGAAGCCTGTCGAATCTGTATAGCTGAACTCGATCAGGAACGTGTCCGTATCGCTAGCCTACGTGACCAATTCGAACAATTCCTGCTTGCTCATATCCCCGATTTGAGCATCAACGGTTTCAACGCGCCCCGTCTGCCTAATACGAGTAGTTTGACTTTTCCTGGTATTGAAGCCGATGTGCTTCTCTTTAACCTTCCCACCGTAATGATGGGGACCGGGTCCGCCTGTTCATCAGGCGCTTTGGAGCCGTCACACGTGCTGGTGGCTATGGGATTGAGCCGGACAGAAGCTGGCGCGACGGTGCGGGCCAGCCTGGGAAGGCCCACAACTCAAGATCAGATTGAACACGCAAGCAGCCTGATTGTATCCGCAGTGAACAGAATTCGCTCCGCGCCAGGCAGCCTATAGCCTGAGCTTCGGACGTGAGTTCGGACATGGGTGGCAAGAATCTCCTGGTTGCGTCAAAATTGGGCTTGTAGCACATTATAGGCCCAAACCAGGAG
>DAOTZR010000122.1:0-4552 GCA_034434315.1 Anaerolineae bacterium
GCAGTGGCTTCAGCTTACTGAGGCTGCCTATGCCTTGTTCCAAGCTATCGTCTTTGCATCTACCTGACTATGTCCGAACTCACGTCCGAACCCCAGGAGACCGACTTGACGTTCTACTCAAACGTGGTACAATCTCGCTCAGTTAGCGGGGCTGTAGCGCAGTTGGGAGCGCGCCTCAATCGCACTGAGGAGGTCAAGGGTTCGAATCCCTTCAGCTCCATGGCGGCGCAGCAGCCGCGCAGAGATATGGGCCTGTGGCGCAGTTGGGAGCGCGCCTCAATGGCATTGAGGAGGTCAAGGGTTCGAATCCCTTCAGGTCCACCAACAAAAAACCCCGCCCATCCGGGCGGGGTTTTGGGGTTATACCCCCCTCATTCATCCTCAACGATGGGGCCGGGCTGGCTCACTTCGACGATGTCGCCGTGCATGTCCACGATAATGCGGAAGCCACTCAAACCGAGCATCAGGCGCGCATCTTCGGGCAAGCCGGTCTGGAGAATTTGCGCAATGTTCTGGTCGAGATTTTTCAGGCTGGTCTCGATGGCGGCCACGGTAAACAGATCGTCACGGCCTATCATCTGCGTGAGCCTGGCAATGATCGCTTCGCGATGTTCCAGAGCCTGTGTTTTGAGAAGTTCCAGAACCTGCCGATCAATCTTTTCGGTAGGAATGTGCCGCAAAAATCCGGCGTCATCAACGACGTAAAAGGGCTCTGCGCCAATGTGACGCACCTCAACAGCTTTGCCCTCCGTATCCCAGATCAGGCCTGTAAACACGGGCACTGTCATGCTTCACCTCATTCGCTCTGATGGCTAATTCGAGTATACTTCGTAACAAATAAAAGTTTAGCAGAAAAATATCACTTTACCAGTTTGTGGAGGCACTGATGGGACGGTATCGCATAGCTCTGGTGCAGTTCAACGCGATTGTGGGGGACGTGACGGGGAACGCCGCACGCATTCGCGAGGGGTTGGAACGGGCGCAGGCGGTTGGGGCGCAACTGGTGCTTTTCCCCGAAATGGCGCTGGCCGGTTATCCCGCTGAAGACTTGCTGTTACGGCCAGCTTTTTTGCAGGCCAATCGCCAGGCTCTGCTCGCCCTGGCCCCGTTCACGCGCGGTCTGACGGCCATCGTGGGATTCCCGGATGTAGCGACCGATGTCTACAATGCAGCGGCTGTTCTGCACGATGGCGCCTGGGTGGCGACCTATCACAAGCACTATCTCCCCAACTACGCGGTCTTTGACGAGGACCGCTATTTTCGACCGGGACGGGAGAATCCCGTGTTTCAGATGGGCGATATGACCTTTGGCGTGAGCATCTGTGAGGATATCTGGTATCCCGATGGGCCGCCGGAGGCGCAGGCCATGCACGGCAATGCGCAGGTGTTGCTCAACATTTCAGCTTCGCCTTACCAGGCGGGGAAGTGTGCTTTTCGGGAGCAGATGCTCAGCACGCGCGCAGCGGACAACGTCGCCATTGTGGCTTTCTGTAACCTGGTCGGCGGGCAGGATGAGCTGGTGTTCGATGGAGGCAGCGTGATTTTAGGCCCGCGCGGGGAGGTGTTGGCGCGCGCGGCCCAGTTCGTGGAAGATTTTGTCGTGGCTGATGTGGATACCGACGCTGTGTTCCGCCAGCGGTTGCGCGATCCGCGTCGACGCAAGACCGGGGAGAGCGCCTTGCCCGTCATCACCTTGACGCCACCGTCTGTGCCGGCCCAGGTCCCGATAGCTCCGCCTCTCATCACGCCCCTGGATCCGCTCAGTGAGGTGTACCAGGCGTTGGTGACGGGGACACGCGACTATGTGCGCAAAAACGGCTTTCGTGACGTTGTTCTGGGCCTGTCCGGCGGGATTGATTCGGCGTTGGTGGCCTGTATTGCGGCGGATGCGCTGGGGCCGGAGCACGTGACGGGGGTGGCCATGCCCTCCCGTTACAACGCCTCCATCAGCCTCACCGACGCGGAGGACCTGGCGCAGCGCCTGCATATCCGCTTTATGACCATTCCGATTGAGCCGGTTTTCCAGGCTTATCTAGAGACCTTGCGCGAGCCTTTCGCCCAGAAGCCGGCCGATATCACTGAGGAAAACCTGCAGGCGCGCATCCGCGGCAATTTTTTGATGGCGCTTTCCAATAAGTTTGGCTGGCTGGTGTTGACAACCGGCAACAAGAGCGAGATGAGCGTGGGCTACGCCACACTTTACGGGGATATGGCCGGGGGCTTTGCCGTCATCAAAGACGTGCCTAAAACCCTGGTCTATCAACTGGCGCACTGGCGCAACGCCCGTCCCGATGGCCCGGTAATTCCGGAACGCATCATCACGCGCCCGCCTTCGGCTGAACTGCGCCCGGATCAGAAGGATACCGACTCCCTGCCGCCGTATGAAATCCTCGACCCCATCCTCCAGGCTTACGTCGAGGAAGACCGACCGCTGGAGGACATCGTGGCGCAATTGGGGGTGGAAGAGGCCCTGGTTCGCAAAGTCCTGCGGATGGTGGACATGAACGAATACAAACGTCGTCAGGCCCCGCCCGGGGTAAAAATCACGCCCCGCGCTTTTGGAAAGGATCGCCGGGTGCCCATCACCCAGAAATTCCGCATGTAGCATGGAGCAGGGACGTTATTGTGACGTCCCTGCTCTTTTCCCCAGGAAAGCTACGAGTGCACGCGGCTTATTTGCCGATGGCTTTTAAACCGCGCTTGACAGCTTCCAGCGCCAGCGTGGCGCACTTGACCCGTCCCATGCTCAGGCGGATCCCGCCCATCAACTCCTGGATTTCTGAAAGGCCCCAGGTCTTCAACTCCTCCGGCGTCTTGCCTACCACGGCTTCGGTGAGCATGGAGGCGGCAGCCATGCTCACCACGCAGCCGTTGCCCTCGAAGGCCATGGCGGCGACGCTTCCCTGTGCATCCAGGCGCAGCGTGACGTGAACATGATCCCCGCAGGTGGGGTTGTCCAGTTCGATATCCACATCGGCGGGGTCCAGCACGCCGAAGTTGCTCGGATTGTGGTAGTGTTCCATGATGATTTCGCGATAGACTTCACTCATAGCTACCTCGGATTAACGGATGAGGCCCATGACGCGCCGGACTTCGTGCAATCCGGCAATCAGCGCATCTACGTCTTCGGGCCGGTTGTAGATGTAGAAGCTGGCGCGGGCTGTGGCCGCCAGGCCAAAGCGGATATGGAGAGGTTCGGCGCAGTGCAGGCCGGCGCGGATACAAATGCCCAGGCTGCCCAGGATGTCAGCAATATCGTGGGGATGCGCTCCTTTCAGGGTGAAGGCCACAACGCCGCCACGTTTTTCCGCTTGCGGCCCCAGGATGCGCAGATCGGGCACTTCCGCCAGCCGTTCCATGGCGTACCGCACCAGCGCGGTTTCATGCGCATGGACGGCCTCCATGCCCAGGGCCTTGAGATAGTCAACCGCTACTCCCAGGGCGATGGCCTCGGCGATGGCTGGCGTCCCCGCCTCGAATTTGTAGGGCAGATCGTTCCAGGTCGCTCCGGCTTTGGTGACACGCAGAATCATATCCCCGCCGAAGAGGAAGGGGGACATGGATTCCAGCAATTCGCGCCGCCCGTACAAAGCCCCGATCCCCGGCGCCCCCAGTTTGTGGCCGGAGAAAGCGAGGAAGTCCGCTCCCAACGTGCGCACATCCGTGGGAAGGTGCGGAACCGATTGCGCCCCGTCCACGACGGCCAGCGCCCCGGCTGCGTGCGCCATGGCGACGATCTCCTGCACCGGCGTGATGGTTCCCAGGACGTTGGACATGGCAGTAAAGGCCACCAGGCGCGTCCGCCCGCCCTGGATCAGAGCCTGCAGGGCGTCGAGGTCCAGCTCGCCCTCATCTGTGACCGGCGCATAGACCAGCTCGGCGCCTTTCCAGCCGGTCAGTTGCTGCCAGGGTACCATGTTGCTGTGATGCTCCATTTCGGTGATAACGATGCGATCGCCAGCCTGGAGGTTGTGCAGCCCCCAGGCGTACATTACCAGGTTCAGCGCCTCGGTGGTGTTGCGGACGAAGATAACTTCTGCCGCTTCGCTTGCGCCGATGAAGTTTGCCACTTTTTCGCGGGCTGCTTCGTAAGCAGCGGATGCCGCCTCGGCCAGCGGATAGATGCCGCGATGCACATTGGCATAGTAGTGCTGGTAGACGTCATTGAGTGCTTCGATGACGCAGCGCGGCTTTTGGGCGCTGGCCGTGCTGTCCAGGTAAACTAGAGGATGGCCGTTGATCGTTTGCTCAAAAATTGGAAAATCAGCCCGAATGCGATTGACGTCGAACATAGCCTGTCCTTTCTCTGAAATCACTTTGAGGCAGAGTATAGCACATTTGTGGGTTTCTGAATAGGTGGATTTTCAGCGTTGCTTTTGTTGGTCCTGGTAATTACCTACCGCCTTGTTAAACTAAATGTTGCTGTTTTCAACACGAATAGGCCTGGAGGCCTGGAGGCGCTGACTTTGGCCCACACCTCACCTCCTTGTCCCTCTCCTCTCCCGATTTTGGGAAAGGAAAGGGAATACTCAAAGTGAGTTTTGGGGGGGGG
>DAOTZR010000123.1:0-30626 GCA_034434315.1 Anaerolineae bacterium
CTGGGCCATGGGGGCTTAACCCTTATTCCCTTTTTAAAAAGGCCTGACGCCTGTACCCCCAGCAGGACTCGAACCTGCGACCTACTGGTCCGCAACCAGTCGCCCTATCCAGACTGGGCCATGGGGGCACATCAGGCGGGGAGGCAGGGATTCGAACCCTGGAGGGAGTTTTTAAGACTCCCTAACCGCTTAGCAGGCGGCCCCAATCGTCCACTCTGGCACCTCCCCAGTGCCTCTTGCGGAGGGAGTGGGATTCGAACCCACGGTGACCTGTCGGCCACGACGGTTTTCAAGACCGTTGCCTTAAACCGCTCGGCCATCCCTCCTGAACGCGGGCCGCACCACTCACCCCAGACGGGATGAGTATACCACGCCCGCGTGTTTTGTCAAAGCCCTCAAACGCGGCGTAACACCTCCAGCCCTCCCATCCAGGGCCGGAGCACTTCCGGAATCACCACCGAGCCATCAGGCTGTTGGTAGTTCTCCAAAATGGCGATCATCAGACGCGGCAGGGCCAGGCCCGAACCGTTGAGGGTGTGCACGAAACGCGGTTTTGCCCCCGGCTCCGGGCGATAGCGAATATTAGCCCGACGCGCCTGGAAGTCCTCCACATTGCTGCAGGAACTGACCTCCAGCCATTCCCCCGACCCCGGCGCCCACAGCTCCAGGTCATAAGTCTTGGCCGCAGCAAACCCCAGATCGCCGGTACACAGCTCAATCACACGATAGGGCAGATTCAAGGCCTGGAGCAGGCCCTCAGCCGCAGCTACCATGCTCTCCAACTCCGCGTAACTCGTCTCCGACGTAACGAACTTATACATCTCCACTTTATCGAACTGATGGCCGCGCTTGATGCCGCGCACATCGCGCCCGGCGCTCATCTTCTCCCGCCGGAAACAGGGGGTGTAGGCCACGTAATACAAGGGGAGCACGCTTGCATCCAGGATTTCATCCCGATGGAGATTGGTCAAAGCCACCTCGGCGGTCGGCAACAACCAGACATCATCCTCAACGTCGTGATAAAGGTTGTCCTCAAATTTAGGCAATTGCCCCGCGCCCTCGAGCATTTCGCGCTTCACCACAAAGGGCACATAGAATTCAGTAAAACCGTTCTGGCGCGTATGCACATCCAACATCCAGAAAATCAAAGCACGCTGGAGACGCGCCCCCCAGCCTTTTAAAACGTAGAAACGACTGCCCGCAAGACGCACCCCGCGATCAAAATCCAGAATATCCAGCTCTGGCCCCAGATCCCAGTGTGGAACCGGCGTGAAGCCCTCCGCAGCGAAGTCGCGCGGCGTTCCCCAGCGCCGCACCTCGCGATTGTCATGCTCATTCGCCCCCACGGGCACGCTGCGGTGAGGAATGTTGGGAATCCACATCATCTGCTTTTGCAGCTCCGCCTCAACCTCACGCAGGCGCTCCTCCAAAGCGGCAATTTGATCACCTACCGCGCGCATCGCCTCAATCTTCTGCTGCCGCTCGGCTGCATCCTTCATGCGACCGATTTCTTTAGAGACGCGATTGCGTTCAGCCCGCAGGCGTTCGACCTCCACCAGCATTTCACGCCATTGCCCGTCCAGCTCCAGAACCCGATCCACCAGTGCGGGTTTGTCCTGCCGCAAACGTAAAGCCTCTCGCACGCTATCCGGATTTTGCCGGAGCAGGTCTATGTCCAACATAAGCCACCCCCTTGTTGAAAATGCTCTGGCTCGATTATGCCACCAAAGAACAGTTTGTCCAGCTTGTTGGCATGTAGACTATACCGGCTTGTATGCTATAATCAGCGTATAGGGTACTCACTATTCAATCACCCCCTAATCCAACTTTTCTAGCTAAGACGGAAAGGAAAACCTATGAAACGCTATATCTGGATTCTTGTCACCCTGCTTTTACTCACGTCTCTGGCCTGCACCGCCCTGACCAAACCTGCTGCGACGCCTGTTGGCACGACTGAACCAACCGGCGGAACGGCCGAACCAACTGGAGGTACCACCGAACCAACTGGGGGCACCACCGAACCTACCGGTGAAGATAACCCCACCATCGCTCCCCCCGAAGCCCTGGAAGAGTTGATGACCTATCGCATGCGCACCCAGACTTCGGAGAAGTATGCCAGCGGCGAAACAACGCAAATGCAAGTCGAGCAGTCCTACACCCGCGAACCGCGCGCTTCACACATCATCCTCTCCACCAACGGCACAGAGTGCGAACAGACCATCGAAATGATCCAGATCGGGACTACCCAATGGCTGAACATGGGGGGAAGCTGGATGCAAAGTGCGGCGGAACCGGTTACCACCACCTTCGGCAGCGATATTTACGACATTTTCAATTTCGAAAACGAAAATCCTGAGGATTATGAATACCTGGGCAAAGAAACCGTGAACGGTATTCGTACCCGTCATTACCGCTTGAAGGACAATGCCGCCCTTAAAATCGCCCAGAGCGAAACCAACCTCAAAGATGTCGAATCCGTGAACATTGAAGTCTGGATCGCCGATGAAAGCAAAGTACCCGCTATTCTCATCAAGCTCGTTTACCAGCTCAAAGGCACGGTAGAGGAAAAAGGTCCCGTCGAGTACATGATAACTCACGAAGTCTACGACATCAATGCCGACTTCACCATCAATCCACCAGAGGGCGCCAGCAACAGCCTTGCCGAAGACGTTCCCACCTACACCGGACCGATGAGCAACACCTTCCTCATGGAAGGCATGGCCTCCTTCGAAACGACCGATAGCCTGGAAACCGTGAGTGCCTTCTACAAAGCCGAACTACCCAAACAAGGCTGGAGCCTGGAAAGCGACGAATCTTACAGCGGCACTGTGATGCAAACCTGGAAAAAGGACTCCCGGAGCCTGAACCTTATGCTCAGCACCGCCGACAACGGCAACACCAGCGTGCTCATCACCCTGGGCGAGTAACTTTTCCCCAATCCTTGGGGGCCAACCGATGTTGGCCCCCAAGGGCTTTGTGACCATGGATGTTGTAGCCCTGCTTGACCGTCTGAGCCGTGAACAGGGGCTGGCCGCCTGGGGCGTAGTTCCGGTCGGCCCAACGCCGGCCCATGACCGCTACACGGCCTGGCTGGCGCAAGGGTATGCGGCTGATATGGCCTATCTGGCGCGCCCGGACGCGCTGCACAAACGCGCCGATCCCCGCCACCTCTGGCCCGCCGCGCGCAGCCTGCTCCTCGTCGCCGCCTCCTACCTGCAAGCCGCCCCGCCCCCGCTCTCCCCTCTCCATGGGCGGGTCGCCCGGTACGCCTGGGGCGAAGACTATCACCGCTGGCTGGGACGCCGGTTAACCGCCTTGCTGGAACAACTCCGCCAGGCCTGCGGCCCCTTTGAAGCGCGCTGGTACGTTGATACCGGCCCCATCAGTGAGCGCGCCTGGGCCGTCGCCGCGGGCCTGGGCTGGATCGGCAAAAACACCACCCTGATTCACCCCCAGCATGGCTCTTTCACCGTTTTGGGCGTCGCCCTGCTGGACATCGAACTGCCGGCTACCCCGCCTTTGCCGGGGGTGGATTGCGGCACCTGCACGCGCTGTCTGCAAGCCTGTCCCACGCAGGCCCTCGTCGCGCCGGGCCTGATGGATGCGCGCCGATGTCTTTCCTACCTCACTATCGAACACCGCGGCGCCATTCCGCCGGAGCTACGTCCAGCCTTAAAAGACCAGGTCTTCGGCTGCGACATCTGCCAGCAGGTCTGCCCCTGGAATCAAGCCCCGCTGCGCGCGGTAGCCCATCACCCCGCACCGGCACAGGCTACGCTGGACTTGCCAGCAATCCTCGCCATGGACGAAACCTCCTTTCGCGCCCGCTTCCGAACCAGCGCCATCTGGCGCGCACGGCGGGAGGGACTGGCGCGCAACGCGGCCATCGTGTTGGGATTGAGCGGAGACAGCAACGCGCGGCCCGTGTTACAGGCCGCGCGTGACCACGATCCCAGCCCTCTGGTGCGCGAACACGCCACCTGGGCGCTGAACTACCTGGACCTCAGCTCTGGCGTTTAGCCTCTTGCCACAGCGCATCCAACGCCTCAGGCGTCATCTGATCCAACGCCAGACCCTGTGCCTGGGCTTTAGCTTCCACATAGGCGAAACGCCGGGCAAAGCGCTGATTAGCCGCGCGCAAAGCCGCTTCGGCATCCACCCCCAGCCAGCGCGCCCACTGGACCAGGCTGAAGAGCACATCGCCCAGCTCATGTTCGCGTTCCGCGTCAGTCTCCGCCGCCTTCAGCTCCGCTAACTCCCCTTCCAGATTCTGAATCACCGCATCCAGGGTTTCCCAATCAAAGTGGACCCGGGCCGTGCGTGCCCCATAGGCCTGGGCCTGAGCCAGGGCCGGCAAAGTGCGCGGCACACCATCCAGCAGCGACTTGCGCTCCTCACCCTTGCCGATGCGCTCTGCGCGCTTGATCCGCTCCCAATTCTCACTCACCTCATGCGCCCCATTCACCTGGCGCGTACCCCAGACATGCGGATGCCGCCGCTTGATTTTGGCATCAATCGCCGCAATCACCTCCGGCATCTGGAACTCGCCCTCCTCGGTGGCAATCTGGGTGTGCAGGACGATCTGCAGCAGCAAATCGCCCAATTCCTCGCGCAAGGCCTCCGGATCGTCCGCATCCAGCGCGGCCAACACCTCATACGCCTCTTCCAGCAAATTCGGGCGCAGACTCTGATGCGTCTGTTCGCGGTCCCAGGGGCACCCATCAGGCGCGCGCAGGCGGGCAATCGTCTGCTGGAAGCCTTCAAAGCTGCTTACCGCGGGTAGTGGGGTCACATAGAGCACCGCAAACGGATCGAAATCCTGCTGATCTAACTCATACAACGCCAAATGGATCACCCGCTGCGCGGGCAAGCCAGCCGCCTCGATGAGTTGCACCGGGTGCTCATCCGGATACTGGTTCATCAGAGCCAGCTTCACCTCCGAAGCCACCGTGCGATCGCGTAGATGCGCAACCAACGCCGGAAAATCCGGATTAAACGGGGGATGGAGTAGATGCGCCAGGTCCAGCGCATCCAGCATCTGCAGACCGTCCAGCGCATCCCGGCCCAACACGCCTAGCACGGGTTCCAGGAAACTCAAACCGTGCACCAGGCGCACGGGAATAGCCCGTGCTTCGGCCAGACGCAACACGTGCGTCACCGTAGCGTCCCCTACCAGCGGGTCGCCAGGGACAGCATAAATCACGCCTTCAGGGCGCCGCGCCAAGCGTAAGAGGGCTTCAGCAATCTCTTGATAAAGCTCCTCAAACGAAGCGACACGTTCGTAAATCACATCAAAACTTTGCAGAACCGGGCCTTGAGGGAGCGCCTGCGCACAGGGATGGTGTGCCGTGCGCAACCAGACTTCACGGGCTGCACTGAGCACCTCCCAGGCTTCGCGTGTGAGATAGTCCGCCCGTCCAGGCCCCAATCCCACGATCGTCAATGGAGTCATCCAGCCACCTCTTCCCTCATAGAATTGCGTGCAAGGTCAAACCCTGAACGCCTGTTGGCACAAACAAAGAACAGGTAGGCATGGCGTGCATGCCTACCTGCTTCACGCTAACAATCTGCGGTAACCCGTCAGGAGGTTAACGCTTGGTGTACTGCGGAGCCTTGCGAGCGCGTTTGAGACCGGGCTTTTTGCGTTCCTTGGCACGCGCATCGCGGGTGAGCAAGCCATTCTGACGCATCACCGGGCGATAATCGGCATTCAGCTCCAGCAAAGCCCGCGCCATGCCCAGACGAATCGCATCGGCCTGTCCCGTGATACCACCGCCCTGGACGGTCACCGTCACATCGTACTGCGTTGTGGCCCCAATCGCGCGCAAAGGCTCACTCAGGCGCCACAGATCCACCTCGCGGCCAAAATACTCAGCCACAGGCTTGCCATTCACGATGATCCGCCCCGTGCCGCCGGGATAAAGCCGCACACGCGCGGTCGCTGTCTTCCGACGTCCAACACCCTCGTAGTACTCAGCCATCATTCCTCCCTTGAATTACAGCTCCAGCGTTTTCGGCTGTTGCGCCTGATGCGGATGCTCAGGCCCACGATAGACCTTGAGCTTCTTGAACATTTTGCGCCCCAAAGGCCCACGCGGGAGCATCCCGCGCACGGCGGATTCGATCACGCGCTCAGGGTAAACCTCGAGTTGCCGGCGCAGCGAGATGGACTTCAGGCCGCCGGGATAACCCGAATGCCGGTAGTAGAACTTCTGATCCAGCTTGCGCCCCGTCGTCACCACCTTTTCGGCGTTGATGACGATCACGAAGTCCCCGGTATCCATAAACGGGGAATACTCCGGCTTGTGCTTGCCCCGCAGAATTCGCGCGATCTCCGTCGCCAGCCGCCCTAACGTTTTGCCCGTGGCATCCACCACATACCACTCGCGCTCAACGTCCTGAGGCTTGGTTACATGCGTAATGTGAAATTTATACTCCTTCACCTTGTCACACTCCCTCTTAGCACGAATTTTTGTGCTTCGTGGTTAAATTGAATTTCACCCGGCCAGCCATCATCATAAGTCACCGACTGCAAAACCAGTCCGTGCGCCGGGGCGGCTGGCCCCGCCAGATGGCGCGCCTTATGGCGCAAGATGCTCTCCACGTCTTCCGGAAGCAGGCGCTGGCGTCCCACCCGCACCAGCGTTCCCACCAGCATACGCACCATGCGGTAGAGAAAGGCATCCGCCTCAATCTCAAACACCAGCCAGGGGGCATCGGCCTGCCACTCTGCCCGGAAAACTTCCCGCACCGGGTTCTCACCCTGCGGGGGAGATCCGAAAGCCGAGAAGTCATACCGCCCCACCAGATACCGGGATGCCGTCTGCATCGCTGCCACATCCAACGGGGCCGGGACGTGCCAGCTAAGCCGTTCGGCAAACGGATGTCGGGTTGGAGCGGTATAGAGCGTGTAGCGATAACAGCGCCGTCGGGCTGCATACCGGGGATGGAACCCCGCCGGAGCTTCGTCCAGTTGCAAAACCGCGATTTGCTCCGGAAGCAAGGCATTCATACCGCGCTGCAACACCGTCAGGGGCTGCGTCCAGGACTCCGGCAGGTCAAAGGCGATGACCTGTCCAGCAGCGTGGACACCGGCATCTGTGCGTCCAGAAGCCAGAACGCGCACCGGCATTCCCGTCAAACGTTCCAGCACGGCTTCCAGGTCAGCCTGAATGCTGCGGGCATTCGACTGCCTTTGAAAACCGCCGTATCCGGTTCCATCATAGGCCAGCAGGCCCCTGACGCGCTTCACGCTCTTCTATCTACCTGTTAAACTACCAGAGAGCTAGTCTACCAGCTCTAACAAGACCATTTCCGCGGCATCCCCCCGGCGCTGCCCCAGCTTGAACATGCGGGTATAACCACCGAGACGTTCCGCATAGCGCGGAGCAATCTCACTAAACAGCTTCTTCACCACAGCCGGGTCATTCACGCGCGCCGCCACCAGACGACGGGCATGCACCCCGCGCGCCGCATCCTCTTTTTCCGCGGCCAGGCCGCGCTTGGCAATCGTGATCAGGCGCTCCGCCTGTCCACGAATCGCCTGCGCCTTAGCGCGCGTTGTGCGAATGCGCCCGTATCGCAGCAGATCGGTCACCAGATTACGCCGCAGAGCCGTGCGCGGCCCGCCAGCGCGATTGAGTGTCTTACCAGCGACATGATGTCGCATTGCTCATCCTCCTATCTTAAACTTATTCTGCGCCAGACGCAGTGTCGCTTGAGATAAATCCCTTGGCGCGCAACTGATCCTCAAGTTCTTCCAAAGACTTGCCACCAAAGTTGCGGATAGTGTTTAACAGGGCCTCACGACCCCGCGCCATCAGCTCCAACACCTCGCCCACATTGGTGATGCCGCTGCGCTTCAGGGCATTATAGACCCGCACCGAAAGGCCCAGGTCCTCAATAGGCATGGCATAAGCGCGCTGCGGAACACGTTCTTCAGCCACTGGTGCCGGCTCCGACGTTTCTTCCTCCTGGAATTGGGCCCCTGCGATTAGCCGCATGTGAGTCACCAGGATGCCGGCGGCCTTTTTCAAGGCCTCCAGAGGCTGGATACGCCCATCGCTCCAGATCTCCATAATCAAGCGATCGTAGTTCGTGAGCTGCCCAACGCGGGCCTGCTCAACATGGAAGGCCACGCGCTTAATCGGATTAAAGATAGCATCTACCGGCAGCACACCGATGGGCATCCGCCCCCGACTGTCAGCCGAAAGATATCCGCTGCCACGCTCAACCGTAAATTCCATGTCCAGATGCGTATTCGCATCATCCACGGTAAACAAGTAAAGGTCAGGATTAAGAATCTGGATTTCCGGCGGAGCAATGATATCGCCTGCCGTCACCACACCTTCCCCGTCCACACGCAGGGTCATATAAAGCGGACCCTCGCCATCCATCATCAGGCGCACCTGCTTGAGGCGCAGCATGATTTGAATGACATCCTCACGCACACCCGGAATGGCCGAAAATTCATGCGGCACATCCGTAATGCGCACCGCAGTAATTGCGGCACCTTCCAGGGAAGAGAGCAATACCCGCCGCAAAGCCGCGCCTAACGTCAGCCCGTAGCCACTCTGCAACGGACCGATTTCGTAACGCCCATACTGCTGGGTATTGACGTCCGCTTCCACTTTAGGCAGAACTGGTGCTCCTAACACGGTAGCCTCCTGTTCGCTTTAGCGTGAGTAGAACTCGACGATCAGTTGCTCCTGCACCGGAACATCAATTTCTTGACGGGCCGGCATGGCCAAAACACGCCCTTCCAGCTTCTCAGCATCCAGGCTGAGCCAGGCTGGGATGGCACGCTGCCCCAGGTTCTCGCGCAAATCCTTGAAATACGTAGTCTGGCGGCTTTCGGGCCGGACGCTGATCACATCCCCAGATTTGAGCCCGTAGGCGGGGATATTGGTCTTCCGTCCGTTCACCAGGAAATGCCCATGCGTGACCAGTTGGCGAGCGTGGGCACGGGAGCTGGCCAGCCCCAAACGATAGACGACATTATCCAGACGGGTTTCCAACAGCACCAACAGGTTAACACCCGTCAGACCCGACCGACGCTCTGCTTCGCGGAAATACCGGCGGAACTGCCGTTCCTGAATTCCGTAAATCCGACGGGCCTTCTGCTTTTCCTGAAGCTGCATGCCATAGTCAGACAGCTTGCGCCGGCGAAATGCTTGCTCCTTGCCGTGCTGACCGGGGGGATAGCTGCGATCTTCCAGAGCGCATTTTTCGCTAAAGCAACGCTCGCCCTTGAGATACAGCTTCTCACCGGCGCGACGGCACAGTTTACACACCGGGCCTAAATATCTCGACATACAAGAATCCTCCTGCAGAATAAACTACACGCGCCGCTTCTTTGGGGGGCGACACCCATTATGGGGGATCGGCGTGACATCCACAATCGAACGCACCCGCATCCCTACCGCAGCGATGGCGCGCAACGCCGCCTCGCGGCCCGGACCAGCACCCTTGACGAACACATCCGCTTCCTGCATCCCATCGTTGGTCACGGCTTCCTGGATGACTTTTTCCGCCGCCTGCCGCGCCGCAAAGGGCGTGCTCTTGCGCGTACCCTTGAAGCCGACAACCCCGGCACTCGCCCAGCGCAGGACATTACCCTGCGGGTCGGTCACGGTCACGATGGTGTTGTTGAAAGTCGAGTGAATGTGAACCTGCCCCTGCGGAACCAGGCGCTTAGTCCGGCGCACACCACCCCGTCGTACCTGACGTTTTGCCATAGAACCTCCTCTACCTTATCCCTTACCCTGATGAACTGCGCAGCGGGTTTACTTCTTGGCACCGCGACGCCGACCGCGACCCGGGACCGTCTTGCGCGGACCACGGCGGGTCCGGGCATTCGTGCGCGTCCGCTGACCATGGACTGGCAGGTTACGCCGATGCCGCAGCCCACGGTAGCAGCCAATCTCGATGAGGCGCTTGATGTTCATCTGCACCTCGCGGCGCAGGTCACCTTCCACCTTGTATTCGCGCTCGATGATTTCGCGCAGCGCCGCTACCTCGGCCTCACTCAAATCCTTCACACGCTTGTTGGGATCAACCCCAGTGCGCGCCAGGACTTTCTGGCTGGTCGGAAGACCAATGCCGTAGATGTAAGTCAGGCCAATCTCCACCCGCTTGTTCTTGGGCAGGTCAACGCCTGCAATACGCGCCATAAGTTTTCTCCTCCAGACTTCGACTTAATGATTACCCCTGCCGCTGTTTGTGCTTGGGGTTATCGCAAATCACACGCACCACGCCACGCCGCCGAATGATCTTGCATTTCGGACAGCGGCGCTTAACGGACGGTAATACCTTCATTGTCCTTCTCCTTCCGTCTACACCAGAGTTAGAATTTCGGGCTCGCCATCAGTAATGGCTACCGTATGTTCAAAGTGCGCTGTCAGGCGGCCATTAGCCGAAACGACCGTCCAGCCATCAGCCAGGGTGCGGGTCTGCCCCGACCCGATCAACACCATGGGCTCAATCGCCAGGGTCATTCCGCGTCGCAGCAACACCCCCTGACCGGCCTGACCATAATTGAGGACCTGAGGGTCCTCATGCAACTGCCGGCCAATGCCATGACCTGTGTAGATGCGCGTAACGTGGTAGCCACGCGACTCCACGCAAGTCTGAATAGCGTGTGAGATGTCCCCCAGACGCCGTCCGGCAACTGCCTGAGCCAGAGCCGCGTTCAAGGCGTCAGATGTCACCTCCAGAAGCGCCTGAGCTTCGGGACTAATCTCACCTACCGGCAGGGTTATAGCGGCGTCCCCATGGTAGCCACGATAAAAGGCGCCCACATCCACTGTGATAATGTCCCCTTCCTGCAGAATCCGCCGGGCACTCGGAATACCGTGCACCAGTTCCTCGTTGACCGAGGCGCAAATGGTGGCAGGAAACGGATTCCGGCTCCCTGGTGGATACCCAAGGAAAGATGGGGTCGCACCACGTTTGCGAATCCAGGACTCAGCCAGACGATCCAGCTCCAGCGTGCTCACCCCAGGGCGCACTTTTTCGCGCATCAAGGCCAGGACTTCAGCCACGATACGCCCGGCCTCACGCATGGTTCGCACTTCCTCTACCGTTTTGATAATAATCATTTCAAAGTACCGTTCTTGTCGTTCCCTGGCCCAACTCCGCCCTGGCGAGAGGACCAGGGCGGAGTGTTTGACCAGTGTAAAAGTTCCCTGTCGCAACCCAGACAGGCATCACAGACAGAAAACTATTATACCACAGTCCTTAATCTACACCAGCGACCTGCTTAGTCGAGGAAGCCCTCGTAATTGCGCATAACCAGTTGGGCCTCAAGTTGCCGCATCGTATCCACGACGACGCCGACCACAATCAGTAAGCCTGCGCTCGAAATGAGCATGACGTTCGTGCCACTGCGCATGAACAGGCCAATGATGTAGGGCAAAACAGCGACGATGCCCAGGAACAGGGCCCCGGCCAGCGTGATGCGCCGGTAGATGTTGTTGATGTACTCCTCGGTTTTCTGTCCGGGGCGTACACCCGGAATGAAGCCACCCTGCTTCTGCAACATGTCGGGCAGGTTCTGTTGTTGGACCAGCACGTCCGTGTAGAAGTAGGTGAAGCCCACCACGGCCAGGAAGTAGGGCAGGGCATACCAGGGGTTGCTTCCAGAGAAGAAGCTAATCAGCCCTGTAGCCACATTGCGGACGCCGGGATTGGTGCTGTTGACAAAGAACTGGGCAATCACCGCCGGAAGGACCAGGAAGGACTGGGCAAAGATGAGTGGGATCATGCCTGCCGCATTCACTTTCAACGGAATGTAGGTGCTGCCTCCGCCGTAGACACGCATACCGCGCACCCGCTTTCCGTATTGTACCTGAATGCGCCGTTCACCTTCCTGAACATAGACGATGAACAACACAACCAGCACGGTCACCACCAGGAAGACCAGCACCCCCAGGAATTTGTCAGCCAGCCAGACGCGCCCCAGGTTGCGTGGAACATTGGAGACGATACCGCCAAAGATGATTAGCGACAGACCGTTACCAATCCCCTGTTCGGTGATAAGTTCACCCAGCCAGACCGCCAGCATGGTCCCCGCCGTCATGGTGAAGAGAATGGTGATGGTTGGCAACCACTGGCCCGCGCCAAAACCAAAGTTGGGCAGGATCTCCGTGCCGCCGGTTGCCGCGCGCAGACTCACGATCTGAGCATAGGCCTGCAGAGCAGCCAGAGGCACCGTCAGGTAGAAGCCCCACTGGTTCAGCTTCCGCTGCCCGGCTTCACCCTCTTCCTTCAGCATCTGCTCCAGCTTCGGGAAAATGGGCACCAGCAATTGCAGGATAATGGTCGCCGTTACGTAAGGGTAGACGCCGGTCGCCAGGATGGAGAAGTTAGCGACGGCACCCCCAGAAAGCAAGTTAAGCAGGGAGAAGAGACGGCTTGCGCCGCTCCCTCCCTCCAGAAAACTCGCCAAAGCTGCGCGATCAACGCCCGGCACGGGGATGTTGGAAATGAGCCGGAAGATCACCAGAATCCACAAGGTGTATAGCAGACGCCGACGCAGATCCGGTAGCTTGAAAGCGTTGAGCGCGTTTTTAAGACCCTGGACGAAACTCTTGAACATGGAAGCCTCCCAGGTCGGCGGGGTCAGCGGGTGCGATGCCCGCCCCGCTGCCACGCCAACAGTTCTACCTTTCCACCGGCTGCCTCAATCTTCGCGCGGGCAGCTTCGGAAATACGATGCACGCGCACCGTCAGGGGACGATCCACCTCACCCCGGCCCAACACCACGACCAGGTCCGAAGCATGCTTGATCAGGCCAGCTTCGACCAGGCTTTCTGGCGTTACCACTGCACCCGGAGCAAACTTCTCAGTCAATTGATCCAGATTGACCGGTGCGAATTCCATCCGCCAGGGATTAAAGAACCCCACACCACGGGCGAAGGGGAGCTTGCGCACCAGGGGGAGCTGACCACCCTCGAAATACGCCGGCTTGACGCCGCCGCTGCGCGCGCCCTGTCCCTTGGTACCCCGACCGGCGGTCTTACCCTGACCGGCGGCGATACCACGACCAACACGCTTCTTGCGCTTCGTGGCCCCTTCCGCGGGGAACAGATCATGGATTTTCATGATAACCTCCGCTCCTTAGCCTTCGACTTCTTCTACCTGAACCAGGTGGGCAACCTTGGCGATCATGCCCCGGATAACCGGGGTATCGGCATGTTCCACCACCTGCTGCAGGCGCTTCAGACCCAGGGCCTGAACCGTGCGCTTTTGATCTTTGGCGTAGCCAATCGGGCTCCGCACCAGTTTGATCCGCAACACTTTCTCGGCCATTATGCTTTCCTCCTGCGCCAGAAAGGCAAGGCATTCTCAACAGCAACGCCGCGGCTCTGCGCCACTTCCTCGGCACTCCGCAGGTCGCGCAGGGCCTTCATCGTCGCCTGGGCCACGTTAATCTTGGTGGGGCTGCCTTGCGACTTGGTCAAGACATCCCGCACACCAGCGGCTTCCAGGATAGCGCGGACGGCACCCGCCGCGATAACGCCGGTACCGGGGGCCGCCGGACGCAGGAAGACGACCGAGCCGCCGCATGTACCGGTAATTTCATGCGTGATGGTGGTGTTGTCCAGCGCAACCGGGCGCATATCGCGCCGGGCGCGATCCGTAGCCTTGGCGATGGCATCGGGCACGTTCCGGGCCTTGCCAATCCCCAGGCCGACCTGGCCTTTATTGTCCCCGACGACCGCTACCACGCGGAAGTGAAGGTGACGACCACCCTTGACCACTTTGGCCACGCGGGTGATATCCACAATGCGCTCGTCCAGTTCGGGCTGCGCATCCATATCATGAAGTTGTTTTTCCATTGCCATTGTCAAAAACCTCCGCCGGATTTAGAAATCCAGGCCTGCCTCGCGGGCAGCCTCGGCCAGGGCCTGCACACGGCCATGGTACTTGTAACCGCCGCGGTCAAAGACCACCTGCTTGATGCCACGCGCCAGGGCGCGCTCGGCCAAGACTTTCCCCACGACCTTCGCCTGTTCCGTCTTGGTCAAACCCGCCAGCTGCTCACGAATCTCGCTATCAAGCGTCGAGGCCGAGGCCAGGGTGTGCCCCGCCACATCGTCAATAACTTGCGCGTAGATATGATTCAAGCTGCGAAAGACGTTCAGGCGTGGACGTTCTGGCGTCCCCGACACGTGCTTGCGCACATGCATGTGACGCCGGATCCGGGCTTTATCACGACTCAGTTCTGGTTTCATAGTTCTTTACCCTCAGTCACACGCTGTGAAATGATTTACTTCTTCTTACCGCCCTTACCGCCGGCCTTACCGGACTTACCCGCCTTGCGCCGCACGATTTCGTCGCTGTAGCGGATGCCCTTCCCCAGGTAAGGCTCAACCGGACGCCAGGCGCGGATTTCAGCCGCGACCTTGCCTACCATCTGCTTATCGGCTCCCTTGACCACAATGGTCCCGGTCTTGGGATTCACCTCAAAGCTAATTCCGTCGGGGGGATTAATGCGGACGTCATGGGAGAAACCCAGGCTCATGACCAGAGTCTTCCCCTGCAACTCCACCTTATACCCCGTACCGGAAACTTCCAGGGATTTGCTGTAGCCCTGAGAGACCCCAACAACCATGTTGTTAATCAGGGCGCGGTTCAGGCCATGCAAAGCCCGTACCTGCGGCGCATCGCTTTCCCGCTGGACGTGCAAAACATTGCCCTCCAGGACGGCCTTGATCCCCGGATTCATCAGGTGCGTCAACTCGCCCTTAGGGCCTTTGACGGTCACCTTCTGCCCATCAATTTCCACTTTCACCCCGGCTGGAACCGGGATAGGCATACGACCAATACGAGACACGCTCCACCTCCCCTTTTACCAGATGTAGCAGATCACTTCGCCGCCCACATTGAGGCGCCGCGCCTGCTCCCCGGTGAGGACCCCCTTGGGGGTGGAGAGAATGGCAATACCCATCCCGCTGCGCACCCAGGGAATGCGGCCCGCCGGCGTGTAGATGCGCCGACCCGGCTTGCTCACCCGCTTCAGGCCCGTAATCACCGGGCGCTGATGCTTCAAGTCACCGACGTATTTCAGGCGAATGGTCAGTTCCGGCTGTGGGGCCTTTTCCACCACTTCGTACCCCTCGATGTAGCCCTCTTCCTTAAGGATCTTCGCAATGGCGACCTTCATCTTGGACGCCGGCATCGAGACGGTCTCGTGCTGGGCCATTAAGGCGTTATGCACACGCGCCAACATATCGGAAATAGGATCGTTCATTGTCATTGTCCTACCCTCTTACCAGCTCGATTTGACCAGGCCGGGAATTTTCCCTTCCAGCGCCAGTTCCCGCAAGCAGATGCGGCACAGCCCAAAGCGGCGATAATAGCCCCGTGAGCGACCACAGCGCGTGCAGCGATTGCGGACGCGCACCTCGTACTTGCGACGCATTTCACGATACGGCATACACTTTTTCGACATACGTCACTCCTTCTTCCTGTTCGGCCTACGCATGGCGGAAAGGCATCCCCAGCAGCTCCAGCAGCCGCCGCGCCTCTTCATCCGTCTCTGCCGTGGTGTTGATGCTAATTTCCATCCCCCGGATCTTGTCAATTTTGTCATAGTCAATCTCCGGGAAGAGCAGTTGCTCGCGCAAGCCGAGGGTGTAGTTACCACGCCCATCCAGCTTGTCCGGCACACCGCGAAAGTCACGGGTGCGCGGCAGAGCGACATTCATCAGACGATCCAGGAAAGCCCACATACGCTCGCGGCGCAACGTCACCTTAATCCCAATGGCACGGCCTTCGCGCAACTTGAAGGCAGCGACAGAGCGCCGGGCCTTGGTGATGACTGGACGCTGACCGGTGATCTGCGCAATGTCATTCGCCGCCGCTTCCAAAGCTTTGGGGTTATCCAGGGCCTCACCCAACCCCACGTTGATGACGACCTTGCGAATGCGGGGCACCTGCATCACGTTCTGATACCCGAACTCCTTCATCAGGGCCGGGACCACTTCCTGTTCATACCGTTCCTTCAAGGATGCCATAGTCCCCTCTCCTAATCAATCGAAGCGCCGCATTTTTTGCACAGGCGCACTTTGCGGCCATCTTCGAGCACCGAGAAGCCCACACGAGTCGCCTCTTTGCAGTGAGGGCAGACCAGCATCACATTCGACACATGGATCGGCGCTTCGAGCTCGACCCGGCCTCCCTGCATCTGCGCGCGCCCGGCCCGGACTGCCCGCTGATGTTTGACAATGATGTTCACACCAGAGACCACGACCCGGCGCTCTTTCGGGAAGACCCGCAGGACCTCCCCGGTCTTGCCGCGATCATCGCCACTGATGATTTTCACCGTATCACCCTTTTTAATCCGGTTCATACTTTCACCTCAACCTACAACACTTCCGGCGCCAGGGACACGATCTTCATGAAGCCCTTTTCGCGCAGCTCGCGCGCGACCGGGCCGAAGATGCGCGTACCGCGCGGGTTGACGCCACTGGCGTCCAGAATGACTGCCGCGTTGTCATCGAAGCGAATGTAGGAACCATCCGGTCGGCGGTATTCTTTCTTCACCCGCACGATCACGGCCTTCACCACATCGCCCTTTTTCACGCTGGCAGTCGGCAGGGCCGACTTCACTGCCGCCACAATCACGTCACCCACCGTACCGTAACGGCGCCGGGAGCCCCCGTAGACGTGAATGCACAACAGTTCGCGCGCCCCGGTATTGTCCGCTACTGTCAGTCGCGTTTCCTGTTGAATCATTGCTTTCCTCCTACTCGGCCCGTTCGAGAATCTCGCTCACCACCCAACGCTTGCGGCGGCTGTAGGGGCGGGATTCGAGGATCACGACCCGATCGCCCACGCGGCAGGCGTTTTCCTCATCGTGAGCCAGGTATTTTTTCGTGGAACGCACCACCTTCTGATACAGAGGGTGGCGATACTGCCGCTCCACCGTTACAACCACAGTTTTATCCATTTTGTCGCTGGTCACTACGCCAATCAGGCGTTTCCGCTGTTGTTCCATAAGCGCACCCCTTACTGGTTCTTCGCGCCCTGCAACTGGCGCTCGCGCATGATCGTGAGGATGCGAGCAATATCCTTGCGCACAGCGCGCAGCCGATTCACATCCTCCAGCTTCCCCACGTACCACTGCTGCCGTAAATTGAACAGCTCACGCCGGGTTTCCTGCAGGCGCACCTGCAATTCCTTATCCGAAAGTTCACGCAACTTCGCTACGTCCATGGTTACTCTCCTGAAGCCTCACCCAGTTCGACACGCTTGATAAAGTGCGTCTTAATGGGCAGTTTGTGCGCCGCCAGGCGCAGGGCTTCCTGAGCCACGTCTTCCGGCACTTCGCCCACTTCGAACATCACCCGTCCCGGACGAACCACAGCTACCCAGTGATCAACGGGACCCTTACCCTTACCCATACGGGTTTCGGCGGGCTTGGCCGTCACCGGCTTATCCGGGAAGATCCGAATCCAGTACTTACCGCGCCGGCGCAGATGGCGGACGATGGCACGCCGTGCCGCTTCAATCTGCCGCGCTGTAATCCAGGCCGGCTCCAACGCCTGCAGCCCATACTGCCCAAAAGACACCTCGGTCCCACGGGTCTCCTTACCCTTCATGCGACCCCGATGTTGTTTGCGGTATTTAACCCGCTTCGGCATTAACATCGCCCTACCTCCTATTCCTCCACGGTCTCATCGAGCACGGGAGCGCTCGCGACCGGCTTACGAGGCAGCACCTGCCCCTTGTAGATCCACACCTTCACGCCGATGCGTCCATAGGTCGTCAACGCCTCGGCTACGGCATAGTCAATATCCGCACGCAAGGTTTGCAGAGGCACGCGCCCTTCGCGCATCCATTCCCGGCGCGCAATTTCGGCTCCAGCCAGACGCCCGCTGCACATGACCTTGATTCCTTCCGCACCGGCACGCATAGCCTGACGGACAGCGCGCTTCATAGCCCGGCTGTGGAAGATACGGCGCTCCAGCTGCGCCACAATGTTTTCGGCGACCAGGTGAGCGTCCAGGTCGGGCTGCTCGATTTCGTGCACATCCACGTGTACACGCTTGCCGCCCGTGAGCTGCTCCAACTTCTGACGCAGGACCTTCACGCTTTCACCCTTGCGCCCAATCACCACACCCGGACGGGCGGTGTGAATGGTCACCGAAACCTGGTTCGGCGGGAAGCGCTCGATTTCCACCTTCGAGATCCCGGTCTGCCCATCACGCGCCGACTTCCGGATCTCATCCACAACGAGCTTGCGAATGGCCTGGTCCTCCTGCAGGAGGGTGGCATACTCGCGCCCCTCAGCATACCACCGGGACTGCCAGTCCCGGATGACATTTAAACGAAAGCCGTAGGGATGTACTTTGCGGCCCAAGCTACGCCTCCTTAACTAAATGCGTTCTTCTAAAACAACGGTGAGATGCGAGGAGCGCTTGCGAATGGGGCGATAGCGCCCACGGCTCCCCCAACCGGCCCGCCAACCCTTGCCCGGCATCACGCCAGGGCCTTCATCAGCGGTTAAAGAGACGATCACCAGCGCATCGGTATCCAGGCCCTTCTCATCGGCGTTTGCGACAGCCGACTTGATGAGCTTGGAGAGGATGGCCGCCGATTCCTGCGGCAGGACGCTCAACAGGTCCAGCGCCTGACGCGCGGGCATCCCCACCAGAGGGCGAATGACGCGCCGCATTTTGGTCGGTGTCACCGCGATGTGACGTGCAACAGCTTTAACGGTCTCTCCCATTAGCGCACCTTCCCTTTCTTTTCCTTGACGATGTGGCCACGGAAAGTCCGGGTCGGGGCGAACTCGCCCAGCCGATGGCCCACCATGTTTTCGGTGATGTAGATCGGCACGTGCCGGCGGCCATCATGCACCGCGATGGTGTGACCCACCATCTGCGGGAAGATTACCGAAGCCCGCGACCAGGTGCGGATGACGCGCTTTTCGCCCGTGCGATTCATCTGTTCGATCTTTTCCAACAGTTTAGGATTAATATAAGGTCCTTTTTTTAACGACCGCGACATCGCTTAACCTCCCCTTACTTACGCCCGACATTGCGGCGCCGCACGATGTATTTGTCCGTGCGCTTGTTGTTGCGTGTCTTCTTGCCCAGGGTCGGCCAGCCCCACGGCGACTTCGGACCGGGCATACCGATCGGCGAACGGCCTTCACCACCGCCGTGCGGGTGATCGCGCGGGGTCATGGCCGAACCGCGTACTTCCGGACGCCAGCCCATATGCCGCTTGCGGCCAGCTTTACCCAGTTTAACGTTAGAATGTTCGACATTGCCGACCTGACCGATCGTAGCCATACATTCCTTGCGAATCAGGCGCATTTCGCCACTGGGCATGCGCAACGTCACATAAGCGCCTTCTTTAGCCAAAACTTGCGCGGCAGCACCGGCGGCGCGCACCAGCTGGCCTCCCCGCCCCGGATACAGCTCCACATTGTGGACGAGGGTACCCAGGGGCATGCGCTCCAGGGGCATGGCATTGCCCGGACGAATTTCCACGGCCTCATCGCGGCTGCTGATGACGGTGTCATTCACCTTCAGGCCGAGCGGCGCCAGGATGTAGCGCTTCTCGCCATCAGCGTAAACCAGCAGCGCAATCCGCGCGGTGCGGTTCGGGTCGTACTCGATCGAATCCACCCGCGCCGGCACGCCGAATTTGTCGCGGCGGAAGTCAATGACGCGATACATGCGGCGGATCCCACCACCGCGATGGCGCACGGTGACGCGCCCATAGGCATTGCGTCCGCTGGTCTTCTTCAAAGGCTGAATCAGACTGCGCTCCGGTTCCGTGCGCGTAATTTCCTCAAAAGAGTACCCGGTCATCCAGCGCCGACCGGGAGACGTGGGCTTAAACTTCTTGATCCCCATGGTTCCTATGCCTCCAAAGCCTCAATTCGCTGCCCAGGGGCCACGGTCACAACCGCCTTGCGCCACGCCGGACGACGCCGAATCAGCCGACGCCCACGGATCTGCGACACCTTGGCGGGCATGTTCAGTACGTTGACCGCGATCACATCTACGTGATAGATCGCTTCCACGGCCTTTTTAATCTCAATCTTATTCGCATCGGGGTGCACCTCGAAGGTGTACTGTCCGTACCCCGACTGATAGGCCGTTTTTTCCGTTTCGATGGGTCGTACGATCACACTGTAAATGTCCATCATCTCACCCCAGGATTGACTCGATGACGGTCAGGGAAGCCAGCGGCAGAACGATTTTATCGGCTCCCAGCACGTCACGCACGTTGACATAGTGCGCCCGCAGCGTCTTCGCTGTGGGGATATTGCTCACCGAACGCTCGACAGTCTCATTGCGCTCCGGCAGGAGAATGAGGGCCTTGCCCTCAACCGCGAGATTTTCCAGCACCTTGACCATTTCGCGGGTCTTGGGGGCCGCCATCTCCAGGCGATCCACAACCACGATCTGCTGGGCCGCGGCCTTGGCCGAGAGAGCCGAACGCACCGCGGCGCGGCGCATCTTGCGCGGCATCGCCTTCACGTACGAACGCGGCTGAGGACCATGCGATACACCACCGCCGACGAAAAGGTTGGCTGTGCGGCTACCGTGACGCGCACGGCCAGTCCCCTTCTGGCGATACCACTTGGCTTTGCTGCGGTTGATTTCACCCCGCGTCTTGGTCTTGTGCGTTCCCTGCCGGGCATTGGCCAGTTGCATAACCAGGGCCTGATGCATCAAAGGCACGTTCACAGGCACGCCAAAGATATCATCCCGCAGTTCGATTTCGCTAACCTGTTCGCCTTGCATATTCAGAACTGGTACTAACATGATTTACCTCCCCTGCTTGGCGACCTTTTGTTTACGTGCCTGCTTGACCACAACCAGGCCACCAGTAGCGCCGGGCACGCTCCCTTTCACCGCGAGAAGATTGCGTTCCGGATCTACCATGACGACTTCCAGATTTTGGGTCGTTACCCGCTCGTTCCCCATGTGACCGGCCATGCGCAAGCCCTTCCAAACACGGCCGGGAGTCGAGGTGGCGCCAATGGAACCAGCACGGCGCTGCCGATCGGACTGACCATGGGTCTTGGGACCGCCCTTGAAGTGATGGCGCTTGACCAGACCCGCAAAACCGCGCCCCTTCGAGGTACCGACCACGTCTACACGCTCACCCGGCTGGAAGATGTCCACCAGGATCTTCTGGCCGACCTCGTAGGTTTCGTCCTCGCGCATGCGCAGTTCGCGCAGATAGCGCAGCGTCGGCACGCCAGCGCGCTCCAAATGGCCTCGCTGACCGCGCGTCAACCGCCCGGCACGGACTTCCTCGAAGCCCAACTGGACAGCACGATAGCCGTCCTTCTCCGGGGTGCGGAGCTGGACGACATAGCACGGCCCGGCTTCGATGACCGTCACAGGCACGACATCGCCTTGTTCATTGATAATTTGTGTCATCCCAACTTTTTTGCCTAGAATGCCTTTCATAGTTCCTCCTCAAAGGGACTGCCGGCCAGGCTCGCCTCATCATCCCTGAATAACCCGTTTTTGGCCCACAACACCCCCCCTGGGCACCTTCGGGCACGCAGCGCCCAGGAGGGGTGAAGGGAGTCAGTCACAAGCAAAATTAGAGCTTGATCTCGATCTGCACACCGGCCGGCATATTCAGCCGGGTCAGGGTGTCAATGGTTTTCGAATCCGGCTCGTGGATTTCGATCAGGCGCTTGTGAATGCGCATCTCAAAATGCTCGTGGCTATCCTTGTCAATGAAGGTCGAGCGCCGCACCGTGTAGCGCTCAATCTTCGTGGGCAGAGGTACAGGGCCGGAAACGCGCGCTCCGGTCCGCTCCGCCGCCTCGACAATGCGCCGCGCGGATTCATCCAGAATGCGATGATCGTACCCCTTGAGCCGAATGCGAATGCGTTGCTTGCTCATAACTCACCTTTAACTAGATTTTGTAGTTTACTCGAGCACCTTGGTGATCACGCCGGCGCCCACGGTCAGGCCACCTTCGCGGATGGCGAAGCGGGAACCCTGTTCGATAGCGACAGGCACGATCAGTTCGACGGTCATGGTAACATCGTCACCCGGCATGACCATTTCAACGCCGGCGGGCAAGGTCACCGTACCGGTAACGTCCATGGTGCGGATGTAGAACTGCGGCTTGTAGCCGGTGAAGAAGGGATTGTGGCGACCGCCTTCTTCCTTCTTCAGGATGTAGACCTGAGCCTCGAACTTGCGCAGCGGCTTAATGGAGCCGGGCTTGGCCACGACCATACCGCGCTCGACCTGGTCCTTATCAATACCGCGCAGCAGCAGACCGGCATTATCACCCGCCACCACCTTGTCCAAAACCTTGTGGAACATTTCCATCGAGGTCACGACGGTGCGCAGCGGCTTCTCCATCAGACCGACGATTTCCACTTCGGTGTTGGGGACGAGGGTACCGCGCTCAACACGACCAGTCACCACCGTACCGCGACCCTTGATCGAGAAGACGTCTTCGATGGGCATCAGGAAGGGCTTGTCCTCGGCGCGCTCAGGCGTCGGGATGTATTCATCCACAACGCGGATAAGCTCCCAGATGGGTTGATATTCCGGCGCGTTGGGATCCTTGTTCTCGCTCGCCAGGGCCGCCAGGGCGGAACCGCGCACGATCGGGGTTTCGTCGCCAGGATAGCCGTAGGAGCTGAGCAGGTCGCGGATTTCCAGCTCGACCAGTTCCAGCAGTTCGGGATCGTCCATCAGGTCCACCTTGTTCAGGAAGACCACAATCGCCGGCACTTCAACCTGACGGGCCAGCAGGATGTGCTCACGGGTCTGCGGCATCGGGCCGTCAACCGCGGAGACAACCAGGATGGCGCCGTCCATCTGCGCCGCACCGGTAATCATGTTCTTGATGTAGTCGCGGTGACCAGGGCAGTCCACGTGCGCGTAGTGGCGCTTTTCGGACTCGTATTCCACGTGCGAAATCGCCACGGTCAAGATCTTGGTGGCGTCGCGGCGGAACATCTTGGCGTCAGCCTTCGCGACCTCATCGTAGGCCTTGAATTCGGCCTGCCCCTTCAGCGACAGCGTCTTGGTGATCGCAGCCGTGAGGGTGGTCTTACCATGGTCAATATGACCGATGGTACCGACATTGACATGCGGCTTAGTGCGCTCGAATTTTTCTTTAGCCATTTGTCCTACCTCTCCTTTGAATAAATAATCTCTAAGGTTTACTAAGGATTAGACACCATACAAGATAGCGTCCATTTGTTTGGAGTCCACCACCTGGTAATGATGGAACTCCATGGTAAACGTGCCTCGGCCTTGCGAAAGATTTCGCACGTCCGTAGCATACCCAAACATCCGGGCCAGGGGCACATAGGCCCGCACGGCCTGAACGCCTCCGGGACGGGCTTCCATCTGCTGGATACTCGCCCCTCGCGCGCTCAAATCCCCCAGCACTTCCCCCACAAAAGCTTCTGGCACGACAACCTCGACATCCATCACCGGTTCCAGAAGCACAGGGCCAGCCGCTTCCAGGGCGGTGCGGAAGGCCTGGGACGCCGCAGCTTTGAAAGCCATCTCATTCGAAAGGTCTGGCTGCATCGTCGCATCCACCAGCCGGGCATTCACGCCCAACAGTGGATATCCGGCCAGCACACCCGCATCCAACAACTCTAACACCCCCACGCGCACTGCCTCCACAAAGTTAGGAGGTAGGGTATGGGGGCGTAAAGCTGATTCAAAGCGTATGCCCTCTTTGGGATCCGCCGGTACGACTTCCAGGACTACACGCGCATATTGCGGCTTACCGCCCAACATGCGGTCGAAGACAGCCTCGGCCTGGGCCTGGCGCGAGATGGATTCTTTGTAAGCGACGCGGGGATTACCCACGTTGGCGCTCACGTTAAACTCGCGCATCATGCGATCCACCAGAATCTCCAGGTGCAGTTCGCCCATCCCGGAGATAATGGTCTGCCCGGTGCCCTCATCCACCTTGACCTGGAAGGTCGGGTCTTCTTCCGCCAGGCGCTGCAGCGCTTCGTTCAGACGGCTTTGATCGGCGACGGTCTTCGGCTCAATAGCCACCGAGATAACCGGCTCCGGGAAACGGATAGGCTCCAGCACAACCGGCAAAGCCGGGGAGGCCAGGGTATCCCCCGTGAAGGTCTGCTTCAGACCCACCGTAGCACCGATATCACCCGCGGTGATTTCGGTCACTTCCTCACGGTGATCCGCGAACATGCGCAGGAGCTTGGGAAGCCGTTCCCGAACTCCTTTACCCACGTTCAGATAGACTTCACCCTGCCTGAGCCTGCCAGAATAGACCCGGAAATAGGCTAACCGTCCGGCGTAAGGGTCCGTTGAGATTTTAAAGACCAGGGCCACCGGCGGATGGTTCAGATCCGCCGGACAGGCCACACGTTCATGCGAATTGATATGCTCACCCTGCGCCGCCGGAATATCCAGAGGCGAGGGTAAATAGTCCACGATAGCATCCAACAAAGGCTGAACGCCCTTGTTGCGCAGAGATGTGCCGCACAGGACGGGCTGAAGCTCGCTGCGAATGGTGGCCATCCGCAATGCCCGGCGCAAATCTGCAGCCGCTATCGCCTCGCCCTCCAGGTAGGCCTCCATCAAAGCGTCATCGGTTTCGACGATAGCTTCGATCATGGCCTCACGCGCCACCTGCGCCTCCTCGAGAAGGCTATCGGGAATCGGGACCTCGGTCGGATTGGCACCCAGCTCGTCGGTCCAGGTAATCGCCCGCCATTCCAGCAGATCAACAACCCCGACAAAACTGGACTCGGACCCGATAGGCCACTGAATTGGGACCGGTCGCGCGGCCAGCCGATCGCGCATGGTCTGGACGGCAAAGGCAAAATCCGCGCCGAGCTTATCCATCTTGTTGATAAAAGCGATCAGCGGAACGCCAAACGCGCGCGCCTGGCGCCACACGGTTTCGGACTGCGGCTCAACACCAGCCGTCGCATCGAAGATTACCACCGCTCCATCCAGGACCCGCAGGCTGCGCTGCACCTCAGCGGTGAAATCAATGTGCCCCGGCGTATCCACGATGTTGATCTGATGGTCACGCCAGTAACACGTTACCGCCGCGGAGGTGATGGTGATGCCGCGCTCGCGTTCCTGCACCATCCAGTCGGTTACGGTCGTCCCCTCGTCTACGTTGCCGAGGCGATGGGTCTTCCCCGTGTAGTACAGGATACGCTCGGTAGTCGTGGTCTTGCCCGCGTCAATGTGGGCCACGATCCCGATGTTACGTATATGTTCCAGTGAATGTGCGTTTGAATCAGCCATGACAACTCCGGTGCCTCAGGCTCTCAGAATTTCTCCTCCAGCGACACCGGATTGGTCAGATTTACCAGCGCAGATGCGCGAAGGCGCGGTTGGCCTCGGCCATCTTGACGGTTTCCTCGCGCCGCTTGACCGCCGCACCGGTGTTCTGGTAAGCTTCTACCAGTTCGGCAGACAGCTTTTGCGCCATACCCCGCCCGCCGCGCTTACGCGCCGCAGCCAGAATCCAGCGCATCGCCAGGGATACCTGACGCTCCGGCGCCACTTCAACTGGGACCTGATACGTGGCCCCACCAACACGGCGCGGCTTAACCTCGATTTCCGGCGAAACGTTGCGCACGGCTGTCTCCAGCACTTCCATGGCCGGCTTGCCTGTGCGCTTTTCGGCTTCAGCCAGAGCATCGTACATGATCCGCTGCGCCACGCTCTTCTTACCATCACGCATAATACGATTGATGAATTGCTGCACCAACACGCTGTTGTAGCGAATGTCGGGCGGCGTTACACGTTTGGCTGGACCAGACCTTCTCGGCATACTCTATCTCCCTACTTCTTCGTCGCTTTCTTAGTGCCGTACTTGGAACGTTGCTGATTGCGATTCTTGACGCCGGCCGTATCAAGCGTACCGCGAACGATATGATAACGCACACCGGGCAGGTCTTTCACACGACCACCACGCACCAACACCACCGAGTGCTCCTGCAGATTGTGACCCTCACCCGGAATGTAAGCCGTAACCTCGATGCGGTTGGACAAGCGCACGCGGGCGATCTTGCGCAAAGCCGAGTTCGGCTTCTTCGGGGTCATGGTACGCACAACCGTGCATACGCCACGCTTCTGCGGGTTGCCTTTGCTGGCGCGCCGGCGCTTGCCTTTCAAGGTATCCAGGTTATATTGCAACGCAGGAGCCTTGGTCTTTCGGGCCTTAGGCTTGCGTCCCTTGCGAATCAATTGATTAATGGTCGGCACTGCTTTTTCCTCCTGAAAATTTCCTTACCAGTAAACTTTGTACGTTTTGTTCCCAGGGTCGGCAGGGTTGGATAGCCCAACCCATGCGAATGGGAATTCTACCATAAAGCCCTAAAAGGTCAATTACATTTTCTTCTTCAGTCTCCATCGCCGCCATCGGGGATACCGCTTCACACAGCTTCCCCGGTGTTTCCAGTCCTTTACACAAATGGGGCCTGGCTGGTTGCCAGGCCCCGCTATATCGTCGGCGGGTTTAATCGAAGCCGGGCTCATCAGCCAGGTCGAGCAGGCCAGCGCCAAGCCGCGGCGTGGCCTGCGTGCGGCGTTCTTCACGCCCGAACTTCAGAACCTCTCCGGAATCGGTAACGGCTTCAACGGCCAGAGCCAGACTCTGCAATTCTTTAACCAGCACCTTGAAGGAAGCCGGGATGCCAGGCTCTTCAATGGGCTCGCCCTTGACGATGGATTCATAGGCTTTGACCCGGCCCTGCACATCATCCGATTTGATGGTGAGCATTTCCTGCAGAATGTAAGCCGCGCCGTAAGCCTCCAGAGCCCACACTTCCATTTCACCAAAGCGCTGACCACCGAACTGGGCCTTACCACCGAGCGGTTGCTGCGTCACCAGGGAGTAAGGACCGGTCGAGCGGGTGTGGACCTTGTCCTCAACCAGGTGCGAGAGCTTGAGCATGTAGATGATACCAACCGTCACCGGCTGATCAAAGGGTTCCCCTGTACGCCCATCGTAAAGGCGCATTTTTCCCAGGGTGGGCAGGGGGAGATTGTGCGCAACCGCGTACTCGCCCGCCCGCAGTTCAAGCTCATCATCGCTGATGGCGGAAACGTCCACGCCCTGTTCCTGCAGCCACATGCGCAGGCAGGCCTGCTGGGCTTTACGATTCGCCACTTCCCGTTCAGCGGGGGAGCGCGGATCCCCATCGTAAACCATCAGTTCATCGGGATTGAGGCCCTTTTCGCGCAGCCATTCGTGCAGAACAGAACGACGGGCATAAATCAGGTCTTCGCTCAGGCGCTCCGGGTCGTAACCGCGCGAGGAGAGCCAGGCCACCACGTAAAGCATGAGCGCCTCATCGTCATCGCGCAGGGTTTCCAGGGGATAGGCCTGACCTTTGAGCCAGGACCAGGCACGGGAGCGCGCTTCTTCCCAGGCGCGATCAATCATCCAGGCACGCGCCAGCTCAGCGGCGATTTCGGCCTCAGAAGCGCCATCGAACACCGGCACTTCGCAGCGATAGCCCAGACGCGAAGCGGCCCATCCCAGATGTGTTTCCAGCACCTGGCCGATGTTCATGCGGCCCGGCACACCCAACGGGTTGAGGATGATGTCCACCGGCGTGCCATCTTCGAGATAAGGCATGTCCTCAACGGCAACAATGCGGGAGATAACACCCTTGTTACCGTGACGGCCAGCCATTTTGTCACCCTCGGTGATCTTACGGCGCTGCGCCACACTCACGCGCACCACTTTCTCCACACCCGCCGGCAGGTCACGGTAGGCTTCACGGTCGAAGACTTTAACGTCCACAACTTTGCCGTGAGCGCCATGGGGCATGCGCAGGCTGGTATCCTTGACGTCGCGCAGTTTTTCGCCAAAGATGGCGCGCAGGAGTTTTTCCTCCGGAGAAAGTTCTTTTTCTCCCTTCGGCGTGACCTTCCCCACCAGGATATCCAGAGGGCCTACTTCCGCCCCGATCCGGATAATGCCTTCTTCGTCAAGGTCACGCAGAACATCATCGGACACGTTAGGAATTTCACGGGTGATTTCTTCCGGACCCAGCTTGGTGTCGCGGGCGGAAATTTCGTATTTTTCGATGTGAACCGAGGTGAACTTATCATCCTGCACCAGGCGTTCACTGAGCAGAATGGCATCTTCGAAGTTACCGCCATCCCAGGACAGGAAAGCGACCAGGACGTTTTCGCCCAGAGCCAGTAACCCACCCTCGGTGGAGGAGCTGTCGGCCAGAATGTCGCCTTTGTTGACGCGCTGGCCTTTGAACACTGCGGGGCGCTGGTCCACACAGGTGCTCTGGTTAGAGCGCTGATATTTGCGCAGCTCGTAGGTCTGCAGCTCACCGTCATCAGTCAAAACCTGGATACGTTCGCCGGTGACGTGGACCACCACCCCATTGGCGCGGGCGCGAATGCTCATACCAGAATTCAATGCAGCGGCCCGTTCAATCCCGGTCCCAATGTAGGGCGCTTCGGGGCGAATGAGCGGGACGGCCTGGCGCTGCATGTTCGACCCCATCAGGGCGCGGTTGGCATCATCGTGCTCCAGGAAGGGGATCAAAGCCGCCGAAATACCGACGACCTGAATCGGTGCAACATCCATGAAGTCCACGCGATCCGGGGCGGAAAGGCCGAACTGGTCACCGCCCCTACCGCCACGCCGGGTAGCGACGCGCTCGGTGAGGAAATGGCCCTCAGCATCCAGGGGCGCATTGGCCTGAGCAATGACATAAGGCTCCTCACGATCGGCGGAGAGGTACACAATTTCATCCGTGACCTTGGGCACAACCTTGATGGGATCCTTCAAAGGCAAAGCGGCAATGCGCTGGGCCAGCTCGGCATCAATGCGCGTACCCGCTGCTGCCACGACCTCACCGGTCAGGGGATCGCGGACATCTTCACGCAAAATGTGATTCAGCAACTGCTCCGCAACCGGCGGCACGGCGCGCACTACCTTGCGGTAGGGGGTTTCGATAAAGCCCAGTTCGTTGACGCGCGCAAAAGTCGCCAGACGCCCAATCAGGCCGATGTTCGGTCCTTCCGGGGTTTCGATGGGGCAGATGCGTCCATAGTGGCTGTGATGCACGTCACGCACATCGAAGCCGGCACGCTCACGGCGCAGACCACCGGGACCCAAAGCCGAAAGGGTACGCTTGTGGGTCAGGCTTGAAAGCGGGTTGGTCTGTTCCATGAACTGGGAGAGCTGGCTGGATCCGAAGAATTCGCGGATGGCCGCGACAACCGGGCGGATGTTGACCAGGCTGACGGGAGTAGGTGACTCCTCACGCAGGCTCATGCGTTCTTTAATGACACGCTCCATGCGCAACATGCCCACACGCAGCTTAGCCTGAACCAGTTCCCCCACGGTCTTAACGCGGCGGTTACCCAGGTGGTCCATATCATCCGGCTCGGCGGTGCCGTTGTTGATCTGGATGATGCGGCGCACCAGGGCGACAATATCTTCCTTGGTAATGGTGCGCACGCTCATGGGCACGGTAAGCCCCATGCGCTGATTTAGCTTGTAACGGCCAACGCGCTGCAGGTTATAACGTTGCTCGTCGAAGATTTGCGAGATGAGGTACTCGCGTGCGTTTTCCAACGTAGCCGGATCGCCGGGCCGCATGCGCCGGTAGAACTCGATGATCGCCTCCTCGGCAATCGCGTTGGTCCCTCGCACGTCCCAGGTCGGTTCCTGCCGAATTGTGGTCAGAATCCAGGGATGATCGGGATTGTTGTCCACATCCCCGAAGAGTTTGAACAACTCCTCGTCCGTCCCCTCGCGCAGCAAATCGCTTTTCAGTTCATCATGGACGGCAGCCAGGGCGCGCAGGAAAATGGTCAAAGGTACGGTGCGCTTGCGGTTGAAACGCAAGGTGAGGTACCCCGAACGGCGGGTTTCGAATTCCATCCAGGCGCCCCGATCGGGGATGAGTTTGGCGTTTCCGAAGCGGCGCACGCCATCTTCATCCATGCCAAAGTAGATACCCGGCGAGCGGATGAGCTGGCTCACGACAACGCGCTCTGTACCATTGATGATGAAAGTAGCGTCCTCAGTCATGAGCGGAATATCGCCGAGGAAGATTTCCTGTTCCACAATTTGATTATTTTCGCGATTGACCAGAGCAACTTTAACATAGAGGGGGATGGCATAAGTCAAATCGCGGTCCAGGCATTCTTCCTGGGTATGTTTGGGCTCGCCAAAGCGATACGAGAGATCAAAACCGGCCTGAGCTGCCGCATTCCCCGGCAGGTACAGGCTAAGCTGACCATTGTAACTTTCGATAGGCGAAATTTCATCGAACAGGTCCCGCAGGCCTTCTTCCAGCAACCACTTGTAGGACTGCAGCTGGACCTCGACCAGGCCCGGTAAGGGCAAGGCGCTTTGAATTCGGGCGTATGATTTGACCCCTAATTGAGCAATAGACATGAATTATTTACCTCCCCACACCCCTCAGACAACTGAGATCAGGCGCGTCAAAACGCGCTTAAGCCAGACATAGGCAAAAGCTAATTATACCATGGAAGGGGATATCGTCAACGCACGCTCCCTGGGGTTCGGACGTGAGTTCGGACATAGTCAGGTAGATGCAAAGACGATAGCTTGGAACAAGGCATAGGCAGCCTCAGTAATCTGAAGCCAC
>DAOTZR010000124.1:0-3823 GCA_034434315.1 Anaerolineae bacterium
CTAAGCCCTCCGGCCACACATTTTTTTAATTCGGAGGCACCATGACAGCGACATTGGCTTCAAAATCTAAAACTCGCGAAGAGGCGATTCTAAGCCGGAGCAATGCACGTTGGCTTAATCGCATCGCTCAAGGCTTGTTTGCCTTGTTCGCCCTGCTTATTTTGTATATTCTCGTTAAGGGGTTTTCCGATAACCCGGCAGTTTTCCTCCAACAGGTCCTTAACGGTTTACAGCTCGGCTTCATTTACGCTCTCATCGCCCTGGGCTACACGATGATTTACGGTATTGTTAAACTCATCAACTTCGCCCATGGCGATGTCTTCATGGTCGGTGCCTTTGTGAGCCTGTACACAATTTCGAGCCTGGATTTGCACCGCTGGCCGGTCAAAGTCTGGCCTGGCATGCCTGAAGCCCTGGCGACGTTGATCGGCGTGATCACGGTGATTCTGGTTTCGATGGCGACCAGTGGTTTCCTGGCCGTCACGATTGAGCGTTTTGCCTACCGACCTTTGCGCAATCGTCCCCGCATTGCCGCTTTGATTACCGCTATCGGGGTTTCTTTCTTCCTGGAATATTTCGGGGCCTTGCCATTCGTCTTCACCAACAACTACATTACCTACCCCCGCTCTTTTGATATTGTTGTTTATCGGGCCGGCACCATTTCCAATGGAGTCCTGATAGGCATGTGGGGACTGTTTGGTATAGCCCTCATCGCCCAGATAGCCTTGACGATCGCAGGTCGCAAAGGCAGCCTGACCGCCCAGGCCTGGCGCGATCATCCTCTGGTACGTTTTGGTCTGCTCTTCGGTGGTTTCATGGCTGCCGTCCTCACCTTGACAGATCTGCACGTAGAAATGAACGGTAAGCTCTGGGATCTTACCGCCTCCAACATCATGCTGGTTATCATGGGTGGATCAATTATCCTGCAGGTGGTCCTGCATTACATCGTGCGCCAGACGCGCCTGGGCAAAGCCATGCGGGCAACGGCTTACGATAAGCCCGCTTCTCGCCTGATGGGGATTAATGTGGATTCGGTCATTACCGCCACTTTTGCCCTGGGCGGCGGTCTGGCTGGCGCCGCTGGCGTGCTGTATGCCACAGCTTTCAAACAGGTATATTACCTGATGGGCATCATCCCCGGTCTGAAGGCTTTTGTGGCGGCAGTGATCGGCGGTATTGGGAGCATCCCCGGCGCTTTTGTGGGGGCGCTCATCATGGGCCAGGCCGAGGTTTTGAGCGCTGGCTACATTTCGACCCCCATGCGCGATGCAGTGTCCTTCTCCCTGCTAATTCTGGTGCTGCTCGTCTGGCCGCAGGGTATCTTCGGTGAGCCGCCGGGCGAAAAGGTTTAGGTGAGGAGATACGTATGACTATCCTGAACGTATTCAAACGCATTCGTAAACCCAATCTCTACTTTACACTCACGACCCTGACCTTTTACATTATCATTCAGGTGCTCCTTTCGGCAGGCATGCTGAACGATTTCTGGCGCGGCATCCTCTTCTGGGGCGCTGCGATTACCATGGTCAGCCTGGGTCTGAATCTGATTTACGGTTTCAACGGCCAGTTTTCACTGGGGCAGTATGGATTTTATGCCATTGGGGCTTACGCTTCAGCAGACATCACATATCGCTGGGTGAACAGTGACGCATCGGGCGTAGTGGTCGGCTTTCTCGGCTCAATCCTGGTCCTGGTGCTGTTCATCGGTGTAGGGGCCTTCCTGAAGCGCTTCTACGGTCTGCTCCCCCTCACCAAGTTCATGGCCTATCTCCTGGCGACCCTGCTGGGGTACTTTATTGCCGTGAAGTTTCTGGCGCCAGCCCTGGCTCCAGGGTTGCTCAAACTCCTCGGCGGACCCTACCCCGGTATGGTGGGACGGCAAATCGTGTTCCTGACCGCGCTGCTCGGCGGTGCTGCCATCGCCGGCATCACCAGCTACCTGTTTGGCATCCCGGTACTGGAACTGGGGTCGGATTATTTCGGCATTGCCACCCTGGGCTTCACCATTATTGTCAAGGTTCTGTTAGATAACACCGATACGCTGCTGCCCTTCCCGGAAATGAAAGGGGCACGCGGTATGGTGGGCATCCCGGCCTGGACCACCTGGACCTGGGTATTCATCACGTTTATGGCGGTCGTGGTGCTCATGCGCAACCTCCTGCATTCCAGCTATGGCCGCGCCATCGTCTCGGTCCGCGAGGATGAACGGGCCGCTACGCTGGTGGGGATTGACGTAGCTTCGGCCAAGATCATGGCCTTTGTGTTGGGGAGCGTCTTCGCTGGCCTGGCCGGAGGCATCCGCGCCCATGATGTCGCCTTCCTGCATCCCAACACCTTCAACTTCATCCAGTCTTTCAACCCCCTCATTATCGTGGTCTTTGGCGGCCTGGGAAGCATGACGGGGACCATCTTCACAGGCTTCCTGTGGATCTTCATTCTGGAAGGTCTGCTGCGCCTGGTATTGCCACCCGGCTTTGAAACCTGGCGTTTCGTCGTTTACCCGCTCATGTTGTTGGTGATGATGTTACTGCGTCCAGAAGGCCTGTTCGGCAATTATGAGGTTCCTTTCCTGCGCCGCCTGCTGCCACCCATCCCCACCAGCACCAGGGCGAAGGCCTCAGACAAGGAGGTAGAAGCATGAGCATTCTTCCACGTCCAACCATGGCGCCGGAGGTAGAAGCCCGGCCTGTGATCCTGGAAATTACGAACCTGACGCACTTTTTCGGCAACCTGCGCGCGGTTTACAATTTCTCGATGCAGCTCAAACATGGGGAACTGGTCGGCCTCATCGGTCCCAACGGCGCCGGCAAAACCACGGTTTTCAATCTCATCACCGGGGTCTATCACGCTTCGGAGGGAAGCATCAAATATCGCGGTGTGGAGCTGATCGGCCTGCCCTCGCATGAAATCATCCAGATGGGCATTGCACGCACCTTCCAGAACATTCGCCTGTTCTCCAACCTGACGGTGTTGGACAATGTGCGCATCGCTTATCATCCGCACGTCGGTTATGGAATTGCTCACGCCCTCTGGCACGGGCCTTACTACCACAAGCGCGAGGATGAAGTCACGGCCCTGGCGCAGGAGTACCTGGACATTTTCGGCTTGCTGGATCGCCAAAACGATCGTGCGGGAAGTTTGCCCTATGGTCTGCAGCGCCGGCTGGAAATTGCCCGCGCACTGGCCACGCGTCCGCAACTGCTGATCCTGGACGAGCCGGCGGCTGGCATGAACCCGCAGGAAATTGACGAGCTGATGGAACTGATCCACTTCATCCGCGATCGCTTCGACCTGACGATTTTGCTGGTTGAGCATCGCATGCGGCTGGTGATGAACATCTGCGAATGGCTGACAGTCATGGACTTTGGTCAGATCATCTCCCGCGGCTTGCCGGAAGAAGTGCGCAATGACCCGAAAGTTGTCGAAGCATACCTGGGCCGCCAGTCGGCCTTGTTGAAGTAGGAGGCGGACGATGGCTATCCTGGAAGTTAAAGACTTGCATGTTTCTTATGGCGCCATCCGCGCTTTGCATGGGATTTCTTTCAAAGTCCATCCGGGGGAGATCGTCACGCTGATCGGAGCCAATGGCGCGGGGAAATCCACCACCTTGCGCACCATCTCTGGCCTGCTCCGCCCCGACCAGGGCGAAATTTACTTTGAGGGCAAACCCATCAGCCGTATGGATGCCGATGCCATCGTGCGCATGGGCCTGATCCATGTACCTGAAGGCCGGCGCATCTTCGCTCCGCTGACCGTACGGGAAAACCTGGAAATGGGAGCTTATACCCGCAAAGATAAGCGCGAAATCGCCGAAAGCATGGAG
>DAOTZR010000125.1:0-7816 GCA_034434315.1 Anaerolineae bacterium
GCCGCCCGCAAAACCCATCTTTAACCTTCCGCTCTTCCCCTTCCAGGTAAGAGCGGGGGTTTGAGGGTGAGAGGGGTAAGGCGAGCAAAAGAGTAAAATCTCAGCTAACAAAGCACTGGCAGGGATAAACCTCTGTAACGTGATGCAGCTCACGCATAGCCTCTGAGAGGAGCGGGGCTGAGGGACAATACAGAAAGTGCAAAATCTACCCTGACAAGGCCGTATAAATAGACAAGCGTCCCCGTCCGTGATTGGACGGGGACGCAGTTTTTGCTCCTGGTTTAAAGGGCTTTTAGACCTGAGCCGCCGGGATCTGCTGTTTGCTCCACACTTTCACATCCAGGCCAAGCTTGCCAAAGAAACTATTGGGCGGAAGATTGCCCTGGGCGTATTCCGCTTCACGCACCTGAGCTATCAGATACAAGTTAGCGGTTTCCAGCTTAACCTGGACGCCTGGTCGGGCCACAACCATCGGGCCGCGCGCGCTGAGTTTGCTGCGCAGCGTCTCATCCTGCGCCGCGTATTCACTGGCCAGGACTGCGGTTACGGTGGGGAAATCGGCCTTGTCAAACAACCATACTTCAAAGGCCGTGACTTTCTTGGGATCGCCAACCCCGATGGTTTCACCGAAGCTGATGCCGCATTCCCCCAGGAATTCAGGCCCGCGCTCGATACTGACCGAGGGATCGAAGTAGTCATCACCCAGGACATAGGTGCGGTTAAAAGCGGTTAGCTCTTCGCCCAGTTGAAGCGGCACACCAACTTCGGCGACGGGGGCTTCAACCACGATCTCTTCTTTTGCGGCCGGGGCGGCAGCTTTCCGCTTACCCAACAGCCGCAGCACCAGGAAAGCCAGGGCCCCCAGGACAATAAGTACCAGGATCACCAGAATCACTGGAGAAAGCCCGGCCCTGGCCGGCGGCTGTGCAGCCATATCGGCTTCCAGAGCATACTGAAGCAACTGGATTGCAGCGGCGGCGTTGGGTTGATTTTGAGCGGCGCGTTCGAAACTGCTCTGGAAAGTTTTATCGGCGATCCAGGGGTTCTCTTTAATCTCCATACCCAAAAGCGCTTTGGCCTGTTCGAGGTCCTGGGTCTCTACAAACTGGGTGGCGACACGGGCGATGTAATAATCCTGAAAGTCGGCGCGCAAGTGGCCCGGCGTGGCATTGGTCCATTCCACGGGCCAGATACCCCAGGCGAAGATCAGACCAATAATAAGCCCCAGCGTGATCAGGATCGTATTGCGATATTTATTCAGCGGTTCCTGGATGCGGATCATGATCCCCGTAAATATCGTGATGACTTTGCTGAACAGATCCATGGCAAGCCCCCTTGCTGCAAAATATCAATTTGCTAAAAGCTTAGCACATATTCTATACTTGACAAGTTTATTACCGCTTTCCCGTTTCTACATAATGGTGCAATTCCTGAATGGACATACCTTGAATTCCCAGGGTCTTGATGGTCCGGCCCCGTGCCCAGTAGTCTGTGCTGTGGACCATATTGGCCAGATGAATCATGGCGTTGATCGTTGGCGTGGCTACGCCGTAATGTTTGCCCAATTCGGCAATAGGCACCAAACTACAGGGGACATCCTCAAAGATATAGCGATGCTCCAGCCGATTCGGGGCCTTGATGCCACTGTACCCCGGATTGGCATGCATGGCCTGATACAGTGTATCCCCGTCGGCGGCATAAGCCCGATACAACCACTCCATGGCGGTTTGAGCGCGGACTCCTAAAGCCATCGCCACCGTCACCCTTTCGCGATCCAGGGCCTCCAACACCCTGGCTGTACCAGGGGTGACGCCATCCATGTAGAACTCAAAATCGCCTCGGGTCGTCTCAATCCACCCCGCATTGAGCAGCGTCAGGGCCGGATGAAAAATAGCCCCCATGTTGTTGAGGCTGGTGTAAAGCACATTTCTGGCCGGGATAAACTGAGGGTAGGCTTGCTGGATGACGCTGAGAGCCTGACTGGTGTACAAGGCCGGGAAAGCCGCAACAGGGATCGAGAACTTGGTGCGGAAAATGCGCGCTTCATTCGGTCCTGTGCTCCGCGAAGCGAAAATAAACGTTTCCGCCTCGCAAATGATGGGCTCTGCCTGACAGCCGCCTTCGCGAACTGCGGCTGCAAATTCCAGCGCACCTCCTGTACGGCCCGGATTGAGCAAGACTACCTGGCCATCTTTGAGGTGCGGGCCCATAGCCAGGCCCAGGGGACGATGTCCGGAAGCCGGAATCACCACCATAATCAGGTCGGCTTCGGCAGTCACCTCCGCCAGATCCGAGGTGACACGTTTCAGTGCTCCAAAGACCTCACGATTGTCCTCGGTGATCAGTTCGATGCCGCCCCTGAGCGCGATGGTCTCGATATGCGCATAGGTCCGATTGTAGAGCGTCACCGGGAACCCGCGCGCGGCCAGCTCGGCGGCCATGGCTTTGCCTCCATGGCCAGCACCTACGACAGTAATGTTAATCATCTTTCTCCGTTCCTTTCTTACACCAGGCCCGCCCGCCGGCGCGCCGCCAGGACTGTGTTGCTCATGAGCATGGCGATGGTCATCGGTCCCACGCCACCCGGTACGGGCGTGATGGCGCCGGCCACCTCGCTCGCCTGGGCAAAATCCACATCGCCGACCAGACGATAGCCGCGCGGCGCTGTCGCATCTTCAACGCGGTTGATGCCTACATCAATCACCACGGCTCCCGGCTTAATCCAGTCCCCCTTCACCATTTCAGCGCGCCCCACTGCGGCGACTAGAATGTCGGCCCGTCGGCAAATCGCAGGCAGGTCCTGCGAACGCGAATGGCAAATGGTCACCGTCGCATCGCGTTTGAGCAGCAACATGGAGACCGGCAGCCCCACGATGTTGCTGCGCCCCAGCACTACCGCTTCTTTGCCCCGCAGGGACACGCCCGTGCGGTCCAACAAAGCGATCACGCCTGCCGGCGTACAGGGTGCAAACAAAGGCTCGCGCCCTTTCATGGCCAGCCGGCCAATGTTGACCGGATGAAAGCCATCCACATCCTTCTCCAGGCGAATGCTGTTCAAAATGGCCTCTTCGTCCAGGTGACCGGGCAGGGGCAACTGCACCAGAATGCCATGGATGGTCGGATCAGCGTTAAGCTGGGCGATGAGCGCTTCCACTTCCGCCTGCGTCACCGTGGCG
This sequence comes from Anaerolineae bacterium, assembly GCA_034434315.1. Taxonomy (GTDB): domain Bacteria; phylum Chloroflexota; class Anaerolineae; order B4-G1; family SLSP01; genus DAOTZR01. The sequence goes on from DAOTZR010000125.1 coordinate 3,177, forward strand.
GGCAGTTCATACCCCACCGAATGAATCCCCAGCTCGGCGCTGCGTTTACGCTTCATCTTGACGTAAGACTGCGACGCGGGATTGTCGCCGATCAAAACCGTAGCCAGACCAGGCGTGATGCCATGGCGAGCCTTCAGGTTTTCGACTTCTTGAGCCAGTTCCTGCTGAATTTGAGCTGCAATAGCGGTACCATCAATGATCTGCGCACCCATGCTTCACCTCCTCTCACTCAAGAAAGCCCCACGATTTTGCCATCCTTAAGGTCAATGGACATAAAAGCGGGTTTGCTGGGCAGACCGGGCATAGTGTTCATTTCGCCGGCCAGCGGGTACAGGAAACCCGCCCCAACACTGGCGCGGATGTCGCGGATGGGGAAGCGATAACCGCGCGGCACGCCTTTCACAGCCGGATCATGGCTCAAACTCAAATGGGTTTTGGCCATGCAGATGGGCATCTTATCGTAGCCCAGGCTGGTGTAAAGGGCGATTTTTTCCTCGGCTTCGGGGCTGTAATCCACCCCGGCGGCGCCGTAAACTTCGCGGGCCAGAATTTCGATTTTCTCCTTGATGGGCAGCTCCACATCGTAGAGGAAGCGAAAATCCGAAGGCTCTTCCGCTGCGCGCATGACTGCCTCAGCCAGGGCTTCGGCTCCCGCACCGCCTTCTGCCCAATGATGCGCCACCACCGCATCAAAGGCGCCAGCGCGGAGCGCAGCTTCCCGCACCATGGCCCATTCCGTCGGTGTATCGGTAGGGAATGCGTTGATGGCGACGACGACGGGCACGCCAAATTTGCGCACAATGGCGATATGCGCCATCAGGTTAGCCACCCCGGCTTCGAGCAACGCCAGGTTCTCTTCGGTGTAGGCTTTGTCCAGTGGACGTCCAGCCACCACTTTCGGACCGCCGCCGTGCATCTTCAGGGCGCGTACCGTTGCCACCAGCACAACTGCGTTGGGAATCAGCCCCGATACCCGGCATTTGATGTCGAAGAACTTTTCCATGCCGATGTCCGCACCAAAGCCGGATTCGGTCACCAGGTAATCGCCCAGCTTGATCCCGATCTGGTCAGCGACGACGGAAGAATTACCGTGGGCAATGTTGGCAAAGGGGCCGGCGTGGACGAACGCCAGTTGTTCCTCCAGGGTCTGCAGCAGATTGGGCATGAGCGCGTCTTTCATCAGGACTGTCATTGCCCCGGCTACACCTAGATCCTCGGTCGTGATGGGGTTCTTTTTGGTATCGGTCCCAATCACAATGCGTCCAATGCGCTCGCGCATATCCTCCAGGCTGGTGGATAGCGCCAGAATCGCCATCAGCTCACTGGCCACCGTAATGTCGAAGCCCGCCTGACGCATCGGACCGTCGTCCACATCGCCCAATCCGGTGATGATGTGACGCAGGGCGCGGTCGTTCATATCCACCACGCGGTTCCAGGTGATGCTGTAGGGATCAATGTTCAGCTTGCGCAGGCCGATTTTGGTGAAGTAACTTTCACTCCATCGGCTCTCGTGATACAGGCGCGCGTCAATCGCTGCCGCACAAAGATTATGGGCCGCACTCACCGCGTGAATATCGCCCGTGAGGTGCAAATTGAAATCCTCCATGGGAACGATCTGGCTGTATCCGCCGCCGGCGGCACCGCCTTTGATGCCAAACGTCGGCCCCATGGAGGGCTGCCGGATAGCGCAGAGCGCGCGTTTCCCCAGGCGCCCCAGCGCCTGCGTCAGCCCGATGGTGGTTGTGGTCTTGCCTTCACCCAGAGGCGTCGGGGTGATGGCGGTCACATCAATGTACCGGGCATTGGGGCGCGTTTTCAGCCGTTCGCGCACATCCAGATGGACCTTGGCCTTATACTTTCCATACATTTCCAGGTCATCCTCACGCAACCCGGCTTGCATGGCCAGCTGTAGGATTGGGCGCATCTGCGCTGCCTGAGCAATTTCAATATCGCTGGGCACGGGTTTAACTTTTGTCACTGCCATCATGGACCTCCTGATTCGGTAGAAAGGGGAATGCTACGCTTAAGGTTAAAAAGCTCCTAGCTGACAGGCTTCAATCTTCAGACCCAGCTGGTCGGCAACATAGCCCACAAAAAGACGCGAAACGCCAAACTGGGCGGCCAGCTCCCATAAAACCTGGCAGGTGATATGGCCCTCGGAAGCAGCGGCAAGCAGGGCCGCGCGCAGATCTTCGGCTACCGGCGTTGCTTCGGGGATGTGGCTCCACCCTTTGGCATGGCCGGGGTAACCAAACAGCCCCAACTGACAGCGCGTCAGACGCACGCCGATCGCATCGGCGGTCTGGCCGATCACCAGGGGATCCACATTGCGCTCGGCGGCCAGGACAAAAGCGGCGGCACAGGGCAGTCGACCCTCCGAATCCAACCGTGCGCAAATCATCTCCGCCAGAGCCGCATCAACCTGCGAGGATATAACGGGTTTATCCGACAAAGCCATAGGTACCTCCTGAACAAAAATGACCCATAAACACCATGGAAGCCAGCCCCGGCACCAGCGCCGGGCTGCTCAATAGGGTGATGCCTTTATAGTTGAGGCGCGGGACCGGTACTTTCCCCTACAATCAGGCGAGCGGGAATCAATTCCTGATATGTATCCTGACTCCCGTCCAAAAGGGCGAGCAGAATTTCGGCTGCACGTTGCCCCATCCGCTCTATCTGAGTGTCCAGAATAGTCAAAGGCTGGCTAATCGCCGCATGGAGGGGCGAACGGTCGTAACAAATCAACGAAAAATCCTGGGGTATGAGCAGATTGCGTTCACGCGCCTGCAGAGCGATCCCCGTGGCGATCAACTCGTTCCAGGCAATGTAGGCTGTAGGCGCATCCGGGCTATCCAGAAGATCCCGCATGGCCTGATAAGCCGAAACATCGCTCATCTCCGTAGGAACGCAGCGGGTGTGCAGCCCCAGTCTGCTCCCCTCCTGCAAGAAAGCCGCCTTCTGCCGCGCTACAAAACCCAGGCGATCGTCCTGGTAGTGGAACAAAGCTATGTTGCGATGACCAAGGCTATGAAGATGTTCCAGGGCCTGGCGCAACCCCACATCAAAATCCTGGTCCACGTAATTCAAACCGGTGTTGTCTGCTGTACGTCCAATCATAACAAAGTCAAGCGGCTCGCTTTCCAGCAATAATACCCGCGGGTCCTCCAGTTGAATCTGCATCAGGATCAGGCCATCAGCCAGGTGTGAACCCAGGAAGTCGCGGAACTGCTCGATATCCATCATGGGCGCGTAGATCACCATGAAGGCATAGCCCCGGTCGGTGAGAGGTTGCCCTATGCTGGTGATGTAGCGTTGCTCAATGGAAGAAAAAAGCCCCGAAACCAGCGGGAAGACCAGCGTGATGATGCGCGTCGGTTGTCCGGCCATGCGTCGGGCCAGAAGACTGGGTTCATACCCCAGCCGATGAATCGCCTCCATGATCCGTTGACGGGTTTCCAGGGCTACCGGACGCTTACCGCTCAAGGCATGGGACACAGTCGTCGGCGATACGCCCACGTAATCAGCCACATCGCGAATAGTTGGACGATACGGTGCTTTTTTCATCGCAAAACAAGATAGCATGATTTTCGCAAAAAACAACTGGGTGACCTCCGGTCACACGCAACACATTCCAACGAACGGTGCCATGTTGCCTGCGCTTCTATGGTATAATGACCCTGGGTCAGGTGCATCTTGTGACCCTACTGAGGAGGAAAAATGCATTTGGATCTGGTCGAACTGATTACAACGGTTGGCTATATCGGGGTTTTTGCAATCGTCTTCGCCGAGTCGGGGCTGTTTTTCGGCTTTTTCCTGCCGGGAGATAGCCTGCTCTTGACCGCCGGTTTGCTGGCTTCGCGGGGCGTCTTGAGCGAGATCATTCTAGTACCGGGAATTTTTGTGGCCGCTGTGTTGGGCGATAGCGTGGGCTACTGGTTTGGTAACAAGACCGGTCCACACATTTTCAACCGCCCCAGTTCTCTCTTGTTTCGTCGTGAGAACCTGCTTAAAGCCAGAGCCTTTTACGAAAAACATGGCGGCAAAACCATCACCCTGGCGCGTTTTATGCCCTTTATTCGCACTTTTGTCCCCATTGTCGCCGGTGCTGTTTCGATGAACTATCGCCGCTTCTTGCTTTTCAATATGCTCGGCGCTTTCGTTTGGGGCGTAGGCGTTACCCTGTTGGGCTTTGGCCTGGGCCGGGCCTTTGGCAGCATCGAGGGGGTAGATCGCTACTTCACCTTGCTGGTACTCGCTTTCTTCCTGATTCCGGGCCTCCCTACTCTAATTCATCTATGGCGTGATAGCCGTGAGGAAATCTGGCGTGAACTCAAAAAACTCTGGCACCGCGTGACACGCAAAGAACCGGAAATCGCCTGAGATTGGAAACCCAACCCTATCGTAAGCGTTTTTTTCAGGAGGCATACCATGGCTACGAGCATTCGGGTGGATCAAATTGCTGATTACGTCGGGCAGGAAGTGACAATCCGGGGATGGGTCTATAACCGGACCGATAAGGGAAAGCTGCAATTCCTGCTGGTGCGGGATGGCTACGGCTTTGTGCAGTGCGTGGCTTTTAAAAAAGAGTTGCCTGAAGACCTGTTCGACCTGATTGCGCATCTGCCGCATGAATCATCGGT
>DAOTZR010000126.1:0-11168 GCA_034434315.1 Anaerolineae bacterium
AAAATTCAAAAAATCTTTGAGCATGGAATGCGATTCGTCCATAAAAACTCCCTCCTTTCTCAGCCCTAAGGTACAAGGATTTCACCAGACCGACAAGATTATCATAGCTTCAAAGGGGCAAAAAGCAAATTTATATGCACCGGGATCTCCACGGCATGGCGAGAGATGAAGTAGCGGTCTACCCATTGTGCGGAAAACGCACTGAACCGGCCAGGAGTTTCCATACTTTACCCGGCACACGGAGCTATGTATAAAAACGGCCTGCCCTCAACGGGCAGGCCGTCCGCGTACCCCTGCCGCGACTCGAACGCGGGCATTCGGCTCCGGAGGCCGACGCTCTATCCACCTGAGCTACAGGGGCCTGCGGGGTTTATTCTACCACAAACAGGCCGAGGCGCAACCCGGCCTTACCCCAGGTTCTCCCCGTTGGTCCGGATGACCTCACGATACCACCAGGCCGAGTCTTTGGGGATGCGCTGCAGGGTGGCATAATCCACATAAACCAGCCCAAAGCGCTGGCGATAGCCTTCCTGCCACTCGAAGTTATCCATCAAAGACCAGTGGAAATAGCCGGTGACCGGCAGGCCTTCTTCGACAGCCCGGCGCAAATGGCGCAAATGGCGCGCCAGGAAGTCAATCCGCTGGGGATCGTGTACCTTGCCATCCAGGGATACCCAATCCATGTTAGAAAGGCCGTTTTCGGTGATCACAATCGGCTTATGATAGCGCTCGTACAGGAAGCGAGTTCCCCAATACAGGCAGGTTTCAACAACTTTCCAATGCATCATCGTGTGCGGCGTGTGACGGGGGTGTCGCAACACCTCCGGTTGCCCATCCGCGCCCGCGCGCACCGGCAGAGCGTGATAGATGTTTGCCCCGTAAAAGTCCAGCGGCTGGCCGATGGTCTCCATCTCCGCGGCGCTGAAAGCCGGCACAGCATCCCTATAAGCCTGCAGGCCGTCTTCAGGATAGCGCCCCCACAGCATGGGATCGGCCCACCAGGTGTTATTCCACAAGTTTCCGGCAGAGACCGAGAACATCACGCGCCGCGCAGCTTCAATGTCCTCCGGCTTTTCACTGGCCGGGATAAAGGTCACGCCAACCGGGGCTGCCCCGATCTGGCACGGTTGCGGGCTATAGGCCCTCAGGGTTTGAACCGCGCGGCCGTGCGCCAAAAGGACGTGATGAGCAGCCAGCAGGGTTTCCTTGAAATCCAGTTTCCACCCCGGAGCATGGACACCCTCGTGCAAGCCCATGCCAACGAACACTTGCGGCTCATTGACCGTCATCCAGTGCTGCACCCGATCCCCCAGGGCCTGGACGACCACCCGCGTATACTCGGCGAAATACTCCGGCATGTCCGGGTTGAGCCAGCCGCCGCGCAGATAGAGCGCATACGGCAGGTCCCAGTGATAGAGCGTGACCCAGGGTTGAATGCCGGCTTCCAGCAAGGCATCCACCAGGCGGTCGTAAAAGCCCAGCCCGGCGGGGTTGACCGCGCCGGTGCCTTCCGGCAGGATCCGCGGCCAGGCGATAGACAGGCGATAGGCCTGCAGGCCGATTTCGCGCATCAGGGCGACATCTTCCCGATAGCGGTGATAGTGATCGCAGGCCACATCCCCCGAATGCCCCTCATAGGTTGCTCCAGGCCGACGACAAAACACATCCCAGATGGAAAGGCCACGGCCATCCTCATTCCAGGCCCCCTCGACCTGATAGGATGCCGTTGCCGCACCCCACAAAAACGATTTAGGAAAAGCCATACCGTCCTCCTTAAGACTCGGAAAATAATCTTTGCCAGGCTTAGTATCTCCATACAAGGATAGCTCGAAACCCTCAAAGTGCAAACGACCATCCTTTGAGAATAACCGCAAGGGTTATCCCTACTTGGCAGGTGTGGCGCCTGGGGTATAATTCACCCGTCAGGTCCGGAAAACCTGATGGTTACGCACACCTCGCCTGAGGGCAGGAGGTATCATGTCCAAAAGATTAATGCTCGTGCTGTTGCTAGGCGCCCTGCTCCTGAGCGCCTGTAGCAGTTCCCCCGGTCCATTGCGGGACGATTTTTCCGATCCAGACAGTGGCTGGAAATCGGGAGCCTCCAATGACTACGTGCGTGGCTACCAGCAAGGGAAATATTACCTGCGCATAGACACTGACGATTGGTTGGTATGGGTCACGGCGGGTAAGAGCTACAAAGACGTTACGCTGCGCATCACCGCGCTCAGCGAGGAAACCCGCGATAATACCTACGGTCTGATCTGCCGCGCCAACAAAAACCGTTTCTACTACTTCGCCATCAGCGCCGATGGGTTTTACGGCATTTACCGCCACGAAGCCGATGGCAAACTCACGCCCCTCACCGGCCCGGCCATGCAGCGCCACACCGCCATTCACACCGACGGTAGTGCCAATTACATCGAAGCGCGTTGCATCGGGCAGCAACTCACCCTCATTGTCAATGGCCAGACCCTCACCACGGTCGAAGACACCATCCTGCGCCGCGGTCAGATCGGGCTGGCAGGCAGCAAGGGCCGCGATGATCGTCCGGCCATCATCTGGTTCGATGACCTGGAGGTAGAACAACCATGAAACCCATTGCACACATCCTTAGCGGGGGACTGATCCTGGCGTTTCTCCTGGGCGCCTGCACATCTGCGCACAATCAGGCCTGGGAAGAGACCTTCGACCAGGGTTCGGCCTGGGTCCTCAATGCTGATGCCGCTGCCGATTTGGCAATCGCCGATGGCACCCTGCGCATCACCATTCACGACCCGGAAGTGATCGCCTGGACTTCAACCCAGGAACGCACCTTTTCCGACTTTCGTGTCAGCGTGGCGGCCACACACATCAGCGGCCCCCTGGATAACGAATTCGGCATCCTCATCCGCATGGACGGGGATAAGCGTTTCTACGCTTTTTCGGCCAGCAGCGACGGCTACGTCCGCGTAGCCCTGTACGACCAGGGAACCTGGACCCTGTTGGGACCGGACTGGACGCTTTCAGACGCTATCCAGCAAGGCGAAACGGCCACCAACGTCCTGGAAGTCGAGGCACGGGGCGCAGATTTCGTTTTCCGCATTAACGGACAGCAAGTCGCCACCCTAAACGATAAAACCCTCAAGAGCGGCACCCTGGGCCTTTACGCCGGCTCCTTCAGCGAAGGGGACGTCGTCATGAGCTTCGATAATCTTCAAGTTGAGCCGTTGAAGTAAGTGGAAGAGCGCGTCTACATCGAAACGCTGGGTTGCCGCCTGAACAGCGCCGAAAGCGAAGACCTGGCACGTGCTTTCGCCGGCGCCGGGTGTGGTGTGGTCGATGACGTCCGCAACGCCAGCATCATCGTTCTGAACACCTGCGCCGTCACCGCCACGGCGGCGCGGAAGACCCGGCACCGCCTGAATACCTTGCGCCGGCTCAATCCCCAGGCCCGCATCGCCGCCGTAGGCTGCTGGGCCTCGGACGCTGAACTGACGCAATCTGGTCCGACCCTGGACTGGATCATTCCCAACGCGGATAAGCGTCGGACTGTTGCCATCATCCTGGGGCGCGACGCAGAGCGCCAGCCCTGGGAACCGGGACGCTGGGGCCATACCCGCGCCTTCCTGGGCGTACAGGATGGATGCGATCAGCATTGCACCTACTGCATCACCCGCCTGCTGCGCGGCCCGGCACGCAGCCGTCCCCTGGCGGAGGTCATCCGTGAAGCGCAGGAGCGCGTGGCTCATGGCGCCCAGGAAATCATCCTCACCGGCGTTTGTCTGGGGGATTATGGCCGCGATTTGGGTACCAGTCTGCGGGAACTGCTTGATTTATTGCTACGCGAAACGGATGTGCCGCGCTTGCGGCTCTCCTCCGTCGAACCCTGGGATGTGGATGAAGCGCTCCTGGCCCTGTGGGAAAACCCGCGCCTGTGTCGCCAGCTCCATCTACCGCTCCAATCTGGATCGGATAGCGTGCTCAAGCGCATGGGCCGCCGCATCACTACCGCCCGCTTTGCGGAACTGGTCCGGACAGCACGGGCGGTCGCTCCAGCCATGGCCATCACCACTGACATCCTGGTCGGCTTCCCCGGTGAAACGGAAGAGGAGTTCGCCCAAAGCCTGGCCTTTGTGGAAGCGCAGGGCTTCAGTCGCCTGCACGTCTTCCCCTATTCCGAACGGCCCGGAACACCGGCCGCGCGCTTGCCCAACCCCGTCCCCCACCCTGTACGCGAGGCGCGTGCCGCCCAGATGCGCGCCCTGGGTGAACGCCTGGCACGCGCTTATGCCCAGAGTCAGCTCGGCCACATCCTTCCCGTATTATGGGAACAACGGGTGGACGATGCCTGGCAGGGGTGGACCGATACCTATCTGGCCGTGCGCGCGGTCTCGCAGGAAGAGCTGTACAACCGCATTACCTCTGTACGCCTGGTGCGGTTGGAAAACGATGACCTTATGCTGGGCGAAATTCTCATTTGAGGTTTGCCTGAACGAAAGGAGTGGTTATGTTAGAAGAAGCTACTGTCTATCATCTCATGGAACGGGTGCTCCAGCTATCCCCTGCCGAACAGACCGAGGTGCTGTTCCTGGGCATGGAGGAGAGCCTGACCCGCTTTGCCAACAATGAAATCCACCAGAACGTGGCGGAAACGCAGGCGGCGATCATCGTGCGCGTGGCCGAAGGGAGGCGCGTTGCGGCTGCATCCACCAACCGGTTGGATGATACGGGCCTGCAAACGGCCCTGGAGCAGGCCCTGGCGCTGGCAAAGTTGCAGCCGGAAAATCCCGATTTCCCCGGCTTTACGCCGCCAACACCGCTGCCCGCCGGGATGCCAGCAGCCTACGATGAGGCTACCGCCAGTGCCGATCCGCGCTTCCGCGCCGAAGCCGTAGGTGAGGTTATCCGCTACGCCCTGGAACGCGGCGTGATCGCCTCCGGCGCTTTCATGACCGGACGTTACGAGTGGGGCTTGATGACCAGCCTGGGGCATAGGGCCTATCTCCCCACCACGATGAGCGATCTGACCATTGTGGCCATGACCGAAACCGGGTCGGGGTACGCTGCCGACGCCGCCTGGCGCGTGGAGGCGATAGATGTGGCCGCGCGAGGCCGCGAGGCTGTGGACAAAGCCGTGCGGGCCCAAAACCCCCGTCCCCTGCCGCCGGGAGAGTATCCCGTGGTTCTGGACACCTATGCTGTGCAGGATTTGTTAAGCTTCCTGGGCGGGGCGGCCAGCGCGCAAAGTGTGCATGAAGGCCAGTCCTGGATGAGCGGACGCCAGGGCGAAAAGTTGCTTTCAAGCGCCATCACGATTCTCGATGACCCGCAGGATCCCGAACTCTGGCCTTTGCCCTTCGACTTCGAGGGCATGCCGCGCCAGCGCGTGACCATTGTGGAACGGGGTGTGGTGGGAGAAGCGGTCTATGATCGGCTCTGGGCGCACAAAACCAGGCGCACGGCGACGGGACACGCCTTGCCTGCTTTTAGCCCCTTCAGTCCCGGCCAGGCCATGGGCGGCATGGGACCGGTGCCCCTGCACCTGACCCTGCTTCCGGGAGAGACGCCCATCGAAGAGATGATCCGCAACCTCGATCGCGGCCTGTACATCACCCGCTTCAACTACACCCGCCCTGTGCATCCGCGCGAGGTCATCGTCACCGGTCTGACACGCGATGGAACGTTCTGGGTGGAAAATGGAGAGATAGCCTACCCGGTGCAAAACCTGCGCTTTACCCAGAGTTATGTCGCTGCGCTTAAAGAGGTCATCGCGGTTGGGGATCAGGCGCAGCGCGAGCGGGGGTATTTCGCCATCAGCCGCGCGCCGGCGCTCAGCCTGCCCTCTTTCCGCTTCACGGGGAGCACAAGCTTCTAAAACCTGAGCCCGCAGCCCTGGATGGAGCGGACGAGCCCCGCTCCATCCAGGCAACATCCACGCAGCCCCGACTCAGGCTGGGCGAGGAACGCCATGCGAGTTAAAGTGATGTGGAGCCTGGTAGCTCTGAGCGCCTGTTTCAGCCTGGCGCTGGGTCTTTTTCCTTATGGCGGAGAGCACGGCCTGTTCTGCGATGATTATATCCAGAAAGCCTGGGCTTTTGACTGGAACGATGGGGGGTGGCGCTGGCAACCCCAGCCTATTCATGCCCATTTCCGCTATCTGCACAGTGTTCTGGCCCCCAATCTGGTCAACGCCATTCCGGAGCATGAATTCCTGCTGCGTCTGTTCTGGGTACTGCTCCATACGGCCAATGCGTTGCTCCTGGGTTGGCTGGCCTATCGTCTGACCCATTCCTCACTGGCCGGTGTGGGGAGTTTCTGGATTATGCTCATGCCCCTGGCGGCGCACGAAGTGCTGCTCTGGCATGCCGCTTCGGTGCCGTATCTGCCGGCGCTGCTGGCTTACCTGAGCGCAGCTCATCTGATCCTGAGTTCAGAACAGCGCCCCTGGCTCCTGATGCCAGCAGGTTTGCTGGCATCAAGCATCCCTCTCTGGTGCGAGTCTCCAGTCTTTCTGGTGCTGCTTTTCCCCGTCCTGGCCTGGATCAGGTCAGGACGGCGGCGCTGGTTCGTCCAGGTGCTCTGGCTGACGCTGGCCGTGGGCATCGTCTACGCCTTTTACGGCGGGTTTGTGCTGCGCCATGGGGATACCGTGAGTGATCGCGGCGGTCTGCTGCTGAACCCGCTGCTCATCGCCAAGGTGCGCCTGCCACAAATCCTCCGCAATGCCGCCGGCTTGCTCTGGTTGTGGAACGTGGGCGGAACGTACGGACGTGCCGCTATTCTGCTGGGATGGCACACCTGGCAGAGCATAAACTGGGGATGGCTGATGTTGGGCATCTGGACGGGGAGCCTGAGCGGAGCCGTTGGCCTGTGGCCCCATGGTATGCCCGCATCAAAAGCCAATGCCTGGAAACTGGCCCTGTCAGGGGGGATGTGTGCGGATTAAGCCTGGTGCCGCCCATGGTGATGCAGGGACAATGGGTGGATTTACGTATGTTGTACCCCACCTGGGCCGGTGGCGCTTTGATGCTCGGCGCAGGGCTGGCCTTACTGGAAAACCGCCCCGCCCTGCTCCGTCTGGGCCTGGGAGCAACCGCCGGGATACTCCTGACCAACACCCTGGGCCTGGCGGGTATGACGCGCGCTTACCAGTTGCGCTGGGAAACGGATCAACGCCAGCTCGCGGCCTTGCACGCTGCCATACCTGACCTCCCTTCTGTCAGCCCGGTCTGGATCTGGCCTGCAGAGGTAGACCAGCACAGCATCGAGGACCCCGACGCAGCGGCCCTGGACGGGTATCTGATCAGTGTCTACGAAATGTCCTGGGCTGCCGAGGGGGCCGTGAGGATGCTCTATCGTCGGCCCGACGTGCAGGCTGTAACCCGCAACAAAGCCGGAAGCTGGGAGCTTTCAGCCCTGGAACGCGCCCCCGATGGGACCGTCACCGCGCTTATCTTGCAGCAGCAGCGTGTCCCCGTAGCCAATCTGATCGCCTTTGCCGCTCAAGCCGAGGGGCTCATCCTGTACAGTCCGCTGCTGATCCAAACCGAAACAGAGACGCTCGCCATCTCGCTGCCCCTGGTCGAAGCCTCGGCCTCGCCCGAACACCCGCCTGAGCCTTTTCCTATCCCCTTCAAGCCCTGACCCCGGACCAGCTTAATGGGGAACGCCGGTATCTGGTGGGACTGAAGGCACCGTCGGCGGTGTGTAATAAGGCGCAGATGGATAGGGTGCGGACGGGGCGGCATAATAGCCCGTCCCCATGCTGGCCTGACGCTCAGTCCATAAGCGTAGCGCGCGTGTGTTTTCCTCCACGGCGAGCAAAACATGCAATAGATCGGCCAGGGCGTACAGGATGATGAATTCCATCACGGCAAAAAGAAGCGCCGTGACGAACCCCACGCCCGCTCCCAGCGGCGTAAGGACGGGCAGCCCGTACTCGTCCAGGGCCTCCAACTCGCCCAACACAGCGCCGACCAGCAGCGCCACCGCAGTCAAAAGGCCCAGAATCAGCACGATCCAGGCCAGGATGCGAATCACAGCAGCCGTGATCCGTAGGGCAGTAAAACGTCTTTCCATAACATCCTCCTTGCGCCATCTTAAGCTGAACAAGCCAGCGCCATAGTCAGGTTACGGCGATTGACAGGACAGAAAGGCCAGCATACAATAAGGGTAGCCCAGCCATTACAGATTTATTTTAGTCCTGTTTATGCCCCTGGACAAGTCTCTAAAGTCGGGGCGCGTTCAAACGTTACAACTCAGTCACCCATCTTATGCCCTGTTGTCCGGGCAGTCAAAAGGATAGTCCAGGATAAATCTGGGCTACAGATGCCTGGCCTATCGAGTCATGGAGTTCATCTTATGCGCTATACATGGTTGCTGTTGATCGTCATCCTGCTGGGGAGCGCCTGCGCCCGTTCCACGGCCATGCCTGCAAGCCCGTCCCCGATACCTAGCGGTCCGGAAACGGCGGGTACCCCGGCCTTAACACCCAGCACCAGCCCGGAAGGAGGTGAAGCTATGGCCTTTCAGATAACCAGTCCAGCTTTCAAAGCAGGGGAGATGATTCCCAGAGTGTACACGTGCGACGGCGAGGACCGTTCGGTCCCCCTCGCCTGGACGGAACCGCCCGCCGGCACCCAGAGTTTCGCCCTCATCGCCGACGATCCTGATGCGCCTGCCGGCACCTGGGTGCACTGGGTCCTTTACAACATCCCGGCCCACACCCGCGCCTTGCTCGAAGGCCTCGGCCCGCTTGCAAGCCTGCCCGATGGTAGCCTGCACGGCAAAAATAGCTGGCGCAAGTTGGGGTATGGCGGACCCTGTCCCCCGCGCGGGACCCATCGCTACTTTTTCAAGCTCTACGCGCTGGACATCCAACTGGCGCTGCAGCCCGGAGCCACCAAAGACGATGTGCTCAAGGCGATGGAGGGCCACATCCTCGCCCAGACCGAATTGATGGGGACCTATAAACGCTAAGCATGGACGAAAACGGCAAGGCCCTGCCGCATCCCCGTCCCTGGCGCCTAGCCTGGCCCATCGGCCTGGCGCTCTTGCTCCTGGTCCTCACCTTGCGGGCCAGCGCGTTACGCTCCGGCGCCGCTCCAGCCGAGCCCATCAGTGGCACCGGTACCCTGGAAGGCCGCGACGTTATCATCGCTTCGGAACTGGGCGGGCAGATGATCGCACTGCTGGTCCAGGAAGGGGATAGCGTCCAGGCGGGGCAAGTGCTCCTGCGCCTGGACGATAGCGCCGCGCGCGTCCAACTGGCTCAGGCAGAGGCGGCCCTCAGCATGGCAGAAGCCAACCTGGCCCGTCTGCAAGCCGGGGCACGCCCTCAGGCTTTGCTCGCCGCGGCGGCCACCCTCAGCGTGACGCAGGCGCAGGCCGAAAGCGCTTACGTCGCCTATCTGGCGGCCCAGGACGCCATCAGCCGACCGATCACGCTGGATCTGCAGGTAGCCGAAGCGCGCACCTCGATGCGGCTGGCGGAACAGAAGGTGGCCCTGGCCCAGGCCGATCGGCATGAGCTGGAAATCCGCTACCAAGCCGCCCTGGAGGAAAATCCGGACATGGACTCCACTGAACGCGAGGCCTGGGAGCTTCAGCTTCAGGCGGCCCAGGCGAGCATCGAACAGGCCCAGGCCGAGTTGAGTGCAGCCCGGGCGATGTATCGCGGTTATTACGCCCTGCGCCAGGACCCCGTTCAGGCCCAAATCAGCCTTATCGCGGCACAGAGTGCTTACAGCGTGAGCCTGGCCGCCGTGCAAAAAGCGCAGGCAGACCTGGAAGCCTTACGCCGCGGCCCGCGTGCGGAGGAACTGGCCATCGCCCAGGTGCAGGTGCTTCAGGCTCGTGCGCTACGGGATATGGCTCTGACACAGTTGGAGTTTCTGACCCTGACGGCCCCTATCAGCGGACAAATTGGTCTTTGCAGCTATCACGTAGGGGAAATCGTTCCGCAGGGGATGCCCATCCTGAGCCTCATGGATCTCGATCCGATTTACCTGACCCTGTATGTGCCAGCGCAGCGCCTGGCCGAGGTCTATGTGGGACAAATAGCCCAGGTCCGTGTGGATGCCTACCCCGCGCAGGTTTTTGAAGGCCAGGTTGCCTGGATTGCGTCGGAAGCCGAATTTACGCCGCGCAGCGTCCAGACCGCCGACGAGCGAGCACGACTGGTTTTCGCCGTGCGCATCCGCATCCCCAATCCCGACGGACGTTTACGCCCAGGGCTGCCGGCCAGCGCCGTGCTGTTGCGACAGGACGAATCCAGGAGTCCAAGGCCGTAATTCCAGCTAAAGAGAACAAAAACGCCCCGCTGAAGCGTTTCAGCGGGGCGTTGCGGTCGGTCGTGTTATGTTACATCCAGAATGCGGAAGCGAATTTTCCCGGCAGGCGCGTGATAAAGCACCACCTCGCCCTTGCGATGCCCGATCAAAGCCTGCCCCAAAGGCGATTCGTGAGAGATCCGGCCATTGCGCGGGTCGGCCTCCATAGGCCCGACAATGCGGTACACTTCCTCGTCATCATACCCCTCTTCAACCAGGCGCACGGTGCTCCCCAGTTTAATCACCCCATCGTGATTGGATTCCTGATTAATAATCTGCGCCTGGCGCAAAATGGCTTGAATCTCCTGGATCCGCCCTTCCAGGAATCCCTGTTCTTCTTTAGCAGCCGCATAATCCGCGTTCTCCGAAAGATCGCCCTGTTTGATGGCAGCGTGCAAGCGCGTCGCCAGCTCAGGGCGCCGAACGTTAATCAATTCCTCCAGTTCAGCTTCCAGCGCCGCCCTGCCCTCAGGGGTCAAATATACCGGTTTCATATTCATGATCTACACCTCCTGCTTTCAGGTGCCCCTGCGTGCGCCAACTATCCCTCATGCCTGAACACAGACTCAAGCAGGATGAACGGCACAGAGACGCGCTCCAGAGAAAAACCACCTGGCTTCAAACATCCCTATTTTACCACAAAGTTCGCAGCCGCATCCCTTCTTGCAAGAGCGAAAAATGCTTTTACAATATCTGGTGTCCTTTCATTCAAGCCAGGCAGGAGTTGCGTTGTGGTAAAAACACCAGGCCTTTCAGACGGCCTGACCATCCAGCCCGGAGCTTATTTTGTCACCCTGGTTGCCCTGCCAACCGCTCCACCCCTGGCGCGAATCCAGGGGGAACAGACCCTCCTCACGG
>DAOTZR010000127.1:0-24911 GCA_034434315.1 Anaerolineae bacterium
ATGACCCCCATCCTGTGGGTTTTCACGCGCGGGGCGGACTTCCGGGGCTACTATGGCAGTATCTGGGAGCATGGCGGCTGGTTGGGAACCCTGGCCTGGACGGTTTCCGATTTGTTCGGTTGGGAGTTTTTCTTTCGCGGTTTTCTGCTTTTTGCGCTGCTTCCCATCGCCGGGGATTGGGCCTTGCTGCTCCAGGCCATACCTTTCACGCTGGTGCATTTTGGCAAACCCGAGCTGGAAACCTGGAGTTGCATCGTTGGGGGCACGCTTTTTGGCTGGGTTGCTCAGGAAACCGATTCTTTTTTCTATCCTTTCCTGATCCATACCTATGTGGCCTTTTTTACGGCCTGGATGGCCCGCTAAACATCAGCGAAGCGTCAATTTAAATTGAAGGAGATCCCATGGAAACGTTAGAAGTTACCCTGCATGCCATGGCGCATGGGGGCGCCGCTCTGGGGAGGAGCGCCGAGCGGGTGATTTTTGTACCTTATGCTCTCCCCGGAGAACAAGTGCGCGTCGCTCTGGTGGATGTTCACCCGCGTTACGCCCACGCCCGGTTGTTGAAGGTGCTCAATGCCAGCCCGGCGCGGGTGACGCCGGACTGTGCTTATTTCGGCCCCGAAGGCTGTGCGGGTTGCCAGTGGCAACACATTGCTCCTCAGGTTCAATCCCGACTCAAAGGCCTGATTGTGCGCGATCAGTTACAGCGCGTCGGCCACTTTGACGAACCACCCGTGTTGGAGCCCCTGGCACCAGCGGCCCCCTGGGAGACGCGGGTCGCAGCGCGCTTTGAGGTGACGCCGGAAGGACGCCTGGGCTATGCCCGCGCCGATGGGCAGGGCGTTCTGGCCGTGGATGATTGCCCCGTCCTGCACCCGCAGTCGCGGGAGCTCCTGACCGCCCTCGATTTCGCCTTGCCCGAACTGGCCTGGCTGGAGCTAAGGGTCGCGCCCGACGGTTCGGACGCGATGCTCATCTTGCAGACGATGGACAATGAACCACCCGCCCTGGAGGTGAGCCTGCCTGTTTCCGTGGTCCAAATCGGACATGATGGCGCCGTGGCGCCGCTGATTGGGATGGATTACCTTACCGTCCCCCTGGAAGGCACGACCTATCGGGTCTCGCCGGGGACGCCCTATCCACCTTATGCGGCTTTCTGGCCGCTCATCCGCGATGTGGTGCTGGAAGCCCTGGCCCTGCAGCCGGACGAGTCTGTTCTGGACCTGTTCTGCGGCGCCGGGTTTTTCACCCGTGCGCTGAAGGCTCAGGCGCGGCGGGTGCTGGCGCTCGATCCCAATCCGGCGGCCCTGGACGACGTGCGCTTTAACGCCGATGTCCCCATTCTGGCTGGATCTTTTCCCAATGTGCTCGATACCCTCACGCCGGAATGGGATGCCGCTGTCCTGCATCCTCCCGTCCAGGGCCTGGATGGGCCAACGCTCGACGCTCTGGTCAGACTGCAGTTGCCCCGCATCGCTTACATCGCCGATGACCCTGCCACGCTGGCGCGCGACGCGCAGCGCCTGGTCCGCGCCGGCTATACGCTGCACTGGGTCCAGCCCATGGATGTGTTGCCTCAGAGTTTCGTGGTCACGTGCGTGGCCCTACTGGCCCTGACAGAATAAACGGCTACCCGCGCAATGCGGGTAGCCGTAAAGACCAGGGGGTAGCCGTAGGGGGAGCCTTTACGGCTACCCTACCCCCTAAGGCCGGAATTCGGCAACTTTGACGCCGTTCAACCAGACGCTGTAAAGCTGGCCGGCAGGGTGGCTGCCCAAGGGGATGGTGATTTCAAAGCTTTCGGCCATGGCTACACAAACCTCGGCTGTGCTTACCCATTCCGCGCGAATGGCAATTTTACCCTCGGTATCGGCTTCAGCTACCGTGTAATCCAGATTTTCGCACGGGGATTTGTAGCCCCTGAGGACCAGAGCATATTGCACGGGCATGCTTTCCATCTGGAGCAGGTCAATCGTTTCCAGGGATTCGGGATCGAGCGGGGTGCGCGTCCCACCCTTGCCCGCTCCATCATCCGGCGGCATGGGCAGGGGATCATCCCCGCCACCGTTTTGAACCGGCGGCATGGGCAGGGGCAAGTCGGTGCCGTTACCCGGTTTCGCCCCCGCTGAACAGGCGCTCAGGAGCACCAGAGTTAAAAGCATGAGCCCTATCAGTAAACGTCGCATCATATCCTCCTTGCGTATTAAAAAGTGTTCAAACTATAGAGAAAACGCAACGGCCAGCCCGATAGTTCCCATTTGGGAAGCATACTTTTTCGGCAAGCTGGTCAGCAAGGAGGCATATTGCCAGAAGGCTTTCTAGCGGAAAAGGGCGTCCAGGTCTATCCAGAAGGGATGCTGGGCCTGATGCACATAGAAAGAAATGAATTTTCGTGGCTTTCTGCCTTGCTCCTGGAACAGCGGAAAAACAGCATCAAAGATCAAAGGTGAGATGACCCGGCATGCTATGGGGGAATTTGGACGAAGCCATATCCCCCATAGTCCGATGAACAGCATGGCGCTGCTGCTCTCAAGAAGCTAAGGCCGTCCCGTCCACAACATAAACTGTCAAGGGCTGGGACTTGCCCTTCACCCGAAGCTCGCGGCGGTTTTCAGGGGTGCAGTCCAGGCCGAGTCGTTCCGCCATACGCTCTGAAATCAAGAGCTCTCCCGGCCCAGCCATGCTTTCAATTCTTTGCGCTGTGTTGACGGTATCACCCAACACATCGTAGAACTTGACTGCCGCCCCACCCAGGATGCCCTCGATGACCAGACCGTATTCCAGGCCGATCCCGGCGCCCAGATTCATGGAGGCCAGGTAATTTTGCACACTTTCGCGCAAGACCTGTGCGGCGTTAAAGGCACTGCGAGGGTCGGCGAAAACGGCCATCACCTCATCCGCTGTCAGTTTGTACTTAATGGGATTAAAGCGAGCAAAAGCGCTCTCGGCAATATGATAATAGCCTTCCAGGAGTGCGGTGACCTCTTCCGGGGAGCGCGTCTCACTCCACTGGGTGAAGCCACGAATATCCATGAACAAAATGCTGCGCTCACGCCGTGTTATCTGCAACGCCTGGGGATTGCGCAGGCTTTGGGACAATAACTCTGCGCCCAACAGCCATTCTGAATAGGTGCGTAATTGTGCCGAAAGCTGGCGCAAAGTCCGTAAATAGATTTCCCCACTTACGTTAGCCAGCCCCAGGCTCAGACCGGTCAGGGTTAAAGCCAGGGTTATGAACACATGGCTCTTATCGCTAAAAAAGGCCTGCAACGTTATGGTCTGCGTTGGATTCACATAACTTTCGAAAATCACGTACATGAGGAGGAGAATAGAAGCCCGGACGATGTTTTCGAACACAATCAGGGCTGATTGTAGCGGGAGTGACATGCGCGGACGCAGGGTTTGAAGGAGCCCAATGATCACCCCGTAAATCCAAAAGGCCCAATGATGAGGGGGCTGGAAGAATTCAAAACCTTCGAATCCCATTTCTATGGCCGTATAGATGGCGGGAGCAATGAGGTTACCCCAAAAACGCCGCGGACGTCCGGTAGTTTGCCAGCGGGTCAAGACATAAGCCTGAATCCCCGCCGCAAACAGGATGATATAGGGATCGGGTTCGGTAAAACTCACCGAGGTTTTAAGTAAAATCTCCAGCAGAATATTCGCAATTGGATACTGGGCCGTATTGCCAAAGAATTCCTGGGCAAAACGCTGCAAAAAAGAACCGGTGAAACGTTCCTCAAAAAACCTGTCCGTTTCGGATTGTATCATCTCTCCCTCCGACCCGTCACACTCCAATTGAAGATCTGATCATGCCTAACGGATAAATTTGTACCGCTGTCTTGCTCTGGTGATAATGCTGATTCGGTTTCTAATAAAGGGCCGGCCTCGCCATTCTCCTGCACACGATGAGGCCAGAGATGGTTCACTGGCAAGGATTACCTGAAATAAAGCACTTGCGACCAGGCGAAACGCTTTCCGGATCCTATGCCTGCATCTCACTCACGTCGTTATCTGCGCTGCCCACACAGCCTGTTCTGATTGTACAACTATCTGGACGCCTGACAAATCCCGTAAAAACCCGATGATTACCCGTATTGCATCGCAAAACACCTGGTGCTCTATTAATCAGAATTTACGCTTTCAGTCGCCTTACCCCTTCTCCCCCCCAAATCCCCCGCTCGCCCCTAATGAACATTAAATTAATTGAGTAACGGCTGGGTAGTCGAATGCGAGGGGGAGAGCAAGCCCAGCGCTGATGCGGTGATTGCAATCACCGCGTTGAGCCTGCGGCCAACGATCGCTTACGCCGACCGGGTCATGCGTCGGCGCAGGCCGACGTCTGGCGCCGCAGAGGCCCCTCCGCGCTGGCCCGTCTCGCCGTCCGGTTGCCCTTTACGCGATGCCATGCATGGTTACCCGCTTAAATGGTTAAACATCATCAAGAGCGAGCGAGGGTTTTAAAGATGGGTTTTGCGGGCAGCTTCGCCGACCACAAAACCCATTTCACTTTATTCCCGCCTCTTTTCAGGGGATGAGAGCCAATATGGTAAACTACAAAATTTAAGCTAATGAAACACCTTGAGGCGCCTTGAGTAACTTCAGGATACAATGCTCAAAAACCACTTGCCATTCGGCTAAAGTGTGGTATAAGAAACAAGCGCTGGCCCGCTAGCTCAACAGGTAGAGCAGGGGACTCTTAATCCCTTGGTTACAGGTTCGAGTCCTGTGCGGGTCACACAGCCCCGGCATCCAACCGGGGCTTTTTTGTTGGGCCGGTGTTCATGGTACAGGACTTATCCTTC
Organism: Anaerolineae bacterium; assembly: GCA_034434315.1. Classification (GTDB taxonomy): domain Bacteria; phylum Chloroflexota; class Anaerolineae; order B4-G1; family SLSP01; genus DAOTZR01. The sequence goes on from DAOTZR010000127.1 coordinate 4,806, forward strand.
ACCACCTTGATTTCAGGCGCCGTGACAACAGACTGCTGCCGATGTAGCGCGGGATTTGTCCTGCGCAAGAAAACAGGATAATGACGTTTTAAAATTTAATCGGGTAACAAGGCACGGTGGCGCGTGATGGGCAACCGGACGGCGCGACGTTCCATCGCGGAGAGCGCCGGAGGCCGAAGCTATCCAGCTACAAGGTGGAGCTCCTACCCCAGCTCTGTTCAGAGCGAAGCCCCCTGACATCGCCGATTAAAAGGGTATACCCCTACAACCGGGACGCCTGCGGTGCCGGGCGTCGGCCGACCGTTGGCCGCAGGCCCAACGCGGTGATTGCAGTCACCGCATCAGCGCCGGGCTTGCTCTCCCCACTCCCATTCGGCTATCCAGCTGTTGCCCGGTTAAATTCTTAACGTTCATGATCCTGCTCCACGCCTGCGCAGACCTTTCGACCTCCCAACAGCAGTTTGGGCCGTCTGCTTAAAGCCGCAAACGCCCCTGTTCCAACACCAGGACGCGATCGGCAGCGGAGGTGAAGAGCGGCAGGTCGTGCGTGGCGATGAGGATGCCGGCCCCCTGCTCACGCCAGGGACGCAGCAGCTCCAGCAGAGCGCGGCGCGTCGGCAAGTCCAGGCCGCGCGTCGGCTCATCGAGTAAGAGCACCCGCGGACGGGTGACCAGCAAGGCCGCCAGGGCCACACGCTGCCTCTGCCCCACGCTCAGGTCGCGCGGATAGGCGTCGGCATAGGGCCGGAGGCCCAGGGCATCCAGCAGGGTCTCCGGCGCGATGGGCGCCGGATCCAGCCTGTGATTGCGCAGGGTCAGGCTCAATTCGTCGCATACCCGCTCGGCAAAAAGCAGGGCATCGGGGTCCTGGGGAAGATAGGCCACCTGCCGCGTGTTTTGCGCCACGTCATGGCTCAGAGGGCGTCCGGCGAGAAGGACGCGCCCGGCAGCGGGCTTTTGCAGCCCTACCAGGGTTCGGAGCAGGGTGCTCTTCCCCGCCCCATTCGGCCCAACCAGTACCAGCAGTTCCCCCGCGCGGAGCGTGAGACTGACGTCCTCCAGGGCCGTGAAAGCGCCATAGCGCACCGTGAGGTGCTGCGCCTCCAGCAGCTCATCCCTCGCCGCGAGTGGCCCTGCGCCACGCGGCTCAGCGGCGCCACCCGTCCATGTCAGCGGGGCTATAAACGCAGGCGGGGCCGACGGCGTGCCCATCTGGACCCAGCCCCCCTCTTTCATCCCTACAATAAAATCCACAAAGGGCAGTAACCGCTCTAACCGATGCTCGGCGGCCACTACGGTCAACCCCTGGGCCTTGAGTGCGGCGATCAGCGTCAGGACTTCCTCGGCACTGGCCGGATCGAGTTGTGAGGTTGGCTCGTCCAACACCAGGATGCGCGGGCGCGGAGCCAGGACGCTGGCGATGATGACCCGTTGCAATTCGCCGCCGGAAAGGGTCTCCAGACGCCGCCCGCGCAGGTGCTCCAGATGCAGCGTCTCCAGCAGCTCGGCGATGCGCGCCCGGATGGCTTCGCGCGGCCAGCCGGCGTTTTCCAGGCCAAAGGCGATTTCGTCCTCGACGTAACCGGTGATGCATTGGGCTTCCGGGTCCTGCTGGACAAAGCCGACCAGGGCGCTCATACGCTGCGGCCCCAGGGCCAGCGGATCCAGGCCGGCGACGCGCACGCTCCCATGCACTGTACCGCCGCTGAAGTGCGGGACCAGGCCGTTGAACAGGCGCAGCAGGGTGGATTTGCCGCTGCCCGACGGGCCGGCGACCAGGGTGAAGCTCCCCTCCGGCAGGGTGAAGGTGGCCTCACGCAGAGCGGGTCGCGGCGCGTCCGGGTAGGTAAAGGTGAGGTGGCTCACTTCAAGCATGGGACGGCTCCGATACGAGGAGCGGAAGGCTCAGGCCCAGCAGCGCCAGGCCAACCAGAGGCGCAAAAGGCGGCCATGTCAGGGCGGGATAGGGCGAATACGTGCGCGAGGCTTCATCCAGAAGCAGGCCGGCCAGCGCCAGGCCGGCGCCCAGGGTCCCGGCTGTGTCGGCCCAGGTCCAGGGGTAAGGTTGATAGGGGGATCGCGGGGCCTGGCGCTCGCCGCGCCAGAGTTCCCATCCCATAAGGCCCAGGCCCAGGAGCAGCGCCCCCCAGGCCCAGGGCCACAGAAGCATCCCCAGCAGGCCCAAAAGGGCCAGGCCTAGCCCCCAGGTGAAGGTACGTCGAGGCCGGGATGGGGCAAGGACGAAGCCACGCGCCGCCAGGGATTCTGCCAGGGCCTGGCTGCGCTCCAGGCTACCGATGAGGAGCGGTAGGAGCAATGGTCCCCAGGCGCGCCAGCCCTGCATCCGCTGTCCCCGGATGCGCTGGGCCTCGGCAATCTGCTGCGCTTGGCGTTGTAACAGGGGCAGGTAGGTCAGAGCCAGGGTTACGGTGAAGGCCAGGCCATAGAAAGCGCGCGGCGTCAGGTACAGGAGATCGCGTGGACGCAGGGCCGTGCTGTAGGCCTGGAAGACGGTGAGCAGGGTGAGCAGCACCAGGCCGTTCAGCGCGCCGTATACGAAGGCTTCGGCGGTGATGGCGGCGCCGGAAAACGGCAGGCGCAGCCAGACGGTGGCCCCGGCGCGGGTCATCAGAGCGTTAAACAGAGCGGCCAGGGGGAGCATCAGCCAGAGCGGATGCAAGAGCCGCCGCTGGGCTATCAGCGTACTGCCGGTCAGGATAAGGAGCAGGTACAGCGGATTGCGCGTGCTGAGCACTGCCGCACAGGCGGCCAGGAGCCATACAGTCCAGGCGAGAGGGTGGGTCATGGGCGTGACATCACCCGAAAGGAAAGCCGCCGTTGGAAACGGCGCAAGATGCGCAGGGTTGGCGCACCCAGGGCCAGCAGCAGCAGTGCGTTGCCGGCGGCCCGAAACACATCCCAGCCCAGGGAGGTGGTGAGGTAGAACAGGAGATAGTTACGCACTCCAGAGCCGGATTGCGGATCACTGAAAAAAGGCCAGAACCACAAATTGGCCAGGAAGCCGTAAAGCAAGCCCCAGGCGATGCCGTAAAGGGTGAGCCAGAAGCGTTCGCTGTGAAGATAACGCGCGGTCAAAGGCCGGAGCAACGCAGCGCCCAGGCCTACCCAGCCCGTCAACAGCATCTGATAGGGGAGCCAGGGGCCTACGCCGCCCGTAATCAGTGCCGAAACGAGCAAGGTGAGCACCCCCAGGAGCAACCCCATCCGCGCCCCCAGGACATAGCCGGTGAGGATGATGAGAAAAAACACCGGGCTGAAGCCGCCCGGACCGGGAATGGCATTTTCGATGAAGCGCAGGCTGGCGTTGACGGCGGTGAGCATGGCCAGCAGGGCCAGGGTCTGAGGCGAGGCCAGCAGCTCCTGCGCCTCGCTCACCAGGGCCAGCAGAATCAAACTCACGGCCAGGGTTACCCCCGCTGTGGCCGTTGTCGAGGTGAGCGGCAGGACCAGCGGCGCGAGCAAAGCGCCCAACCCCAACAGACTGCCGAGACCATACAGATAGCGCTGCATCATCGTTTCTGCCTCATCCCCAAAACCAGCACCAGGGCCAGGAACACCCCAAACAAGGCGTAAGAGCCGATGCCGCCCGCGGGTTGAGCTATGTGGCTGGGCGTTGGAATCGGCGTGAGACGCGGCACAGGGGTAGCGGTCGTCGGAAGCGTTGGAGCCGGCGCTGCGCAGATATCCGCAAAATCCAGATCGGGCGGGGCCTGGGTTCCATCCCCCCAGACCCACGCATCCACATCCCCGTGCCCCAGCGACCAGCCGGCAGCGCCGACGCCCGAATAAGCCCAGGTGCCATCGGCACTGCGGTGGAAGTAGGCCCAATAGCGGCAGGGAGCCGCCTTACAGGCGCAGAAACAATCATCAGCCGGACATCCGGCGCCCTGCAGGCTACACACGGCTGCCCCACCGCCGTTGACCGAGACAACGGGCATGGCCTGGGCTTTTTGCAACAGGTCCAGGCCGCTGATACGTTCGGTCGTGAAAGACACGCAGGCCGTGGTAACGCGCCCATCGGCATGGACGATGACCAGGCCGGCGTCATGGGGCGCCGCTTGGGCCAGCACGCTGCCACCCAGCCGCAGCAGGAGGGCCAGCCCCAGGAGCAGGCCGCCCAGGTCGCTGAATTTCCGCAGCTCAGGCATCATCGCCGGCGGCGCAGCGTGACCCATCCCAGGGCCACAAACCCCAGGCCCAGGGCCAGGAGCAGTTCAGGAGCGGCGTACCCTCCCGATTGCGGGAGCAGTGGCGGCACAGGTTCGGTCTGCGGCAGAGCGCGCACCTGCACCAACGTCATCCCCTCCAGGGCCTGGATGGCCTGAGCCGTGGCCAGGACATTAGGTTCGGCCTCCGCTCCGGCGGGCGTGGTGGGAATTTGCCAGACAAAGCCGCCCGTCGCAGCGTGATGCAGGCCGCGCAGCGCATCATAGGGGCTTAGACCGGCAGGCTTCCAGATCGCCGGATCTTCACCCAGGGTCAGCAGGGCTTGAATCACCACCGCCGTGGAATTAGCATCGGTTGCCGTTCCCCAGGGCGAAGGCTTCTGCCAGGGGAAACCGCCATCCTCATTCTGGACCTGACGCAGGTAATCCAGCGCCTTACGCGCGGCATCCGTCTTGCCGGCAGCGACCAGGGCCTGGATCGCCAGGGCGGTAGTGTTCGTGTCAGCGGAATCCGGCGCGTTGCCGCCGAACATGGCCCAGCCCCCGGCGGGTTGCTGCTGAGTCAGGAGCAACTCTAGCGCCATCTGCGGGAGGGGCTGCCCGGCAGCGTGCAAGGCCAGCAGCGCGTAACTGTGGGCGTAGAGCGAATCGCCGAACTGGCCGGTTTCGGCCTGGGTTGCCAGCAATTCGGCGACGAGATCGTGCCCGGCAAACGCGCGCGGGTCTTCACCGGTCACTACCGCCGCGAAGATCACGCGACTGAGTCGCGCGGTATCGGTCACCACCCCGCTCTGCACCTGAGCGCGGATGAAATCCATAGGGCCAGAACCCTCTGCCGACCGCCAGGTTGCAACGTCGCTCTGGGCAGCAGCGCCGGCCAGGAGGATTTCCACCGTCGCCCCCAAATCGGAAGCGGGGGCGAAGCCATTGCTGAAGCCGCCATCGGGATTCTGGAGCGGCTGTTCAGCGATCCGCCCGGTCCGCAACCAGGTCAGGGCAGCCTCAGTTTCGGGCTGAGCCGCGCGCAGCGGCGCGGTCGAGGCCAGGACCAGGCCTGCAACAAGGAGAACCAGCGTAACTTTGCGAAGCATACCATACCTCCATAAAAGAAATTGATGTTTATGGAGGGCGCCAGGGGAGCTCAACACAAAAAGCGCTCCCCTCGCGACAGGGGAGCGCAGTCAAAGCATCACTGCAGCCCGGTAACCTCTGTCCGCGAAGGCACCCCGAGCACCACACGGTGGAGTATCGGGCTTCCTGGGATGGACAGGTTACCGTTGCGGGACAGCGCCGGACTCGCACCGGACTTCCTCACATTAAGCCTCATCCGAGGCGCCGTGTGGTTAAACGTGAGGCCACTATACCACAAAGCGGCGCGGGCGCAAGATCGCGGCCTCTGATACTCGACTCCACGGTGGAAAATGAACAATACTGCGACGGCAATGCCATCGCCCACCCGGCAACGCCGTTGCCCATCCGTGGGTAGAACAGGCACAAGCCCCAGGCGGGATAGCAGATCTGCCGGGTTGTCCTACAAATAGGGGCAAGCTATGGGTAATCATCAGGCGCTACCTCTTGCTAAAACTTTCTGCCTGTGTTATAATTCGCAGCGTTATAAACAGACTGGGTGTGGTGAGAGAAAAGTGGGGCAAGCCCCACTTTTCTTTATAAGCAGGCTTCACAGCCGGTACGTTGAAACAGGATAGGATAGGACAGGAAGTCAAGGATTATAACCGATGAAAAGCGAATTCACGCTGGCTTTTAATCAAATTTGTTCTGAGTACCGCCTCTCGCGCGAGGTGGTATTGGATGCTATCCGGGCGGCCCTGGTGACGGCTTATCGGCGTGACTGGAACGCACCGTCGAACATGAACCTTTCGGCTGACATCAACCTGGATACCGGCGTGGCGCGCATTTTTGTCACCAAACAGGTCGTAGAAGAGGTCGAAGACCCTGCGCAGCAAATCACGCTCGAAGAGGCGCGCAAGACGCATCCGCGCGTGCGCCTGGGAGAGACGATCACCCTGGAAGTGACGCCGGAGAACTTCGGGCGCATCGCGGCGCAAACGGCCAAGCAGGTGATTACCCAGCGCCTACGTGAGGCTGAACGCGAAAGCCAACAGGCGCGGCTCACCCGCCAGATTGGCGAAATCATCATCGGCACCGTGCAATCGGTCAGCTCGCAGGCGGTGGTGCTGCACCTGGATCGCAACGAGGAGGCCATCCTGCCCCGGAGCGAGCAAATCCCCGGCGAGCGCTACATGATTCACAGCAAGGTGCGCGTCTACGTGCTGAAGGTAACCCGAACAGCGGGCCGCGCTCCGGAAATCATTGTCTCGCGCAGCCATCCCGACATGCTCAAGCGCCTGTTGGAGCTGGAAGTGCCCGAAATCCGCAATGGCAGCGTGGAAATTAAAGGCGTGGTCCGCGAGGCCGGCGGTCGGGCTAAGATCGCTGTGGCTTCGCGCCAACCGGGCCTGGATCCGGTAGGAGCCTGCATTGGACCGCGCGGCGTGCGCATCCAGAGCCTGACGCGCGAACTGAACGGCGAGCGGATTGACGTTATCGAATGGACCAGTGACCAGGCGCGGTTTGTCGTTAATGCCTTGAGCGTCCCGCATGTTTTCAGCATTGTGCTCGATGATAAGCATCCCGGCGGACGCACCGCGAACCTGGTGGTGCTGGATGAGCATCTCTCGCTGGCCATTGGTAAAAACGGCCAGAACGCCCGCCTTACCGCGAAACTGACGGGGTGGCGCGTGGATATCCAGGGCTTGAAAGAGGCTCTGGAGTGGGCTCTGGAACAGGCGGAGACCGATCCTGCCCTGTTAGGCAGTAAGGGCCCGGCCCTGATTGAACGGGTGAAGGCGATCATCGGCGAACATCCGCCTTACACGGATGAGGAGAAGCAGGTGCTGAAGACTTTCATCGAAAGCGTCCGCGAGGCTGTCAACCGCCGCGAACGAGGCGAGGATGTGCCCCGGTCAGGGCAACAGCCCCGCGAGGCCAGGGCCGCTGCACGCGAAGCCCAGGCTCGTGCCCGCGCGCGTGTCCCGGCTCGCACCTATCAGCTTTCGGTGGAAACCCTGAATGTGTCCAGCAAGACCCGCAGTCACCTCGTCCGGCATGGGCTGTTGACGGTGGGCGATGTGTTGGAGCGCCTGGCCGAAGGAGATGAGGCGCTGCTCATGCTTGAGGGCTTTGGCGCGCGCGTGCTGGCCGAAGTGAAAGACGCGCTGGCTGCGGGCGGCTTCGCTCTACTGAAAGAGGGCGAAGTTGAGGCTGCGCCAGCGGTCGAGGTTGCGCCAGCCGTGGCCAAACCTGAACCGGTCAGCGAAGCGCTGCCGCCTGTCCCGGAAGCGGAGGTGATCGCTGCGATACCCGAAGGGATCGCCGAACCTGAGGGCACACCCGCTCCTACGCCATCAACCGCGGAAGAAGAAGAAGTACCTGACCTTTCCACCCTGTTCGACAAGCGGCGCTTTGAAGTGCCGGTAGAAATCGAAGAGGAAGAGGTTGAGGAAGAGGAAGCCCCGGCACGCGGCAAAAAGGCGCGGGTTAAAGGCAAAGGCAAGCGGAAGATCCGCCCCGTTTTTTACGACGATGAAGAAGGTAAATATTTTGTGCGCCGTCCCGGCAAAGCCGATTGGGACGACGATCTCGTGGATTAGCCTGGAGTAATGAACGCTTTCCTGGCTCTGGCCTGTGGGGGAGTAGGACCGATGGCGTGAGGCATCGGGCTTGACGGCTCCCTTGCGTGATGGCTTACGGACGCCAGAGCATTTTCTGGCGTCCGTTTTTTACCTGCATGGCAGGGTGAGGTGGAGGTGAGAGCATGGCAGGACGAGTCAAGCATATTCCCATTCGGACATGCGTGGCCTGTCGGACGACAGACGCCAAGCGTGCTTTGATTCGCCTGGTACGCCTGCCGGAAGGCGAGGTGGTGGTGGACCCGACCGGCAAGCGCAGTGGACGAGGGGCTTATTTGTGCCCTCAACAGAAGTGCTGGCGCAAGGCCTTGAAAACCGGCGCCCTGGCCCGTGCCCTTAAGACCAGCCTGGGACCTGAGACTCTGGCGGCTTTAGAGGCCTATGCCCGGCAATTACCCGAAACGTTGGAACCCGAACCAACGGCACAAATCGAGGAGGTGGAAGAATGAGTAATGAGAAAGTAACCATTCCAGAAGTTATTACCGTGCGTGACCTGGCTGAAAAGCTGGGGATTACACCCATTCAAGTGATTCGCACGCTGCTCAAGAGCGGCGAAATGGTCAACATCAATCAGCAGATTGATTTTGACACGGCGGCCCTTGTCGCCAGTGAGTTTGGGATTGAAGTCCAGTTGCCCTTTAGCGAGGTGGAAGAGCAAGAAGCCGAAAAGCTCGCGCCCTGGCAGATTCTCACCCAGGGCGAGGACCCGGCCAAACTCAAGCCCCGTCCGCCGGTGGTGACGATTTTGGGGCACGTGGATCATGGCAAAACCTCGCTGCTGGATGCAATCCGCCGCACGAATGTGGTAGCGCAGGAGTCGGGTGGCATCACACAGCACATCGGCGCTTATCAGGTTGAACACAATGGACACAAGATCACCTTCCTCGACACACCGGGCCATGAGGCCTTTACGGCGATGCGGGCGCGTGGCGCTCACATCACCGATATTGCTGTGCTGGTTGTAGCCGCGGATGATGGGGTGATGCCCCAGACGGTGGAAGCTTTGAATCACGCCCGCGCCGCCCATGTGCCGGTGCTTGTGGCGCTGAACAAAATTGATAAGCCCAACGCACGCCCGGACTTCGTCAAACAACAACTGGCCGATCTGGGCCTGGTGCCGGATGAATGGGGCGGTGATACGATGATCATCCCCGTTTCGGCCAAGCAAAAACTGGGCATCGAGGACCTGCTGGAAGCCATTCTACTGATAGCCGATGAGATGAAGATCCGCGCCAACCCCGATGCCATGGCCTACGGCACGGTTCTGGAAAGCAAACTGGATAAACGTATGGGGCCGATTGCCACGGTCCTGGTGCAAAACGGGACGCTACACGCCGGGGATTATTTCTGCATGGGCCTGGTCTACGGTCGCGTGCGCGCGCTCTATGACGAACGCAACCGTCGTTTACAGGCGGCGACGCCGGGGACGCCTGTGGTAGTCGTGGGCCTGAGCGATGTGGCCCGCGCCGGCGATCATCTGGAGGTGGTGACGGACGAGCGCACGGCCCGCTCCATCGCTCAGAAGCGCCAGGAAGAGGCGCGGCAACAGGCCCAGGCAGCTCAGCGGCGGGTCCTTTCCCTGGACGATTGGGCTGCGCGCGTGCGGGAAGGCCAGGCGACTGAACTGGCCCTGGTCCTCAAAACCGATGTCCAGGGTTCGATCGAACCCATCGTGAATTCGCTCCAACAGATTAAAGTGCCCAATGTCCGGCTGAACATCATTCACACCGGCACGGGCGACATTACCGAATCAGATGTGAACCTGGCCGTGGCCTCGAACGCTATCGTCGTCGGCTTCCGCGTCTCCATAGACCCGGCAGGCCAGCGCGCGGCGGAAATGGAAAACCTGCGCGTGCAGCTCTACGAGGTCATTTACGAACTGGTGGATGATATTGAAAAGGCGATGAAGGGTCTGCTGGCCCCGACCTACGTCGAAAAGGTTATTGGCCATGCCGAGGTGCGCCAGATTTTCGATATTCCCAGCGTGGGGCGTGTGGCCGGTTGTTTTGTGACCGATGGCGTCGTGCGACGTAATGCCAAAGTGCGCGTATGGCGCAACAATACCCAGGTCCACCAGGGCGAGGTGGCCTCATTGCGCCGCTACAACAAGGACGAGCGTGAAGTACGCGAAAACTTTGAATGTGGCGTGCGCATTCAAAACTTCAATGAAGTTCAGGTGGGAGACCGCCTGGAATTCTACATCATGGAGCGTGAAAAGACCGTATGAGCAAGAAATTTCAAGGTCGCATGAATGCGCTGATTTTGCGCCATTTGAGCCAGATTCTATTGGAAGAAACCAACGACCCGCGGCTCACCCGCATCACCCTGACCGGGGTCGAAATCAACCGCGACACGACGCGGGCCGAAGTTTACTACAGTCTCATAGGCACACCGGAGGAGATTGTGGAGACTCAGCGCGCGCTGGAACGGGCTGCCGGATGGCTGCGCAACAGCCTGGTGCCGATCTTGCGCCTGCGCAATATCCCCCAGCTCGTCTTCCGGTACGACCCATCCCTGGCCCAGGGCGCTCACATCGAGGAGCTGCTGCAGCGCCTGCGCACCACCCTCCCCGCGGAGGACGCGCCCGAAGCCGCAGAGCCTGAGCCTGAGGAAGAAGACTGGCCCGCCTGGGACGAGGAGCTCTTCGACGAGAGCGATGATGAACTGGAGAAATAACCTGCCAGACGCAGCGCGATTGTTGCGCGCAAGTGAGCATCCGCTCCTGCTGTGCCATCACCGACCCGATGGAGATACCATCGGGTCGGCGTTGGCCCTGCGCCTGGCCCTGCTGAAACTGGGCAAACAGCCCCTCGTGGCCTGCGCCGATCCGCTGCCGCCGATCTATGCCTACCTTCCCGGCGCGCCAGAGGTGCTCACCACCCTGCCGGAAGGCGCCCCGGTGGACCTGGTCGTGGCCGTAGATCAGAGCAATCTCGAACGCACCGGCGGCCTGTATCGGCCCGAATGGCGGGGAACGATCCCCCTGCTGGTGATTGATCACCACAAAACCAACACCGGTTTTGGAGATGTGGATGTGATTGACGAGCAGGCCGTGGCTACGGCCTGCGTGATGCTGCAGGTCATCGCTGCCCTGGAGGTGGCGCTGGACGCCCCTATCGCCACGGCCTTGCTGACCGGTCTGTTGACCGACACCCGCGGCCTGCGAACGGCCAACGTCACCCCAGAGGTGTTGGAGCTGGTGCTGCACCTGGTGCGCGCTGGCGGCGATTATCACCAGGTTGTCGCCCATGCACTCGACGCCAAACCCTATGCGCAACTGCGCCTGCAAGGCGAGGCCCTCAGCCGCCTGCAACTGGATGACGGTATCGCCTGGACCACCCTGCCCCTGGAAAGCAAATTGCGCCTGGGCATCGAGGATTATGAGGACCTGGAACTGGGCAATCTGATCGCGCAGACCGGCGGGGCCCAGCTCATGGCCGCCTTCATCGAAATGCGCGACGGCACAGTCAAGGTGAGCCTGCGCGCCCGTAAGGGCTACGACCTCACGCCGATGGTCCGCCATTACGGCGGCGGCGGCCATGCCCAAGCCGCCGGGTTCTCCTGCCCCGGTCCCATGGATGCGGTCGTGGCCGAGGTCCTGGCGCAGTTACGCCACTTGCTCAGGGATCGTTGACGCTATGGAAGGCCTGCTGCTGGTAGATAAGCCCGCCGGCCTGACCTCGCACGATGTGGTGGCGCGCGTGCGCCGCTGGAGCGGGGAAAGGCGCATAGGCCATACCGGGACGTTGGATCCGGCTGCGACCGGGCTGCTCATCCTGCTCCTGGGACGGGCGACCCGCCTGGCGCCCTACCTCACCCATGCTGTGAAACGCTATCAGGCCCTCATTCACCTGGGCGTCACCACCACCACCGACGACGCAGAAGGTGAGGTGCTCGCCACCGCCCCGGTCCAGGCCGACCTGGAAACCCTGCAAGTCCTTGTCCAGAGCTTCCTGGGCGAACAGCTTCAGATTCCGCCGGCCTACTCCGCCATCAAAGTCGCGGGCGAGCCCCTGTATCGCCGCGCCCGCCGCGGCGAGCAGGTGACCCCGGAACCGCGCCGGGTGATCTTCTATGCCTTCGATGAGCTGCTCTGGACGCCGCCACTGTTGCGCCTGACGGTCACCTGCTCGGCGGGGACGTACATCCGCAGCCTGGCGCGCGACATCGGGCAGCGCCTGGGTTGTGGGGGACACCTGCGCGAGCTGCGCCGTCTGGCCGTAGGCTCTTTCACGCTGGAGAAGAGCCTGCCCCTGGAGCGCATCCAGGCCCTGGCCGAAAGCAGCCAGCTTGAGGCGGCACTCCTGGCGCCCGAAGCGGCCCTGAGCGCCTGGCCCCGGATTACCCTCGATGCCTCCCTGGCCCGCGCCATGCGGCAAGGCCAGACGCTGGCCTTGCCGGACCAGGCCCCGGTCCAGCACCTGCTGGCCTTCGACCCGGATGGGCGCTGGTTGGGACTCCTCACGCCCCAGGCTGAGGGCCTGTGGCACCCGGAACTGGTCTGGGAGGGCCTGTAGCCATGCACCTGGTGCGTTCCCTGAGCGCTTTTCCCGCAAGCGAACCAGTCGCTCTGGCCATGGGCGCCTTTGACGGGGTCCATCGTGGGCATCAGGCCCTCCTGCACGCCGCTCGCGCCACGGGACGCCCGGCCTGGGCGCTCACTTTCGATCCCCTGCCGAAGCAAGTCCTGGACCCCACCTACACCGGCCTGCTCACCACCCTGGAAGAGCGGCTGGAACTGCTAGAAGCCCTGGGGCTGACCGGGGCCATCGTGCTGCCGTTCGATCGGGCGACGGCCCAATTGGAGGCGGAGACGTTTATGGCCCAACTCCTGCAGGCCGTGCCACTGCATTCGCTCTGGGTCGGGCAGGACTTCGCCCTGGGGCGCCAACGCCGGGGGGATGTGACTTTCCTGCGCCAACATGCGGCGCAGCATGGCTATCAGCTTCAAAGCATCGCCCCGGTCTTCTGGGAGGGCCAGCCCGTCCACAGCAGCCGCATCCGGCGCGCCTTGCAGACCGGCGCCATCCGCGAAGCGAACGGCTGTCTGGGCTACCCCTATCGCCTGCGCGGACCGGTGATCCACGGGGATGGCCGGGGGCGGCAGCTAGGCTTCCCCACCGCCAACGTCCAGGTCCCCGCCGAACGGCTCCTGCCGGCTTACGGCGTCTATCTCACCCGCGCCCATACCCCCCTGGGCCGATTTGTCGCACTGACCAACATCGGCATACGGCCCACCTACCCCAGCACCCGCCCGCTTATCGAAGCCTACCTGCTGGATTTTTCCGCCGATCTGTACGGCGCCACCATCACCCTCGACGTGTTGGAGCGCCTGCGCCCCGAACTACAGTTTGATTCGGCTGAGGCCTTATGCGCCCAGATGCGGCGCGATGAGGAGCTGGCGCGCCGCCTCCTGGACAACGGCGTCGGGCTTTAGCGCCAGGTCGGCGCAGCCGCATTGGGAATCACTTGCTCCAGGCGCGGCGGGTCCAGCGCGTAAACCCACACCTCAGGCCGGGGATCCATCTGCCCGATGGGTAGCCGCGCCAGAGCCAGATAGCGCCCATCCGGGGACCAGGCAGGCCGGACAAAAGCCGCCGCCGGATCGCCGGGCAAAGGGATCGGCACGCCGCCGTCGAGAGGATAGAGCCAGGCCTGCGGCCCCAGCGTCTCCGAACCGCCCCAATCCACGTGCGCAGCGTCCCCCGCGCCGTGTTCCAGCAGGATAAAACGGCGTTCGGTCACCGCCAGCCAGCGGCCATCGGGGCTCCAGGCCAGGGCTTCGCGCTGCACAAAATAATCGGGGGGTTGATAGAGGCCGCTCGCGGCGAAGGGGTCTAAGGTGATGAGGGCGACATCGCCGGAGGCCAGGAGGAGCGCCACGCGCGTCCCATCGGGCGCCCAGGCGGGCTTGCCGCGCACGGCATAGTCCAGCGTGCGGCTGATGCCCGTACCGGCATCCAGCAATACCAGGTGAGTGGCCTGGGGCACGGCCAGGGTAGCCTGCACCGGCGACCAGGCCGGCTCGCCCACGGTCGTCAATCCGCTGGCCCTGGCACCCTGCTCACGGGACCAGAGCCAGACCGCTTCCGTATCCTCGTTTTCTTCCACCCAGGCCAGCCAGGCGCCGTCGGCGGACCAGCTCAAGGCGCGACAGGGCGCGGCGCAGGTGTGGAGCGTCTCCAAACGGGAACCATCCGCCAGGGCAATGCTCTGGGCGGTGAGGAGGGCCAGGTGCGGCCCGACCGCGTAGCCCTCCAGGTCGCTAGAGAGCGGGGCCGAGGCCGGGCCTGTCGGGTTGACGTAACGGACCAGCTCCCAGCTACCGGCGGCCTTGCGCTGAACCAGGTAAAGCCCCGGTGCGGGGGGCGACGCAGGGGCAGCGCAGGCGCTGAGGAGGAGCAAAACCAGCCACCAGCCCCGGGTTATGCCGCACCCAGGCCCAACGCTACGGCGGCGCCACCTCCCCCACGGTTTCATAAGCTGCGGCGATCCGATTGCAAACGGCGCGTCACCAGCACGAGCCCTGGCATCAACCAGAAAAGCAAAGCGGTGTGCGAGAAATCGGGGTTGACCCAGTAGTGATCCAGCAGGCTGATGACCAGTAATCCGGCGAAAGCGGCGTAGACGGCATGAGCCAGCGGGGCCAGGTAAGGGGGAAGGTGGCGCCAGGTGGCCCAGGCGGTGCGCAGCGTCGCGGCCAGGGTAGCCAGCCAGGCACCCAAAGCCGGCAAGCCCCAACGTTCGGCGATGAACAGGTAGGCGCTGGACACGGGCCGTGCAATCAGGTCGGGGTCCGGGACGCCGCCCAGACCGGCGCCCAGCCAGGGATAGCGCCGGATCCAAACCAGGGCGGAGCGGTATTCTTCGAAGCGCATCTGCGTGGCGGCATCGCGTCCCAGGAAGCCGGCGAGCAGGTGCAGCAGGTACGGGCGCGTCAGGGGCAGGATCAGCGCCAGGACGGCCAGGGCCACCAGGACCAGGAACAGCAGGGGGGCGTCGAACAGGGCGAGCACTCCCAGGGCGGCAACGCTGCCGACGAGGGCCGCCCGCGAGTAGGAGGCCAGGAGGGCCGCGCCGTCGAGCAGCCAGAAGGCGATGAGGGCCGGCCAGGGCCAGAGTCGGCGCACGGCAAAGGGCTGCGAGAAGCTGAGCATCAGACCCAGGGCGATAAATCCGCCCAAGAGATTGGGGTCGAAGTGCGTGCCGGTAGCGCGCAGAGGCAGGGCGGGATCGCCCAGCAGGTGCCGCAGGACATCGGTGCGGGGGTAGCCCAGGGGCGCCAGGTTGAGCAGGAAGGTTTCGGCCCGCGTCGGTGAGAGCAGGTGCAGGGTCAGGCCCAGAGCCGCGGCGCCGGCGGAGGAAAGGATGAGCCAGCGCAGCACGTGCTCGAAGCGGGCCTGAGTGTTCACCCCGTCCAGATGGAGCAGGATCAGGCCGGCGCCCAGCAGGTATTCGACGAAGCGGCGCCAGGTTGTCAGGCGCAGGGGAAGCCAGGCGCTGTTGGCGATCACGCTCAGGCTGGCCAGGGCCAGGAAAACGACGAGCGGAACGAAGAAGGAGCGCGGCGGCCACGTCGGCCAGCGGCGGGCCTCCCAGGCCCAGGCCAGGACCAGGCACACCAGACTCCAATCGAGCAAGGTGAGATGCGCGCCGGCCAGAGCCCAGGGAAAGCTGGCAATGGGCAGGAAAGCTATGACGCCGAACAGGCCAGCATAGGCAGCATCGAGAGACGGGAGGGTGAGCAGGGCATAAAGGAGCAGATAGAGCATGGAAAGCACGCTCAGCGCCCGGCCCTCCAGGCCCCCCAGGCCCACGAGCAGGGCAAAAGCCAGGGGTAAAGTCCACGCGCCCCAAGACAGGGCGGATCGGTTGATCTGGGTCATCGGGTTGCTCCGTTTTTAGGGGCATTATAACGAGGCGCAGGTAACGGTCAAGTAGAGGCGCAACGGGGCTGTGCCGGTAGATACCATTTCACGAAAAACAGCAGCAGAAGTAAGCCTGTGTATCGCCCCTCTGCGCCGATTGGAAATCGGTTCCCTGTGCGTCTGCTGTGATGTATCTCGCCTGCCGGCGCAGACCCACGACGGGTAACTTGAGCTGGTAAAGCGTGATTGGACCTCCGGTTGCGCAAAAATCAGGCAAAGGAATGGGGACATCCTTCACACCGGAAAATTTTAATTGACGTGAGAGAAGGTCCCAATAAACTTATCAATGGTTGCCCCAACTACAGAGGCATCCTCACCTTCAACAAGAACGGCCATTTCATGATTAAGTATCAATCCATTATATGACAAATTAGAAGACCCAACCAGGGCACGTTTACGGTCAACGACCAGTACTTTGGCATGTAACTCGCCACGTTCGTCACCCGGTTCAAACGGATAAAGGTAAAAATGCCCGTATGTTTGTTGCCAGGTGTTCAGTCTGAATCGAATCGAGTCGTGTTGTTCGGATAAGCGATTGACCACCATTTGTACCCGAATACCGCGTGCCAGAGCCGATTCAAGTAAGTCAAAAACACGATCAGCTTTTCCAATTGAGTAAACTGTCAGTAAAATTTCATGTTGAGCATTTTCTAGCAAATTCTCGATGGCAGATTCGATCGAACCAATGCCACTGCCCATCCAGCTCAGACCACTAACCACTATCTGAATCTTGCCCATCGCACCCCCTCCAACAGCAGGTTACGGTCAAGTGACATGTTGCGATGTTCACAAGATGTTTCTGAAACCAACGAACAGGCATAGCAGGCCGCACCGTTGTAGCTGCCTTTTCTAAATCTCTCTTCTCCGCATAACGGATCATTTGAACAGGTATCCAGGTTATGCAGGGCACGTTACAGGACGCGCTCGAATTCGGGTACCAAAGCAATCAAACCGCCCAGCGTGCCATCGCCGCCGGGTTGAGCTGTGTAAAGCAGCAAACCACCATTTGCCTCTCCGGTTTTTTCATCCACGTCCAGAAAGATGTGCTCGCGGATGGCGGCAGAGGAATAGCCTGAATCCACCGAAAGGGCGTTAATGAGCCGGTGTGCCAGAGTATGCCACCAGACAAAAAGCGGGTGAAACTGATGTTTGTCGCCTGACAATAAACTTTGACTGAGGTAATCATCCGGGTTGTGCCATGCCTGCCACCAGGATTCTGCTATCTTGCCACCCAGGAATGGTTGATTGTCAGGCCGGTCTTTCAAGTTCAGGTCAAGAAAGATCCCTTCTCCAGAGAGATCGGCTCCAATGTACCATTTGCGGCCAGGGACAAAGGGTAGCTCAAAGACAGTGGAAACCGGTTGCGCCTGTATAATATTGCCGGCAGGAATGCGCCGGTAGGCGTGTTGCACCATCAAAACCCGTAAACGGTTGATAGGCGTAACCCGAAAATTAAGATTGTTCCAGTAAACATCCGGACGTACCTGGCTTACCTGGACTTCAAAATTTGGAACTTCGCCGAAACGCCTGGGTGGTTCTGGAGGGTGCCCTTTTTCAGCAGCCTGGAGCAAAGCCTGAAACTCCTCGCGACGCAGTTCGTAAGCGTTCTTGGAAATTTCCAGACCAATAATCTGCCCAATAGCCTGGAAAATTTCCTCTTCGGTGTACGAATCAATTTGACGAAGTGTTTCTTGTTCAAGTTGTTTGCGTTTAACTAGGCTCTCCAGATTTTTGACGAATTCTTGCTTGCTGGCAAAAGGGCGGGTCTCGCTCGCAACTACCACGGAATAAACAGAGCTTATCTGCAACAGGCGATGAAGGTTGGTGTCACATTGCGGAATGACCAGCGCAGAGGCAATTTCAGGAATACGCAGGTTGGCTGCACCACGCTGGATGATGCGAGACTTTTCTTGACAGCCAGGGCGAAATGGGTCGCTTCCAGCCTCTTTCTCTGGAAAACGCCCGGAACAGGGCCAGGGTCGGCTATAGGCCACACCCAGGTTTATTTTTGCCTTGCATAAAGGACATTCAATCGTGATGTTTTTCAAAGCACCGCTGCCGTGCCACAACAAGTAAGAAGGTCTACAATCATCCTGTAAGTGATTGATAATTCCCACCCAATCCACATCATCCAGATGTCCAGCAGGGCAGGCACGCACGAAGCGGATTGCCTGACGGCTGGCAACACGCCAAGCTTCCCTTTTATCTTCCACCGGAGAACATTGCGGACAGGCTTTCTCATCATCCTGTGTTTTCCGATACAGAATATTGTGCGTTGTGCATAATGACCAGGAAGGGAAACGGCGTGTTTTATAAATTGCTTTGGTTTCTGGTTTGCCAAGTTCAGCATTGGAGGGCAGGCGCAAAATCCCTGCACCTTCAAGCAATCCCTGAGAAAGTCTCTGGTCAGTAATTTCGAAACGCGTCAGGTCGTTTATTTGAGAGAAAATATCAGAAAGTTCCGGGGAAAGAATGACACGCGGCCCATTGACGCCTTCAAGGATTGCGCCAGGGCCATAGGTCGTTAGAAATTGAGAACGGCGAATTTGTGGCATGGCTTAATCCTCGAACATGGTGGTTTCTTCAACATCGCGCAGGGATTGGGGCGCGTTCTCAAAAGCGACTTCAAACCGCCCGAGGTGCTGCGAATCGCCCAAAACTACATGGCGCTGTGGAGCCCGTGTTACGGCTGGCTCGCTATACACAAACCTGTCGGGGTCGGGGTTTTGTTCAGCAATGATACGCCACCGGTCGAGCTCAGATTCTGATTCACGTCTGGTATGATCCGGTAAAGGCTGACGCCCTGGAGGTTGATTTTGAGCGCGTTCTTCGAGCAGATGTGGAATGGCTTTGACTTCTGGATTGTAGCGTTTGTCCTTCATCAGGTGTGCGCCTGAGAAAAATCCGCCGCCGATTCGCTGTTCGACTCGCCAGAGTTCATCCAACTTCACACCGGCAATCTGGCGCGCCAAGCGCAGGAGAATA
Source organism: Anaerolineae bacterium (assembly GCA_034434315.1). Lineage (GTDB taxonomy): Bacteria > Chloroflexota > Anaerolineae > B4-G1 > SLSP01 > DAOTZR01. Next base: position 23,616 of record DAOTZR010000127.1, read on the forward strand.
ACAGCAACCGGTCCCAGAGCACGTTCACGGGCACGTGGTGAAAAAGGTGCAACTGTAACCGGTTCTACATACCGATACAGGGCGCGATGATAGCCAGTGAAAAATTCATAGTGATCCAGATCGCGCGGGCGGGTAGCGCGAAAGAAGGTAATCACTAGCCCACAGGTCTTGCGTCCCACGCGCCCTGTCGCCTGAATGTAGGAAGATGTAGTTTTGGGTTGACCATGTACCACCATCAGGCTCAGACGGTCAACATCTACACCGGTTCCAAACATCGAAGTGGCAAAAACAGCATCAGGTGTGGATGCAGACGGACGGCGGGTTTCCAGTTTCCGCAACAGATTGGGTAGTTCAGTAGATTTCGAACGACTGGAAAGTTCCACGTGGTGGTATTCATCCAGCGTCCGGCGTCTGAGGGTGCGATGCTTCAGCCATTCTGGAATGTCTTGCCGGTAGAGCGAGAGCGCACCTGCCAGTTCTCGCAGGGCGTTGAAGTAGCCAACCAGTGTCCAGAATGGATCAAGTCTGTCATCTGTCTGTCCACTCGCCCGCAAATCTTCTGCGCGTTGTAAAAGGGACGACCAGATACGGACAATTGGGGTTTGTGCGCCTTTTCCAGGTGCGCAAATACCCACATACAATCGTCCAGGGCGGGTGGTATCAAGTGGATGGGATTCCCGGGTTACGGCAAAAAATCTATTATCCGAAGAGAGCGCGGGGGGCGGGAACTGCGCCAGCGAGCGATCAAAAAGAGCCTTAACCTGCGGGTCTGCGCGACGGACTGTGGCAGTTGAGGCAATGTATTTGGTGCGTACCATTTTGCCATTCACTTCCCGCTGACAGAGATAATCAACTACTGTCTCGTAAATACCCACCATACTGCCCAACGGTCCTTCGATGAGATGGAGTTCATCTTGCAGAATCAGGTCAGGAGGCGCAAATGGCTGGACAGCAGAATAAAGTCTATCTTGGGGTGGATGGGGTTGATAGCCTTTACGGGCAGAATTTATCTCTGGAGGATTCCCCTGACGATAATAGCCGTAACGAGAATGGTAGTGAGTAACGTTGCCAAAAAGCGCTGCCGCTTCGCCTTCGTATGCCAGGCGGGCGAATTTATCAACAGTGGCAATAACTAACGATGGACAACGCGCATAGACCTGATCATCGACAGTAAAAGCAGGAATAGGAATGGCCCAAGAACGTTTTTCCCGCCCTGCTTCCCGAAAAGGTTCAGGGATGGTTTGCCAGTCCATATCGCTTCCGTCAAGTACAGTCAAGCCAAGTTCACGCTGCATG
>DAOTZR010000128.1:0-4139 GCA_034434315.1 Anaerolineae bacterium
GGCGCCGGGTGCGCGAGGTGCTGGTGGCGCTGACGCACGCGCGCACCCTGCCGCGGGTCGCCGGACGCTCCTATGCCGAACACCTGGCCTGGCTGCGCTCGCTGACCGACGCCCGCTCCGATCTGGAGCGCCGTTTCCTGGATGTGCTGGCGGCGGGCGGCTATCGCCTGCCGGATGACGCGCAGCATGCCATCCCCGAACCGCGCTGCAACGCCGACTTCTTCTACGCGCCCAACGTCTGCGTCTTTTGCGACGGCGCGGTCCACGACGAACCGGAACAACGTCGCCGCGACGCCGCGCTGAGGGAAGAGCTACGGGCGTATGGCTACCGCGTAATTGTCATCCGCTACGATCGCGACCTGACGGAGCAGATTCAGGCCTATCCTGAAGTGTTGGGTAAGGGAGACGGGCATCCTGGCACGCGCTGATCGGCGCGCGCCAGGGGAAGCTTCTGGGCGTGGTAGAGCAGTCCCTCAAACTGAACATTGATCCCGTTACCCGCACCCTCTACCCCACCTACGGTGTGGCCGTTGGCGTGAGACCAGGTTCAAGCCCTGGCGTTTCAGTTACAGCAGGCGTCATCGTAGGGGTGAAAGTTAGCGTTGGAGCAGGCGTGGCCGTTGGGGTGGGGGTTGGAGTAGGCGTGGCCGTTGGTGTCGGCGTTGGGGTTGGGGTTGGCGTAGCCGTGGGTGTGGATGTAGCGGTAGGTGTTGGCGTCGGGGGAATGTAAGCGCGCAGGCGCGTTGTCGGCACCAGGCTGAGCGTCAGGGCAACTGAGCGCTGCAGGCGCTGGGCCAGGCGCCGCTGAAATGCTTCCGCCTCCTGATAGGTGAGATTTTGCTCAGCGCGCAACACCACGTCCACACGTAATACATCGCCATCGTCGGTGACTTGCCACGAAATCAGTTCAATCGTTGTGTCCGCGCTCGGCAATTCGGCGCGCAAGGCGGCTTCAACCATACGCTCTAAGTGAGTGCTGCGCACCGAACGATACGTCAACCAGCCCAGGGGTAAAGTCACGAGCAGCAGCAACACGAGCAGGCTTCTCGAGCCACGTTGCAACACGCGCCAGCGATTCGTGTCGCCCAGTTGCGGCTGAAAGCCCAGCCATAGCAACATCAAGCCGCTGGCGGCAGTGATTGCGACCATGTTCGTAAGAAAAAGAAGCAGCGCCCCTCCGGCTATATCCCAGCGCAGGAAGACCAACAGTCGTCAGAGGTGGAACAAGAGCAGCGGCAATAGCAACGCCGGCCATCGCTGCCGAAACGTCTTTACGACAGATCGCGTAAGCCGCGGCCGCTCCGGCAACCAGGGCCACCCCCAAATCAAGCAGGGTCGGATGGGCGCGGCTGAGGATTTCGGCAGTAGGAGAAGCTCCCGGCGTCAGTAAACCTATCCCACACCCGGTGAGCACGGCCAACAAGGCCCCCTGCACGGTAGCGCCAAGCGCGCGTCCAAACAGGCGCATATCGCCAACGACGATACTTAATCCAACGCCTAAAATAGCCGCCATCAGCGGCGCGACGAGCATGGCGCCGATAATCACCGCCGGGCTGTTGAGCAACAGGCCGAAGGCAGCTATCGCTGCCGCCAGCGTAATCATCACGAAAAAGTCAATGGAAGGCCGGGCACCCCGCCGCAGCACACGTTCGACTTCCGTCCGTTCCTGGGCGGTCAAGGTAGGCAATAAGTCGAATAAGCCGGTCCAGATGCGCCGGGTCATCACGCTCACTTGCGTTTGCTCACGCCGAAACACTAACACCGGCGCATCCGTCTGCATCAACACCCTTTGAGCAATAGCGCCGAACAGGAAACGACTGGCGGCGCTGGGTTGTCCTGCCCCCAGCAACACCAGATCGTACTTACGCGCAGCAGTCACGATGGCGCGCACGGGTTGGTCATCCTGCACAACTTCCAGTTCGACATTGGCGGGCCATTGCCAGGTCTGCTGGAGCTGATGAAGTAGCGCCTGCCCGGTGGACACGGCGCTCTCATCGGCCCCAACGTATAACGCCGTTAGGGTAGCCTCCGGGGCAAGCGCTTGCGCAATAGCAAAGGCCAGCGGGGCATTGCCACCGCCCGCAACGGGGATGAGCATGCGCCGTAGATCCGCCGGAAGAGGGCCTTTGAACACCATGATCTCACAGGTAGCTTGTTGAATCACCGGATCCAGGGTGCGACCGAGCAGGTACCGTCCCTGGCCGGTAGAACCGCTCCACCCCAGCAACAGCACTTGCGGACGCTCATATTCCACCGCCCGAAGAATAAGCTTGCCCACGTTGCGTCCGGTAAGATGGGTGAAACGGCAGCTCAACCCGGCGCACTTCAGTTCCAGTTGATAAGCCCAGTCAGGGCGGTTTGGCGAGTCGGTGATCGTCAGCACATGCACACAAGCCCCGCGCATCTGCGCCAACGCCCGCGCAAGCGGCAAGAGCATCCGCAAATCATCGGCATCGCGGACCGCAACCATAATCTGGGGTTCTGATGAAAGCGTATGGTTAGCCGAAAGGTCAGTCATACCCTATCCTCTCGTTGTATGAGTGTGTTTTCCGCTCCTGCTCTGGGTTTGCAAGACCAGAGATCCAGGCCATCAGGTTAACACCAAACCCTCGATCCAGTGTCGTCGAATACCCTCGCCGATTCACTTTAATCAGTTTACACCAACCTGTTGAAAAGAGTAAGGGTAACCACAAGGGTCACCCTCCACGGGTAGATGGCAACGCCCTCGTCAATTGACTTCCCCCGCAACCCGCTTATACTGATGCCAGCATGTCCAGACCGGGCCGCACCGGTGCTCTATCCCGCCCGGTCGAACAGTCAGGAGGTCGTTATGCCGTTTACCTGTCTACCCATGGCGTCCATCCTCACCGATGCGCTGGATCAGGCGGCCTTGCTGGACCCGTATCGCCCCGGCCTGGAAGCCTGCGCCGCAATCCTCGGCGATCCAGGCGTCCCCGCAAGCTGGACAGCCCCGGTCTTTTTCCTGCTCACCGGCGGCACGGAGGCCATGACCCTGGAAGCCTGGCAGGCCTACCGCGCCGACCATCCCCGCGCCGGGCTGCTCTTGCTGGCTCACCCCGGCAACAACGCCCTGCCTGCCGCCCTGGAGACCCTGGCCCGCGCCCGGCAGGAAGGCGCGCCAGGCCGTATTGTCTACCTGAACGGTCCTGATGACGCCCAGGGCTGGCAAAACCTGCGCCAGGCCCTTGCCGACTTCGCTACCTGGGAAAAGCTCCAGCGCACCCGCCTTGGCCTCATCGGCAAACCCTCGGACTGGCTCGTGGCCAGCAGTCCGGCGCCGGAGCTGGTGCAGCAGGTCTGGGGACCGCAGGTCGTCCCCATCCCCATGGAGGCGCTGCTGGCCCGCTTCGACGCGCTCCCCGCATCCGACCTGGCCGAAGCCATGGCCGACCTCGTCCGCGGGGCCCAGGTCATCGCCGAACCCGATAGCAGCGCCCTCCAGGATGCCGCCCGCATCGCCATTGCCCTGGAAACCCTGGCGCGCGAGCAGGCCCTGGAGGCCCTGACCGTGCGCTGCTTCGACCTGGTGCTGCGCCGCAAAACCACCAGCTGTTACGCCCTGGCCCGCCTCACCGAAACGGGTCTCATCGGCGGCTGCGAAGGCGACCTGGTGAGCACGCTAGGGATGCTCTGGTCGGCCTGGTTGCTGGACCAGGTGCCCTGGATGGCCAACCCCGCCCGCATCAATACCGCCCGCAATGCGCTCGTCCTGGCACACTGCACCGTGCCCCGTCGTCTGGTCAGCCGCTATGCCCTGCGCTCCCATTTTGAATCGGGATTGGGCGTTGGGCTGCAAGGCACCCTGCCGCCCGGTCCGGTAACCTTGTTGCGCCTGGGTGGGACGGACCTGCGCCGCCTGTGGCTGGCCGAGGGCACGCTCATCCCCACGGCGCAGGATGAAAATCTCTGCCGCACCCAGGCCGAAATCGAACTGCACGATTCCTACCCGGTCTCCGAACTCCTCACCCAACCTCTGGGCAATCATCTGATTCTGGTAACCGGCCATCATGCCGAACGCCTGCAAACCTGGCATCGGACTTTCATACACCAATCCTGAACCGGAGGGCTTATGGTAAAACGTCTGGCCGTCGTGGATGTGGATCGTTGTGTGGGCTGTC
>DAOTZR010000129.1:0-25614 GCA_034434315.1 Anaerolineae bacterium
GGCGACAGCGGAGGAGTGGACGAGTCTGGCCGTTTTTGCTTTGGAGGATTTGACGCGGGATGGAATCGCTGATGTACTCTGGGCTGGGGTAGGCTGCGGAGCGCATACCTGTTTTTACGAGACGCACGTAGGAAGCTGGGATGGACAGGCGCTGGTGGAACGCCTGGGTGGGCCGCTGGATGTGGCTTATGCTACGTATGAGGTGCGCGAGGGTGAGTTGTATGTGACCAGCGGGGGCATCGGTTCGATAGGGGCCGGGCCGCAACGGCTGCCCACGCAGGTCTGGAGCTGGAATGGTCAGGTGTTGACGCAAACAGGGATGCTCTGGCCGCCGATTCAGTATCGTTATCATCAATTCCTGGAAGGGGAACGCGCTCTGGCGGCAGGGAAGTTGCTTGAGGCGCGGGAGGCTTACGAGGCGACGATCACGGATGAGCAGCTTCTGCCCTGGGCAGCCAATACCGATGGGCCTACCGAAACGGCCTGGCTGACCGCCCTGGCGCGTTGGCGCCTGATGGAGGTGCAACTGTTGCGCGGTGAACCCGACATGGCCAGCTTCCACTATCAGCAGTTACAGAAAGGTGTGCCGCCAGAAAGCCCGGCCTATGCGGTAGTGCTTCTGGCCCGGACTTTTTGGGAGGCGCAGCAGCAAGGGGCCGACGTGACGCAGGCTTGCGCTGCGGTGCGCGCGCGTGCTGAAAGTCAGGCGGTCTTGGAGTTTCTGAATAGTTTTGGGTATGCGAATCCTTTCTACGAGCCGGATGATCTTTGCCCAGGGTTGCAGGAGTAGAGTTGCCACTTCTGGTAAGCCATGGTAAGATAATTTATAACCTGGGCGCAGGGCATCAGATTTTGATGAGGAGGCGGGCCATGGAAGAGACAGTAGTGGTAGATGCGGTGACTGTGGATGAGAAGCCGGCGGCTGCGCCGGCCAGAAAAGCGCGCAAGGCGCGCTGGGGTGGCTTCTGGCAGGCTTTCAAAAATTTTGCCATTGTTTTTTCCTTCATCGTCAACTTTGTGCTGGTGCTGGTGTTGATTCTGGCGATTGGGCCGATCTTCCAGGCCAAGACGGGGATCGTTCAGCCCTTGCTGGACAATCTGGATAATGCCTTTGCCGGCCTGGGTGAAACGGTGATTGAAACCACGGTGCATATTGACGATCGCCTGCCGGTAATTTTCGATTTGCCCCTGGAGCAGACGACGCAGGTGGTGCTGGTCGAGGAAGTCCCCTTACAGGCTCACGCCAACTTCTCCCTGGGTCCCTTTGGGTCCATTAACGGGGTAGTGAGTTTGAATTTGCCTGAGGGGATGGTGCTTCCGGTGCGCCTGGAGATGATGGTGCCGGTGAGTACGACGGTCCCGGTGGTGATGCAGGTGCCAGTGGAGATCAAGCTGGATGAGGCCGGGATGGGGCCAGCCATCGAAAATCTGCGCGACGTTTTCCGCCCGATCAATAAGTTTGTGAAAAGCCTCCCCAATTCGCCCCAGGAAGTCCAGCAGCAATTGCAGGACACTTTAATGAAAAAGGAGCCACAATCTCAACCATGAGTGAACGTCCCATTTGTAGTTACGAAGGCTCGCGTTACAGCACCGAATTCTGGACTGGCGCGCGGGCTTATGAGGATGGCGCAGAGCGGATTGCCCTGCGCGCCCTTTTGCCCCCAACCGGACGCCGTCTGGTGGAAATTGGGGCGGGCTTTGGGCGGCTGGCGGATTTGTATGCCGGCTATGAGACGGTGGTGTTGTTGGATTATGCGCGCACCCAGTTGGAGCAGGCCGTGGCGCGCCTGGGTGATGGCGGCAAGGCCGGACAACCGCGCTACGTGTTTGTGCAGGGTGACTTCTATCGCCTGCCCTTTGCCGATGGGCTTTTCGATACGGTGACGATGATCCGCACGCTGCACCATGCCACGGATGCCGCGGCGGTGCTGCAGAACCTGGCTGCTTTGCTGGCTCCGCGCGGAGCGCTGGTGATGGAGTTCGCGAATAAGCATAACCTGAAAGCGCTGGTGCGGTACGTGTTGCGCCGACAGACCTGGTCCCCCTTTACGCTGGAACCGGTCGAGTTTGTGGCGTTGAATTTTGACTTCCATCCACGCTGGATCTGGCAGCAACTGGACGCTTTGGGGTTGCAGCGTGAAGCCGTGCGCACTGTGTCGCATTTCCGGCTAGGCTGGCTTAAGCGCCTGCTTCCGACGCGCCTTCTGGTGGCGTTGGACGGTCTGGTGCAGCCTACCGGGCGCTGGTGGCAGTGGTCGCCCAGCGTGTTTGTGCGGGCCCGCGCTTCTGAAGACCGTCCTGTGGCGGCTGAGGATAGCTTCTTCTGCTGTCCGGATTGCCGTGCGCCTTTGGGCCTGCCGGCGGAGCACGACCTGACCTGTCCGGGATGCGGGAAAGTCTGGCGTTACCAGGATCACATCTACAATTTCCGCGATCCGGCCTGAAGGGCCGGTGACCGGTTGCGGGTAGACGCTCATGCTGGCCAGAATCCGCACCTTTCTGGAGCTGATTAAATTCGAGCATACGATCTTCGCCCTGCCTTTTGCCTATCTGGGCATGGTGTTGGCTGCGCGGGGCTGGCCGGGATGGGGGAAGTTTTTCTGGATTACCGTGGCGATGGTGGCCGCGCGCACCGTCGCCATGGCTTTTAATCGCATTGCCGATCTGGCCTATGATGCGCGCAATCCGCGGACGGCGCAGCGGCCTCTGGTAACCGGGCGGGTTTCGCTGCGCACGGCCTGGACGGGGACGCTGGTGGCGTCCGGGGTGCTGGTGCTGGCGGCCTGGCGCCTGGGGCCTCTGCCCTTACGGCTGCTGCCCGGCGCCTTTCTGGCGCTGCTAGGGTATTCTTTTACGAAGCGATTTACCTGGCTTTCGCATGTGATTTTGGGGATGACGGACGGTCTGGCACCCCTGGGGGCCTGGGTCGCCGTGCGCGGCTCGCTGTTCGGCGCGAGGGATGGACCGGCGTGGTTGTTGTGGCTTGCGGTCACGTTCTGGATTGGTGGCTTTGACCTGATTTACGCCTGTCAGGACGTGGAGTTTGACCGTGCGGCGCGGCTGTACGCCATCCCGGCGCGCTTCGGTGTCGCTGCGGCGTTGCGCCTGGCCCGCCTCATGCACATCGCTTTCTTCATCCCGCTGCTGCTTCTGGGCTTGAGTGCGCACCTGGGCTTGAGCTATTTTATGGGCCTGATTCCTGTTGCGGCTTTACTGGCCTATGAACATGCGCTGGTCTCTCCCGATGACCTTTCGCGGGTCAACATCGCATTTTTTAACGTTAATAGTATCATCAGTCTTGTCCTTCTGGCTAACATCGTTCTGGCTCTGATGCTCTCTTAAACACGCTCTCCTGGCCAGCCAATAAGCGGGGTGACGCAAGAGGAGGCTATGAAAACCTACACCCGCATCGTTCTGTTTGCTCTGGGAAGCAGCCTGCTTGCCCTGTTGGTCGGGGCGGGCGTGATGGCTTTGGTGGCGCGCATTGCCCTGGATCATCTGGCTTATGTTGCCCTGCAGACGCACCTGGAGGATACGATGCGCTTTCTGGGCACATTTGATCCTGCAAAGTTGGAACCGCCAGAAGCTTTTCTACCCCGGTTTGTCCAGCCCTTCACGCAATCCGTAGCCCCGCTGGTCTATTTTGTCGATCGCGGCGGCCATGTGCGTTATCACCCCGATCCGCGCTGGCAAGGTAGTGTGTTAACGCAGGAAGCCTGGTTTCAGGCGTTGCGCAATGGCGCGTCGCAGCCTGTGGTTACGGTCTGGGATGACCGTGTTGAGCTGGCGGTGTACGCCTGGGTTGACCCCTGGCTGGGCTACCTGGTCGTCAGTCAGCCCCGGGCCGACCTCTACGAAACCCTGGCCACCAGTCTCCCGTATCTGGGCTTGATTGCCCTATTGGGTTTCGTGGCGATCAGCTTGAGCATGGTCTCTCTGCTTAAACGTCTGCTGGCACCTTTAAACACCCTGGCTGAAGGCGCAAAACAACTCGCAGCGGGCAACTGGCAGACGCGCATCCCCAGCACAGCGCGCGATGAATTCGGGGATGTGGCCCAGGCTTTTAATCTGATGGCGGCTCAGTTACAGGATACGGTGCGCTTTTTGGAAATGCGCATTGCCGAGCGAACCCGCCATCTGGAAGTCGCCGCTCAGGTGACGCGCCAGATCAGCACTATCCTGGACCTGGAAAGCCTGCTGCAGCAAGTGGTGGTTTTGACGGTGCGCAGTTTCAAGCTCTATGGTGCTATGATTTACCTTCTCGATGCTCAACATCGGCGCCTGGTGCGGGTTGCCGGCGCAGATGAGAGAGGAAATAACCTGGAGGTTTCGCTGGACGACACCCTATCCCTTGACGCGGAGCTGAGTCTGGTAAGCCTGTGCGCTCGTTCGCGGCATCCGGTCAACGTTCACGATGTGTACGCCACTTCCGTGCACCTGCTTTCTGACCGCTTTCCTAAAACACGCGCAGAACTGGCCCTGCCGATTCGTTTGGGAGAACAGGTTCTGGGGGTTTTCGATTTACTTTCGGACCAGCCGGCCTATTTTAGCGATGAGGACCAGACGGCCCTACAGATGTTAGCGGAACAGATCGCTGTGGCGATTCGCAATGCCCAGCTTTTCTCCGAGGCTCAGGAAGCCCGACGCGAGGCGGAGGAATCTGCGCAAAAGAGTTCCCAGGCCTTGCGAGAGACGCAGGCTTTGCTTCAGGCCGCCCGTGCCATTCTGGGGGCTACTACTTACGCGGCGATCAGCTCCGCTCTGGTAGCCTCACTGAAGGAACTTATTCCGGCGGCGCGCTATCTGGTGCTGGTTCTGGACCCGGACCAGCATTTGATTTTGCACCATGATCTTCAGGGGCCCCCTTTAAGCTTCCCCCAGACCTGGACCGATCTGGATCAGGGACTCTGGCAGCGCGCTATGACCACCCGCCTGCCGGTTATTTCCGACGATCCGGACGACGGCATGAGCGATGCTGAAGAACAGGCTTTCCGGTGTCGGGAAAATCTGGGACCTCTGGTTCTGGTGCCCCTGGTGGCCCGACGCGATCCCAAAGATGAGGGCATTGTCTTGGGGTTGATCCTGGTGAGCAATGGCCTGGGAGAAGCAAGCCTGGGCTATCACGAGATTAATTTACTGCTCTCCCTGGGAGCTCAGGCTACGTCGGCTCTGGAAAATGTCCGCCTGTTTGCGGCCATGCAACAGGCCCGCGAACAGGCTGAGATCGCCAGCCAGGCTAAGAGCGAATTCCTGGCGAGTATGAGCCACGAACTGCGCACGCCACTCAATGGCATCCTGGGGTACGCGCAGATTCTGCTGCGCGATCCCACGCTCTCCGCGCGGCAACGGGATGGCCTCATTATTATTCAGCAGAGCGGCGAACATCTGCTCACCCTGATCAACGACATTCTGGACCTTTCCAAAATCGAAGCGCGCAAACTGGAGCTGGAAACGAACGCCATTGATCTGGAGCGGTTTTTTAAGACGCTGGTGGAGATGGTGCGTGTGCGTGCCGAGCAGAAAGGGTTGCTCTTCCACTACGAGCCGATTGCCCCCCTCCCGCAGGCGATTCTGGCGGACGAAAAGCGCTTGCGTCAGGTGTTGTTAAATCTGTTGGGCAACGCCGTCAAATTCACCGAAAAGGGCTTCGTACGTCTGCGCGTCGAGAGCCTTGCGTTTTCATTTGACACTCACGCGACGGAGCGAGTCTGTCTGCGTTTCACCGTGGAAGATAGCGGTATCGGCATGACACCGGAACAGCTCCAACGCCTCTTTCAGCCTTTTGAGCAGGTAGGGGATGCGCGCTACCGGGCCTCCGGCACCGGCCTGGGACTGGCGATCAGTCAGCGCTTGATTCAGCACATGGGCAGCCAGATTCACGTCAGCAGTGTGGCCGGGCAGGGTAGCCGTTTCTGGTTTGATCTGGTAGTTGCTCTGGCTGAGCCACCTGCAGTGGTCGAACAAGCTGAGCCGATAGGGCAAATTATCGGTTACCGCGGTGCTCCCCGCCGAATTCTGGTTGTAGATGACAAACGCGATAACCGGGAGATGTTAAGCGCCCTGCTGGTGCCCCTGGGCTTCATCGTGAGTGAAGCCAGCAATGGCCGGGAAGCCCTGGAGCAGGCCCGTGCCATCCATCCCGACGCCATTTTGATGGACATGGTCATGCCGGAGATGACGGGATTTGAGGCCGCTCAACTCATACGCCAGATGCCCGACCTGCGCGATACGCTCATCATTGCTATTTCGGCTAGCGTGATGGAACTCGATCGTTACCAGAGCAAACTGGCCGGCTGCGACCTCTTCCTGCCCAAGCCGATTGATGTGCAGCGCCTGTTACAGGCGTTGGGACAGCACTTGAACCTGGAGTGGATTTATGCTGTACCGGCGGCTGTAGTTGAAAGCGCAACTCCGGCTGGCGCGGAAGTGCCGCCTTTGGATGTGTTGCAGGCGCTGTACGATCTGGCTGTTCTGGGTGATTTGAAAGGGGTCTGGCAACGCGCTGAAGCCCTGGCCAGGGAGGATGCCCGTTACAGGGCGTTTGGAGAGCGGCTGGCTCAACTGGCGCGTCATTTTGATGAGAAGGGCCTGCTGGCTTTGTTGGAGCAACATATCGGCCCTGTTGAAGCGTCGGAGGGGTGAGACCGCACTTTGGGATAGACTTCTGCTTTGCACGAGGGGACGAGTATGGACACTACGTCTTTGGATTACAGCCGGTATACGCTCTTGATTGTGGACGACAATCCCACAAACCTGAGCGTACTCTTTGACTATCTTTCGGGGTATGGCTTCCGCATCCTGGTGGCTCAGGATGGTGAGACCGGCCTGCGGCGCGCCAAACAGGCTCGGCCCGATTTGATTTTGTTGGATGTGATGTTGCCGGGGTTGAATGGTTTTGAGACCTGCGAACGCTTGAAAGCCGATCACGATACGGCCAGCATTCCGGTTATTTTTATGACGGCTTTGACCAGCACGGAAGATAAGGTGCGCGGCTTGCAGAGTGGGGCGGTGGACTACGTCACCAAGCCCATCCAACATGAAGAAGTGCTGGCCCGCATTTCCACCCATCTGCGCATTCGCGATCTGACGCAAAGCCTGCGCGAGGCCAATGCTCAGATTTTGCGCTTTAACCGCGAGCTGGAGGATAAGGTGCGTGAGCGCACGGCGGAACTGCGTAAGGCCTATGAGCAACTGGAGCGACTGGATCGCAAAAAGAGCGACCTGATCGCTTTGATCTCCCATGAGTTACGTACGCCGCTTACCATTTTTATGGGTTACGCTCAAATTTTGCAACAGGTTGAAGACGTGCAAAAAAATTCTTTTTTGCGCGAGGTATCGGATAAAATCGTCACTCAGGCTGGACGGCTCCAGGCTCTGGTGCAGGCCATGCTGGAGGTTTCGCAGATTGACCAGGATTTTCTTAAGCTTTCACCTGTGCCCGTGGATCTGCGTAGAGTTCTGCATGCCCTGCAAAAGGATTACCAAGCTGCTCTGGACTCGCGCCATTTGACCCTGGTTTTGCAGGGCCTGGAAACGCTTCCGGTGATCGAGGCCGACCCGGAGGAGCTGCCTAAGGTTTTTGACCAGCTTTTAAGCAACGCGATCAAATACACCCCCGACGGGGGTACCATCACCGTCCGGGGACGGTCTTTTGTCCAGAATGGGGAACCCTGGATTGAGATTGTTGTGAGCGATACCGGGATCGGGATTGAATCCGGATCGCTGGAGCTGATTTTCAGTAAGTTTTATACTACCGGGGAAATCAATTTACACTCGACCGGTAAGACCCGCTTCAAAGGAGGCGGGTTGGGTCTGGGATTAACTTTGGCACGGGGCATCGTCGAGGCTCACGGCGGGCGGATCTGGGCCGAAAGTCCCGGTTACGACGAGGCGCGTTGCCCCGGCAGTCAGTTCTATGTGCATCTGCCTGTCCACTTCAGAGGTACTCCTCTATAGGGCATCGCTGTAGGGCGACGCCGGCGATTGAAATCACCTGCTGGGCCTGCGGCCGGCGGTCGGCCTACGCCGACCGGGTCATGCGTCGGCGCAGGCACCCCGGAGCCGATTTCAATCGGCGCTACCTGACGCCGCAGGTGTCCGGTAGGGGTATAGCTTGCCGTACCCTTTCAATCGGCGATCCGTTGGGCCGGGCTTAATTTGACCTGGACCCTGTTTCGATTACAATACCTGTGTCCCATGGTGCGTAGCAGAAATGGGAGCGCCTCATACCGGATACGGTATTTTAATTACCTGTAAGGAGGTTAGATTTATGGAAGGTGCTTTAGGTTCACTGGCTTGTTTCCTGTTCACCGCTTTCTTTATGCTCCTGGTCCTGGTCGCTTCGGCGATTCGCGTGGTCCAGGAGTATGAGCGCGGGGTTGTTTTCCGCCTGGGACGCCTGATTGGCGCCAAAGGACCTGGGCTTTTCTTCCTTATCCCCTTCATTGATCGCATGGTCAAGGTGGATTTGCGCACGGTTACCATGGATGTCCCGGCCCAGGAATGTATCACGCACGACAACGTCACGGTCAAGGTTAACGCCGTGTGCTATTTCCGCGTCGTGCGTCCGACCGACGCGGTGGTCCAGGTCGAAGATTACCGCCGTGCTACGTCGCAGATCGCCCAGACCTCTCTGCGCAACGTAATCGGCCAATCTGAGCTGGACGAACTGCTGGCCCATCGCGAAAAGATCAACATGCAATTGCAGCAGATCATTGATGAGCAGACGGAGCCCTGGGGCGTTAAAGTCAGCGTGGTGGAAGTGAAGGACGTAGAGCTGCCGCAGACCATGCAGCGGGCCATGGCCCGGCAGGCTGAGGCCGAGCGCGAAAAGCGCGCCAAGATCATCCACGCCGACGGTGAACTGCAGGCATCCAAGACCCTGGCCGAAGCTGCCGAGGTGATCTCCGCCAATCCCTCGACGATGCAACTGCGCTATCTTCAGACGCTCACCGAAATTGCTGTGGAAAAGAACTCAACCATCATCTTCCCGGTGCCCATCGAGTTTTTACGCGCCTTCCAGGGCATTCTGGAGAAAAAAGAATAGCCTGTCGCACGTTGATCAGGTCCCTTGCTTGCCAACCCCCTGACCATGAGGTCAGGGGGTTTGGGCTGGCTAATGGCTACTTGCGTCATCGCCCATCCGTGATAGACTAGGCCCTGATAAGCGAGGGAATCTATGCAGGCACTTTATCGAAAATGGCGGCCCCAGACATTTCAAGATGTTGTCGGGCAGGAAGCGGTGGTGCAGACGCTGCAGCAAGCGTTGCGCAGCGGACGGCTCCATCATGCTTACCTGTTCGCTGGTCCGCGCGGTACAGGTAAGACCAGCCTGGCGCGGCTCGTGGCTAAAGCGGCCAATTGTCTGGCCGAACCGGCGCAGCGTCCCTGTGGAACCTGTGTCAATTGTCAGGCCATCAGCCAGGGCGAGGCCATGGACCTGTATGAAATTGACGCGGCCTCGCACACCGGCGTGGACAATATCCGTGAAATCCTGGACAAAGTCGTGCTGCGTCCCGCCCTGTTGCGTTATAAGGTCTACATCATTGACGAAGTCCATATGCTTTCGACGGCCGCCTTCAATGCGCTGCTTAAAACCCTGGAAGAACCGCCGGAGCATGTGATTTTCATCCTGGCGACGACCGAGGCGCATAAAGTCCCGGCTACAGTGCTTTCGCGCTGTCAGCGCTTTGAGTTCCGGCGCCTGGCCCTGACCCAGCTTGTGGGACGGATGCAGGCGATTTGTGCCGCCGAGGGGTTGGAGGCCGAGACCGAAGCCCTCGACTTGATTGCCCGCGCGGCTACCGGTAGTCTGCGCGACGCCCTGACGCTGCTGGATCAGGCCAGTGCCCATGGCCGGATCACCCTGGAAGTGGTGCGCGCCATGCTCGGCGTTGAAAGACGGGATGTGGTAGCCGGCTTGGCCCAGGCCTGGATTGAAGGCAATGTCCAGCAGGGCCTGGAGATAATCAACCGCGCCGTAGATGCCGGCGCCGATGCGCGCCAACTCGCGCGCCAGGTGACGGACATCCTGCGCGGACTGCTGATCATCCGCATGGGCGCCGGCGAAAGCTGGCAGGACATCAGCGCCGAGGAGCGCCCTTTCTACGTTTCCCTGGCCCAACGCGCGGATCCGCAGGCCCTGGCGCGGGCGATTCGGCTTTTCAGCCAGGCCGCGAATGAGACCCGCACAGCCTGGCACCCCCAGTTGCCCCTGGAACTGGCTTTTGTGGAAGCAGCTCTGCCTGGGCCTGCACCTGAACGGGAGCGTGCCTTTGTGCCTGAGCAGGAACGTATGAGCGCACCCGTCCCTGCTCCTTCTTCCGCTCCTTCCGCTCCGGCGAGTCCGCGCCCGTCCCAGCCCCAGCCTGCGGCGCCCCAGCCGCAGCCCGCGGAGCCTGAAGCACCCTCGGGCGCAGCGCCGACCGCCGGGGATGACCTTTACGCGCAGGCTGTTACTCGCTGGAATGAGATCATCGGCGCGATGCGGAAAATCGGCCCGCAGGTGCAGGCCCTGTATCGCGATACGCGCCCTCTGGGCAGTGAGCCGGGCATTGATCTGGTCATCGGTTTTCGCTATCCGGTGCTGTGTCAACGGGCCGGGCAGGATGAGAACCGGCAAAAGGTGGAGCACTTCCTGGCCGGCATGTTTGGCCGTCCGGTGCGGGTGAAGTGCGTCCTCGCCGATCAGTGGCAACCGGCGGCGCGTTCTACTCCGACGCCAACGGCACGCCCTGTTCCAAAACCGGCACGTCCCGCCTCGACCATGCCCCCTGATCCCATGGATGATGAGGTGGTACGGCGGGCCATGGACGAACTGGGAGCAGTTCCGGAGCTTTGATGGGGATAGATGCAGACTTATCAGCCAGTAGCGGAAAGATAATTTTGGGGAGGAATCAGGATATGAAACGTAATCTGGGAGCAGGAGGCATGCGCGGGGGACTTAACCCCAACGACATGATGCGCCAGCTACAACGCTTGCAGGCCGAAATGGAACGGGTGCAGGCCGAAGCTGAGAAGGAAGAACTCAAAGTCACTGCCGGCGGCGGTGCGATTGAGGTCACTATCACGGGCGGGCTGGAAGTCAAAGCCATTAAGCTCGATCCCGAACTGCTCAATCCGGAGGATGTGGAAATGGTTCAGGACCTCATCCTCAGTGCCGTGAACGATGCCATTAAAAAGGCGCGTGACCTGATGGCCGAACGTATGGGAGCTTTCACCGGCGGATTGGGCATTCCTGGCCTGATGTGATATGGCGCAAGCTGCTGTTCCGGCTACCATTCAACGGGTAATAGACGCCTTCACCGCTCTACCGGGAATTGGACCCAAGAGCGCGTCACGGCTCACCTTTTACCTGCTGCGCGGCCACAGCGAGGTGGCTTTGCAACTGGCCGAGGCGCTCAAGGGCCTGGTCGAACAAACGCATTTTTGTTCCCAGTGCTTCAACGTTACGGATACGGATCCCTGCGCCATTTGCGCCGATACCCGGCGGGATGCGGGTACCATCTGCGTGGTGGAGGAGCCGATGGACGTGTTGGCCCTGGAGCGGATCGGGCATTACCGTGGTGTGTATCATGTGTTGCACGGCGCGCTTTCGCCCCTGGAGCGTGTCTTTGCTGAAAATCTGCGCATCGCTGAACTGGAAGCACGTCTTAAACGCGGGGGGGTGCAGGAGGTTATCCTGGCGACCAATCCTACCGCGGAGGGCGATTACACTGCCGCCTATCTGCTCACGCGCCTTAAACCCTACGGCGTGCGCATCACGCGCCTGGGACGGGGCCTGCCTGTCGGCGGGGATCTGGAGTATGCGGATGAAGTTACCTTACTACGCGCCTTAGAAGCGCGACAGGACCTGTGAGATGAGTTTTTGGGATCTGGATTTGCAACGTACCTGGCGTGTCGGCCTGGCTCTGAGTGCCGCCCTGGTGCTAGGCGCTGTCCTGGCCTTTCTGGGTGTCTTTACCCTGCCGCCCGGTGGACTGACTTTCCTGCTGGGCCTGGTCGGCGGCGCTGCTCTGGCCGGGGCGGTGTTTGTGGGCTACTGGTTGGCACACAGTGTCCGCGCGGAATACGGTCTGGATCGCAATGGTCTGCTGCTCCGCTGGGGCGGCTACACGGAGCTGATTCCGCTGCGCGCTATCAGCACGGTGGAAACGGATGTGCCCCTCACCTGGGCGCGCGGTGTGCGCTGGCCGGGGCTGGCCTGGGGCTGGGCGCACGATGCGCAGGGATATCCGGTGCGCTGTTATGCGACGTCTTTGCAGGGGACCTTGCTGCTGCGCACAGCTTTCGGTGCCTATGCCTTGAGCCCTAAGGAGCGCGAAGCCTTTCTGGAAGGCCTGCAGCAACGCCTGGAGATGGGGCCCACCCAGGACCTGGAGCCGCAGCGCACCCGTCCCCGTTTTCTGGAATGGGCCTTCTGGCGCGATTCGCTGGCGCTGACCTTTTTCTGGGCTGGGGCTTTGTTGGGCCTGGCCCTGGCGGGCGTGCTCTACGTCATCTATCCCCTTCTGCCTGCTACCCTGCCGCTGCGCACGACCCTGGCTTTGCAACAAACCCGCGAAAACCTCTTTCGTTTTCCGCTGGCCGGCGCGCTGGTGTGGACGCTGCACACCGGCCTGGGCCTCCTGGTCTACCGCCGGGAACGCTCCGCAACCTTGCTTTTATGGGGCCTCACCCTGGTCGTCGAGGTGGCACTATGGGGAGCGTTGATCGCGACGGTGCTTCAGGCTCTGTGACCTCCGCGATACAGTACCTGGCTGTCTTCGACCTGGATGGGACGCTGCTTGCCTCGCTGGAGCGGCCTGATTTTTCGCCGCGGGTGCGTGCTGCCCTGCATCAGGCTCAGGCGCGAGGCGTGGGGGTTACGCTTGCCTCGGGACGTATGTTCCGCGCTCTGCGACCTATGGCTCTGGACCTGGGCCTGCAGCTCCCCTTGTTGTGTTATCAGGGGGCCTGGATTCAGGCTCCCACTGCGCCGGCTCCGCTCTTGCGCCGTACCCTGCCCGCCGGGCTGGCCGCTGCGGCCCTGAGCCTGGCCGACTCCCGCGGCTGGCATGTCATGCTCTACGCCGGGGATTGGCTTTACCTGCGTTCCCTTTATTTCTCCGAAAGCTTCTATCGTGATCTGTTGGGGGAATTTCGGCTGGTGGAAACGTGGGACTCGGTTTTGCAGACCCAGGGCGTGGATAAAGTCCTCTGCGTGGCTGAAGAAGCGCAGATTCCGCACCTGATGGAAGAGTTTGCCGCTCACATGCAGGGACAGGCGCGCGTGGTGCGTTCGCATCGTTTTCTGATGGAGGTGATCCCCGCCGAGGTCTCCAAAGGATCGGCTCTGGCCTGGCTGGCGCAGGAGCTCGGCGTGGCGCGGGAAAACGTTTTGGCGGTGGGAGATCACGAAAATGACCTCGAAATGTTGCGCTGGGCCGGTACCGGCGTGGCCATGGGCAATGCGCCCGACGCGGTCAAGGCCGTAGCGCGGTGGGTGGCGCCTACGGTGGACGAGGACGGGGCCGCGGTCGCTCTGGAAACCTGGCTTGCAACTCTGCGATGAGCGCGCCGATTCTTCCCATCCGTCAGAAAACCGCTCTAGACCAGGCCCTGGCCGCCTTGCAGGCCGGCCAGCTCATCATCGTTCCGACCGATACCGTCTACGGCATCGCCTGCCGACCTGAAGCTCAGGCCATCGCACGCCTCTATCAGGCTCGTCAGCGTGAACCGGAGCCGGCCCTGCCCCTCCTGCTGGCCCGCCCGGACCTGGCCGAAACCCTGGCCTACCTTACCCCCCAGGCCCGGCGCCTGATCCAAAGCTTCTGGCCGGGGCCCCTCACACTCATCGTCCCCGCCCGGCCCGAACTGGCACGCCTGGGCTTTGGCGCTCATGTCGGTTTGCGGCAGCCGGCCTTCCCGGCTCTCTGGTCCCTGCTGGAAGCCTGCGGTGGCTATCTCATCGTCAGCAGTGCCAAACGTCCCGGTGATCCCCCGGCCTTGAGCGCCGCTGAAGCCGCCCATCTCCTCGGCAGCGACGTCGCCCTCATCCTCGATGGTGGGACGGTACTCTACGGCGTCCCCTCGACTATTGTGGATTGCACCCCGGAGGAGCCCATCATCGTGCGCCGAGGCAGCATCCAGGAAGCTGAGATCCTCAGGGTTTGCAGATAACCCCGACGCGGCGGGTTCTCGCCTCCAGGGCTTTCTGGGGGTGGAGAAGAGCTTTCTCCTCATCGTGGAACAGCGTTCATGGTTTTACGTCATTCCTGCCACCGGAGCAAACAGTCTGACCTGGCCGCAGGTTAGCCGGGTTTTCGCCGTCTGCCTCCCAGCGGGCCGGGTTGTCCTGGATGTATTGGCGGATGCGTTGCCATTCGGCCGCGTTGCGGATGATGTGTTCGTAATAATTCCGTTGCCAGACCGGCGCGCCGGGGGTACCGCGCAGGGCGTTGATGCGTTTGGTGGTGATGGATTTGAATTGCCCGATGATGGCACCAATCGAACCCGGCGTCGGGCCGTGTGGCGATGATGGCGACGGCGACGTGGTAGTTGGGGCGACCCGCGTAGGGGCGACCCGTCGGGTCGCCCCTACTGGAACCATTCGGCGTGGGTGATCTCGCCCCAGGCGTTCAACCGCATAGCGCCGTTCACCACCTCACCGAACAAATCGGCGCATTTGTGCGTGACGATGGTAATGAAATACCCGCCCACCTGGGTGTAATCGTATCCCGGCAGGCGAATGGACCGGCGATGATGGCGCTGCGGATCGTAGGGCATATCAGGCTCCTATACTATGACAAAAGGACGCCGGATGTTCAACCTATACAAGGCATTCCTTGTCAATCCGCCGTGCTCGGTCTACGCTGACCGTTGGCCGAAGATCCAGGAAGGGGATTTCAATGCCGCAAAAAGTCCTGCAGCGCTTCCTGCCAGGGCCGCAGCCGAATCCCTAAAGCCGCGGCGGCTTGATTGGTCAGCGGCGCGTACCGCGGCGGGGTGCTCACTCGCACAAACTCCGCCGCTCTGATGGGCGTGACCGGCACGTCCTCCCGCCCGCTTTGACGCAGAATCTCGCACGCAAACGCATAGCGCGATGCGATCCCCTCGTTGACCAGATGATAAATCCCGTAGGCGTGCGTTTCCAGCAATCGGACCAGCGCAGCGGCCAGGTCCAGCGTGTAGGTAGGCGATCCCACCTCATCTTCGACCACACGCAGACTTCCCCGTTCCCTGGCCAGTTGCAGTATCCGATGCGGAAAATTGCGCCCGCCCGGCCCGTACAGCCAGGCCGTGCGCACAATCATAAAGCGCCGCATGAGATGCTGCACGTACCATTCCCCCGCCAGCTTGGACTGCCCGTAGGGATTGATCGGCTGGGGCGTGTCCCATTCTGCGTAGGGGCTGGTCGCCGTGCCCGGAAAGACCTCGTTCGTGCTGATATACACCAGCTCGGCGTCCAGCTCAGCGGCACACAGAGCCACGAACTGCGTCCCCATCCCGTTCACCCGATACGCCCGTTCCGGATCGCGGGCGCAGCCGTCCACATCCGTCCAGGCGGCAGCGTGCACGATCACATCCGGACGAAAGGCGCGCAGCGTTTCCGTCAGCTGCTCGCGATCGGTAATATCATGCTCCGGCACATCCAGCCCTAGCAGCGTGTGTCCTTCCAGCAGAGGCCACAAAGCCTGGCCTAGCTGGCCCTTCGCTCCCGTGATGGCAATCCGCATTACCCCTCCTCGTTCAGCGCCTGCACCCAGGCGACCATGCCAGCCTCACGGCTCAGACGCACGCCCAGGCGCAGGGCGATATAGCTTTGTTGTACCAGAATCACCGCCAGCCACCAGGAAAAAGGCAGCACGGCCATCAAGCCGCGGTAAGCCAGGGCCAGCAGACCATAGGCGATCAGCCCTCCGCCGACCAGCGCAGCTATCGCTCCTGGCTTTTGCCGCAGGGCCTGGAACGCACAGCGGGCCAGTGCTTTGGGATGGCGCGTATCCCTGGCTACCGCCGCGGCGCGCATCAGCTCCACCAGCGTGCCAATGCCACCCGCTAGCGCCCATCCCAGGCCGGAGACATACTTTCCCAGGGTGGGGTACATACCGCTCAGCGCATACCCCGCGCCCAACAACACCGCCAGGGCCAGCCCGGCCAACACCACCCCCAGACTATTGAGCAGCAAAAAAGGCCCGAACCAGCGTTTAGCCCCCTGCCAGAACGCGCGCCAGGAGATTGACTCCGGGGCGGCGTAGCTGGTCAGCGCGGCGCCTTCCAGTGCCACCCACAGCAACCCGAACAAGGGCCAGATCAGCAGCACGCCACACACACCCAGCGCCGTAAATCCCAGGGTTGGAAGCCCATTGTAGGGATGGACCAGCTCGAACTGCGTTGTCAGTGGCATGCCCAACAGGAAATCCAGCGCAAAATCCAGCCGGCGCGTCTCCAGAGCCCAGCGCAGCAGAGGCGAGCGCAGCAGGGGCATCCAGGCCAGTGTCAGCAGCATCCCCACTCCGGCAGCGGGCAGACTCACCAGCAGGTAGAACAACACCCAGGCCCTGGGTCGGCGCCAGACCTGTGTCAAAGCCGTGCTAAAGTTCACCATGCCGCGCCTCCCCAGAAATTCAGTTGTTGCAGCGCGTACATCCAACGCGTGGCCAGGCTCAACCCGGTCGGGACATCTGGCCCCAGGCGCGCTGCGTTGTTGGTGTAATTCAGGTCCAGCCAAAACGGGGCTTGGGGTTGGATGAAGACCTCACGCCAGGGCGAGGCGGGTTGCGTGATGAGCCATGTCGTTGGTTCGCAACCCCAGGGAAGGCTTTGGCGCCGCCGTCCGTTGACCAGTTCCACCTCCAACGGGAAACACACGGTCCCCTTCCGCTCCAACTCAAGCGCTTCCCGGTCGAAGCGGCGCACGTAAGCATCCATCCAGCCCGTCCCCGTGACCAGGTGCGTGAAGAAGGATTCCGCCAGCTCTGCACCCAGCGTTTCGGCCATGACGGCCTGGACGTCGGTGGCGCGGGGATGGCGGAAGGCGTAGCGGGAGAAATAGGTCTGCAAGAAGCGCCGCATAGCTTCCGGCCCTACCGTGTTTTCCAGGCTCAGCAGCGCTATCGCCGGTTTGGAGTAGCTTGCGATGCCGTAGCTCATGCTATCGAATTCCCAGGCCTTGCCCGCCATGGGCGTTTCAACCTGCGTGAGGTACTCCAGGCGGCGCATGGACGCGTAGGAGAGGCGCCAGCCGCCGCAATCGGCCACATCGCGGCCCAGGGCGGCCATGACACGGACGGTGCTGTAATCGGCGAAGCCCTCGTCCAGCCAGGGTTCTTCCGCCTCATTTGTGGCGACCACGCTCTGCCACCATTGATGGGCCAGCTCGTGCATTGCCTCCACCTCACTCATGTGCACGCAACCCGGCTCCCCGCTGCCCAGCGCACCCACGGTAAAAAGCCCCGGATACTCCATGCCGCCGGCACCCCCCGCGTCCGCCGGTACCAGCACCACGGTGAGCGTGGGATAGAGTCCCTGAGCGTAAAGCCCAAAATCCGCCTCGTACAGGGTCAGGGCCTCTTCCACCGCCGGAATGATGCGCTTGAGCAGAGCCAGGCGCGACGGGTCGTAGACATAGCGCAGGGTGAGCGGGGCGGGACTCTCCGCCGGACGGTAGACCCGCTCCAGGATTCGCAGTCGGGGCGAAGCCGTCCATACAAAATCAATCACATGCCGGGCGCTCAGACTATGGGTGACAGTCCCGTCTGCATTGATGTGCGGCGGCGCGGCCTCCTGGCCGTTGCTGGCGAGTACCCAGCCGTCTGGCACGGTTAGCTTCACCTCGTAGGTACCGAAATCGGCATAAAATTCATTGTTGGCATGGAAGGGATGTGCGTTCCACCCCTGAGCTTCCCACACGCCTGGTTTGGGGAACCACTGCCCGGCCATGAGGAACTGCCCGTTTTGAGCCCAGCCTGTGCGCGCAAAGATGCGCGGCATCTGCGCAGTGAAGTCGGTGATGAGGGTGAAGCTCGCGCCTGGCGCTACGGCCTGGGGCAGGGGCGCTCGCACGAGCGTGGCATCGGCGTCCAGCGCCTCCCAGCTCAAGGGCGTGCCATCGTCCAGGTGCATCTGGTGCAGCTCGATCCAGCCGGGATGGGCCGGGTCGTAGGTGAAGCCGCGGTGTCCCGTCCCGGCTTCCTGCATCCATTGGGTGTGTTCGTTTTTGAAGGCGTTCAGGTACAGGTGCAACACCACATCGGGGATGGGGGTGCTGCTGAGGTTGCGGTAGGTGAGCGTGACTGTTCCGCTGATTTGAAACCGGGTCGGGTCATAGCGCGCGGCGATGGTGTAGTGCGTCACCGCGTCGGGCGGTGCCGTGGCCGGGGAATGGGGCAAGGCCGGCGCCTGAGGACCGGGGGGCAGTGCGGTGAGGTCCCATACCAGGCTGCCCGCCGCGCCTCCTAGCACCAGCAAGAGGATGAGTAGCCAGAGCAAGGGCGAGGACGTATGCCTCATGGCTGGCTAAGTTCGGCGCCGCAGGTGGTGCAGTAGGTCACGCCCTCGTACAATTCCGTCGAGCATTCCGGACAAACCCGTGGCCCCAGCGGGTCTGAGCTGGTTGGGGTTGGTGCGGAGGTGTCGCCGGGGTCGGGGGCCGGCGGGAGCTCCTGCTCGGCGCGGAGTTCGGCGATAGCCTGCTCTTTATCGGCGATTTCGTCGCGCAGGGCCAGGACGCGTTCTTCCAGAGCGGTGATTTCGGGCAGCAGGGCCGCCAGGGCCGGGACGTTGAGGTGTCCCTGACGCAGCAGCTCCAGGGTTTTGTGGCCCAATTCCAGCACGTGCGCTTCGATATGGCCTTCGATTTCGGCGAGCTGGCGTTCCAGGTTTTCGATGTGGTGGGCGATCACCTCGATTTCGGTCTGTAACTCGCTGTTGGTTTCGGCGGGGTTGAAGCTGGAGCTCAGTTTTTTGCTGTGTTCTTCTAAAAGACTCATGGTTCACCTCCTGTAGAAAGCTTTTAGAAAGGGTCTTTTCGGCTTGGCTCTGGACCTAGCCAGGCTACTCGGGTTGGGTGTTGGGTGCCAGGTACCGGATCACAGCGTGCATGCCATCGGCAAAGGCGCGCTGGTCGTAATGAGCCAGAGCTGGCTCTACGCAGCGGGTGATGTGTGTGTCACGCCTTTCATCCTGGGCGGCGATGGCCGCTTCCAGGGTGGTCAGGGGAACGCCCATGCGTTCGGCGAAGACGCGCGCGGTTGCGACGGCATCGGGGGCACGCAACTGTTGCACAAGCCAGTCTCGCCAGCGCACCAGCATGGCATCTTCGACGAAGGGTAGCCAATGCCGGGGTGTGGTCCGGGCCAACAGGTTCACCAGGTTTTCCCAGGCGCGGAGCTGGCCCAGCGCCATCCGATCCAGGCGCACGCGCAAGGCGTTGTGATGAATCGCCCGTTCCAGCCGTGAGTCCCACAGGCCGCTTTCCAGGTAGCAGGGGATGTAGACTTCCCAGGCCCAGACTTCGTCCCAGGCCAGGTGGGCCAGGTAGCCGGCGATGAAGGCCGCGTGTTCTGGCTCCAACCGGGTGGAATTGCGCAGCTCTGGATAGCGCTCCAGCATCACTTCCACCGCACGCGGATGGCCGGTTGGCGGGAAGACGTAGAAGTGCGTTTCGTGGCGCGGCTGTCCGCTGACGCTCTGCACATCGCCGGCGGTATGGCCTAAAGCAAACGCGCCCGGATGTGCGCGTACCAGCTCTGGCAGCGCCGCGTCCTGGAGCATGGCCCAGGCATAGGTGAGATGTTGAAAGGGTGTGGGCATGGCCTTATTGTAATCCGATCTGCCCATCAGGCAATCTGAGGTGCGGTCAGCGGGACGGTTACAGGCGCGACCGTCGCCCTGGACCGCGACCTCCGGTCGGTCCACCCACAAGAGTCTGTACCCCTACCCGCTCCCAATTTGGGAGGAGGAACGAGAGCAGAGGTAGGGTGAGGGCCTATGGGCGTCGCCGTTTGTAGGGATACGGTATGTCGTACCTCCAGGGTACAGCACCGCTGTACCCTACCTGCCGCCGACGCCTGACCCGGTCGGCCTAGGCCGACCCTTGGCCGAAGGCCCAAGAGGCGATTTCAATTGCCGAATCATCGCCGGGCTTGCTCTCTTCACTTCCATTCGACTACCCCGCCGTTACCTGATTCAATTGTTAACGTTCATCTCAGGGGTAATGAATTTTCGCTTGTTGGGTGCGTATGTTCAGTGTATGTCCTGCGAGAAGGGGCGAGCCGTTACCATCAATCCAGGAACGGGCCAGGCCAGTCTTCAGTCTTGTGTCCCTTCACAGGCGTGTTACAATACGGTCTGGAATTCCAAAGGTGTTGGACCTGTCATGCATGTACGTAGTTTGAGTTTGCGTCAATTTCGCCTGTATGCCCGGCTGGAGCTGGATTTACCCGCCGGGCCTTTGTTGCTGATCGGGGCCAATGCTCAGGGCAAAACCAGTCTGCTGGAGGCTATGGCCATGCTGGCTCTGGGCCATTCGCCCCTGGCGACCAGCGATCAGCAGGTGATTGCTTTTACGGCCCTGCGGGATGGCCTGCCCTTTGCCTATGTCGAAGGGGAGGTGAACTATCGCCGTCGGCGCGAGCAGATCACGATCACCATCGAGCGCAAGCCTCTGAGCAACGGCAGCGCGCGCTTGACGAAAAGCATTCAGCTCGATCATCGTTCTGTGCGTCAGGCAGACCTGGCTGGTCATTTGAATGTGGTTTTCATCACTGCCGATAATGTAGACCTGGTGAGCGGGCCGCCGGCAGTGCGCCGACGTTATGTGGATGACCTGCTCAGTCAGGTTCGCCCGGATTACGTGCTGGCCCTGGACGGTTATCGTCAGGCTCTGGCACAGCGCAATGCTTTGCTGCGTTACCTGAGCGAGTCCAGGGGTGATGTGGCTCAGCTTGAACCGTTGGAAGATGCGCTGGCCCGGCATGGCGTGCACCTTTCGCTGGCGCGGCGGGACGTGCTGCACCATCTTTCGCGCTATGCCGATCGCCTGCATCTGGATTTGACGGGCGGTGAGTGGTTGCAGGTGATTTATCAACCGCATTTCGATCCCCTGCGCCCGCCGGCGGCTGTGTATCAGCCCAGCCTGTTGCCCGAAGCGCTGGCGCAACCACCACTGGACGAGGCGGGGCTGATTGAAGCTTTCCGCACGGCCTTGCGGCGCAACCGACCACGCGAGTTCCAGGCCGGCACGACCCTGATCGGCCCCCATCGCGATGAAATTCGCTTTGTCTCGCGCGATGTGGATGTGGGGATGTACGGTTCGCGGGGTCAGCAGCGTACCGCCATGCTCGCTTTGCGGCTGGCCGAAATGCTGTGGTTGGAAGAGGCCACGGGGGAAAAACCCGTCTTGTTGTTGGATGAGGCTCTGGCCGAGCTGGACCGTTCGCGGCGGACGTATCTCATGGACCAGGTGTTGCGCGTCGAGCAGGCGATCCT
This sequence comes from Anaerolineae bacterium, assembly GCA_034434315.1. Classification (GTDB taxonomy): domain Bacteria; phylum Chloroflexota; class Anaerolineae; order B4-G1; family SLSP01; genus DAOTZR01. The sequence continues at coordinate 21,472 of DAOTZR010000129.1, forward strand.
GGCCACGACGGATGCGGAGTCTATCCCATCTCAGGTTCGTCAGAGGATGAACGTCCTTGAAGTCCGCGATGGGATTGTCAGTGCCTTGTGATGGGGGGAGCTCTGGCTAGGCGCGTTGGGGGAATAGCACGCGAAAGCCGATGTGCCCCCGGTAGTCGGGCCGGGCGCGTTCACGAGTGAAGGTGCGGGCCGCATCCAGCCCGAAGTTCCAGGCCCCACCCCGGATCACGCGATCCTGAGCTGTGTACAGGCTTGCCGTCCATTCCCACACATTGCCCGCCGCGTCCAGCAGACCATAGGGACTGGCACCCTCCAGGAAACACCCCACCGGCGTCACACTGCCCAGTCCGGTTTCGCGGACATTGGCCCGATGGGCTTCTGCGGCTTCGCCCCAGGGGAAGGTACGCCCATCATCTCCGCGGGCGGCGCGTTCCCACTCTTCTTCTGTCGGCAGGCGTCCCCCGACCCAACGGCAGTAAGCCTCGGCCTCATCGCTGGTAATCAGAATGACCGGGAAGTTGGCTTTGCCTTCGGGGTAGGTCCGCTGATTGGGATCCCAGTTGTAGGGGCGCGCCCAGTCCTGATTGACGTAGGGCACGGGAATGTCGGGATGCGCCTGAAGGAAAGTGGCATATTGAGCGTTGGTCACCAGGTATCTGCCGATGCGGTAGCCGGCCAGGTACATGAGATGCTGTTTTTCCCCGTATCGGAATTCCCCCCCAGGGATGGCGCTGACCTCGTCCAACTGCCGTTGGTCGCCCAGGTAGCCCAAAGCCCAGGCTGCTGAAAGGCGCTCGCGCAGGGTTGCCGTGCGTTCACCAGTCAGAAGCAGGCTCAGAGCCTGGGCGTAGCGCTCTTTCTCACGACGTTGCTGAATCAGGCCTATGCTGGCCCGCACGCGCGTCAAGTCCCCGCTGAGCAGGTCCTGCCATAGACGTTGCTGATCGCTGGTTTCGGGAACACTTTCCACGCCGGTTGGGCGGGTGAGGTGCAGGTAGGTGCGGATTTGCGTCGGGCTGAGAGGGGCAAAGTAAGGCCGGATGCGCAGTATTTGCATCAGGGAGCGGCGTTCGCTGTACTTGAGGGCGAGCGGGGTCACTTCTTCCCCGGTGACCAGGGAGAAAGGGGCGATTTCGCCGCTGCGTGTGGCCTGCATTTCCAGCTCCTGGATCAGGTTAGGGTAATCCAGTAAGTCGCGATACAGATCGCGATGCTGGGCCTGGATGACCACAATTTTGGCCAGCAGGACCGGGTCAATGGTTCCGCCGGCTCGCCGTTCACCCAGATGTCGCAGGAGATTGAAGATGTTCAGGGTACGTTTGAGCAGGCGCGGATTGGGGCTCAGGCCGATGGCGAAGACCAGCCGTGTTTCAGGGCTGAGAGCGGGGGCCAGACCTTCCAGATACCGGCGGACCTGGGCCGTTTCCAGGGGTGGAAGGTAGAAGGGGAGCTGGACCAGTTTTTCCAGGTAGCTTTGACCGCTCCCCTGGTCCTGCGTTCCGTATCGGGCACTGATGACGCGCTCGATGCGTTCGTGATCGGCGGCGAGGAAGAAAACACAGCCGGGCACATCCAGGAAGAGCTTGATGGCTTCGAAAATCTCCAGGGCGCGATCGGGCAAACAGCGATCCAGGTCGTCCACGAATACAACCAGCAGGCCATTGCGATCAACGATGTACTCACTTACCAGACTGGCGAAGCCTTGCTGAAACTCCTCCAGGAGGGTGAGCTGCTTACGGTAAATTTCGATTTCCTCCCGCTGGAAAGCCTTGGCCAGATTCTCCAGTGTCCCCATTTGTCCATCCAGAATCTTCAGGATTTCCAGCAGGGTACCGGGGGTGGGGAGCAGGGAAAGGCCCAGGTGCAGAGCGCCTTTGCCCAGGCGGGGCCAATCAATCTCCAGCGAACCGCGTTCTTTACGGTGCACGTCGGTGTAGAGTTGCGTTTGCCAGTCCTCGATGCGGCGCGCATCCACCTCGGCCAGGGGCAACTCTTTGAGCACCTCCAAAACGCGCAGGAGCAAGGCGCGCCAGATAGCTCGCTCATCCCGATCGTATTGCCAGGCGTTGAACCAGACCAGATGGGCTTTGCGGTGCTCCTTGCTGCGCTGATCCACGAGCTGGGCGGCGATGAGCCGCATCAGACTGGTTTTGCCGGCGCCCCAGGGGCCGAACAACCCGATGGTGATAGGGGTACTGCTTTCCAGGACGACACGGCTGAGGGCTTCAGCATAATCGCTAAAAGCAAAGCGATCGTGCGCTATCTCTTGAATGGGTTGATCGTTCCAGACTATGGTGTCCATGTCGCCTCCTGTGTGCCTGCTGCAGGTATTATAGCTGTGCGTCAGAAAGATTGCAAGATAACATGACCGGATCCGGTTCGGAGCTCAAATCGGATTGTATAGCCCAGGGGAAAACGGCAACCGTTCACGATAAATGGCGTCGAGACAAGGACATTTGCTTCTTGACGCAGGGAGGGGACGTGCTAAGATGAATCTGGATATTAGATATAATTTTGCCCTGAGCGGGGCTTTTGAATCTCAATTCGTGCAAAAAGGAGTGAACCTATGCAGACCCATGAGTATATCGAACTGGAAGAGCGTTACAACGCCCACAACTACCATCCGCTGGATGTGGTAATCACCCGTGCCCAGGGCGTATGGGTATGGGACGTGGAGGGCAACCGCTATATGGATTGCCTGAGCGCCTACTCCGCCGTGAACCAGGGCCATTGCCATCCGCGCATTCTGCAGGCCCTGGTGGATCAGGCGCAGAAGGTGACCCTAACCTCGCGCGCCTTCCGCAACGATCAGTTGCCCCTGTTGGCCCAGAAATTATGCGAGCTGACTGGGCACGAGATGATGCTGCCCATGAACACCGGTGCGGAAGCGGTTGAAACGGCCCTGAAGGCTGCGCGCCTGTGGGGCTACAACGTGAAAGGCGTGCCCGAAAACCAGGCCGAAATCATCGTCTGCACGAACAACTTCCATGGGCGGACCATCAGCATCATCACCTTCTCCACCGAACCCCTCTATCGCGATGGCTTTGGTCCCTTTACGCCCGGTTTCAAGATCATCCCTTACGGGGATGCGGCGGCGCTGGAAGCGGCCATCACGCCGAATACTGTGGCCTTCCTGGTGGAACCGATTCAGGGAGAAGCGGGCGTGATCGTGCCGCCGGAGGGCTATCTCCGGCAGGTGCGCGAAATCTGCACGCGACATCGGGTGCTCTTCATCGCCGATGAAATCCAGACCGGTCTGGGGCGCACCGGCAAGCTCTTTGCCTGCGATTGGGAAGAGGTCAAACCGGACCTGGTCACCATCGGCAAGGCGCTTTCGGGCGGCATGATGCCGGTTTCCGCGGTGGTAGGCAAGCGCGAGGTGCTGGGGCAATTCCGCCCCGGCAGTCACGGCTCGACCTTCGGCGGCAATCCGCTGGCCTGCGCCGTGGCACGGGAATCGCTGCGCGTTATTGTGGAAGAGAATCTGGCCGCGCGGGCCGACGAACTGGGCGCTTACTTCCGCGAGCAGTTGCGGGCGCTCAACAGCCCCTACGTCAAAGAAGTCCGTGGTAAGGGCCTGCTCATCGGCGTGGAGCTGAAGCACGAAGTCGGCCCGGCGCGGCCTTTCTGCGAGGCCCTGATGAAACGCGGTATCCTGGCGAAAGAAACGCACGAAAGCGTCATCCGCTTCGCTCCGCCCCTGGTCATCACCCGCGAAGAGATTGACTGGGCTTTGGAACAAATCCGCGCTGTCCTGAGCGCCTGAGCTTTCGGTCCGGTTCAGTAACCACCTAACGTCTTGTTAAAAAATTTTGCTGTTTGCAACACGCATAGGCCTGGAGGCCTGGTGGCGCGGACTCTGGCTCTCACCACACCCCCTTACCCCCGATCCTCGCCCAATTCGGGAGAGGAGCGGGGGGATTGAGCATAGGTTTTGCGGGCGGCTTTGCCGCTCGCAAAACCTGTCTTTAAAGCCCTCGCTCGCCTCTTGAGGGGAGAGCGAGGGTTGGGGGGGTGAGAGGGGTAAAACGTAAAGAAAAGGTAAAAGTCTGTCTAACAAGCTCCACCCGCTTTATGGAAAATGCGCTAAACGCTTGCCGATTCCTGTGTGTGAATCAGGCCGAAAAATCTGTCCTGGAGTCT
>DAOTZR010000130.1:0-2884 GCA_034434315.1 Anaerolineae bacterium
GCCTGCCCACGCAGCCGCCAGCCGCGGAACCGACCCGGCGCCTGCCCACGCAGCCGCCTGCCGCGGAACCGACCCGGCGCCTGCCCACGCAGCCGCCAGCCGCGGAACCGACCCGGCGTATGGATGTCCCGCCAGCCCAGGCGCCTTACCGTCCGTTTGAAAGCTTCGGGGGGCCGCCCGTTCCCCCTGCGCCGACCGCCCCGGCCCGTGCACGTCGGCGTCGCTTCCCCTGGGAGAAGCTGCTCCTGGGCTTTGCTATCACATTTGTGATGTTGTTTTTCATCGGCCTGGCGGCGGCTTTCTTCGGCTACCATTCCATCGCCCGTGAGCTGCCGGCGCCAGAAGAACTTCGCAACCGTCAGTTGCACTTTGCCACCAGCATCGTCTACGATGCTTCCGGCCAGGTTTTGGATGAGATTGTGGACCCGACTGGCGGGAAGCGCACTTATGTGACCTTGAGTCAGATTTCCCCCTACGTCCTGGAAGCGACCATTGACACCGAGGACCGCGAATTTTACAACCATCCGGGTTTCAGTCCCGTTGCTCTGGTCCGAGCCATTTATTACGCCCTGCAGGAACGCGAGTTCGTTTCGGGCGCCAGCACCATCACCCAGCAAGTGGCGCGCAATCTGTTGCTCTCCGCGGAAGAGCGGTATGAGCGCAGCGCTCAGCGCAAAATCCGCGAAATCGTGCTCGCTGCCGAACTGACCCGGCGCTACACCAAGGACGAAATTCTGGAAATTTACCTGAACAACCTGAACTACGGCAACCTGGCCTATGGCATCGAAGCCGCCGCGCAGACTTATTTTGGGGTCGCAGCGCGCGATCTCACCCTGGGCCAGGCGGCTTTCCTGGCCGGCCTGCCTCAGGCCCCGGCCTACTACGATCCCTACGGGGGCGGCCTGAACGCCGCTCTGGAGCGGCAGAAGGTTGTGCTGGGCCTTATGGTGGAAGCGGGGCATATCACCCCGGAGCAGGCCCGCGCCGCCGCCGAGGAGCTGCAGGGATACACCTTCAAGCAGCATGTCGTTGAAAAGCTCTTTGCCCCGCATTTTGTTTACTACGTCCGTCAGTACGTGGAAACGCTCCTGGGTCCTGATGCACTGTATCGCGAGCCGGGCCTGCGCATCCACACCACCCTGGATCGGGAGCTGCAGAGCATCGCCCAGGAAGAAGTGTACACCGGGGTCTTGCAATTGCAGGAGCGGAATGTTTCGAATGCGGCCCTGGTCGCCATTCAGCCGGCGACGGGCTACATCCGCGCCATGGTGGGCAGCGCCGATTTTTACAGCGAGACGCTAGGCGGTCAGGTGAATGTCACGCTACGCTGTCGCCAGCCCGGTTCGGCTATCAAGCCTCTGACGTATCTGGCGGCACTGGAAAAGGGTTGGACCCCCGCGACGATTTTGTGGGATGTGCCGGTGACCTATACCCTGGGCGCGGGGCAGGTGTACCGCCCCACGAACAGCGACGGTAAATTCCGCGGTCCGATCTCCATGCGCGAGGCGCTGGCGAATTCGCTCAACATTCCGGCGGTCAAAGCGCTGGAATTCGTCACGGTAGATGGGCTTTTGGCTATGGCGCAGCGCCTGGGGGCGACTTCGCTCATTTCGCCCCATCTGGAATGCCCGGAATATCCCGCTACCGAGCCGCCGCAATATGGCCTGGCCATTACCCTGGGCGGGGCGGAGATGAAGCCCCTGGAGTTGACGGCGGCTTACGCCACGTTTGCCAATGGCGGCTACGCCGTTCCCCCCACACCGATCCTGTGGATTGAGGATGCCAACGGCAAAATCCTGCTGGATAACCGCTCCCGCACCGGACAGCAGGTGATCACGCCCGAACATGCCTATCTCATCACCGACATCCTGGCCGATCCCAAAGCGCGCTGCAAAGTTTTCCGTTGTCCCAGCCTGCTGGAGGTCCCTGAATGGCAGCGCCCGCCGGAGGTGCGCCTGGTGGCAGCCAAGACCGGCACGACCAATGACTACCGCGATGCCTGGACGGTGGGGTATACCACGGATCTGGCGATCGGGGTGTGGGTGGGAAACAACGATAACACACCGATGGAGGGGATCTATGGGTCCGCCGGGGCTTCGCCCATCTGGCACAATGTGCTGCTGCGTTATTACGCCGCGCAGGGGCGTATGCCCACCCCCTTCCCGCGCCCGGCGGGGATTGTCTCGCGCCAGGTGTGCGCACTTTCGGGCGTGATGCCGTCGCTGTACTGCCCCGACTTGCGCACGGAAATCTTCAAGAGCAATCAGTTGCCCCCCTCATCCGAGGCGGATTGGTTCCAGCGGGTGGTGCTGGACGGTTACAGTCAGAAGCTCGCCAATCAGGATTGCCGCGATAATCTGGTGGAAAAGGTGATGCTCAGTGTGGCCCACATCACCGAGCCGGAAGCGCGGCGCTGGCTGGAACGCTGGGCCCGGGAGAAGGGCTATGAAATAGCCCCAACCGACTATTGCACGGATGGCACACCGGTCCGGGTAGAGCTTACTCAGCCCATGCCGAACAGTCTTCTGCCTCTGGCCGGGACGTTGGATATTTACGGCACGGTGGATCTGGGTGAACTGAAGCAGTATGTGCTTGAATATGGGGCCGGCCTGGACCCGGCGACGTGGACCCCGGTCGCTGGTCCGCGTACGCTGATTGTGCGCCAGGACGTGCTGGGCGTCTGGGACCTGACCGGTCTTGAACCTGGCGTCTACACGCTGCGCGTGGTGGCGGAAAACCAGCGCGGAGCGCGATTTGAGGCGCGTGTCGCCTTCACCCTGGTGGCACCGACGCCAACGCCTGCGCCAACCCCCACTGCGACGCCGACGGCCACCATCACCCCAACCCCAACCCCAACCCCAACGCCCACGGCGACACCCACACC
>DAOTZR010000131.1:0-12127 GCA_034434315.1 Anaerolineae bacterium
CAAAACGTGGTGCACACCTTAATCTGCACCAAGACACGGAGCCAGCGCTCCGTGTCTTGGGTGAGAAAAAATCAGCGCCGCGAATGGCAGGCCGTTACTTTTTGCGATAAAAACACAACATCACACTGCCATACTTGCGCTGGTCGAACAGCTCCAAATGCAGGAGATCGCGCTGCTCAAATTCCACGGGGTGAATTTGCACGATCACCCAACCGCTTTCCTCCAGCCAGTCAGGTCGCGCATCAATCCGATGCAGCGTTTGATGCCAGAGCTGGCGATACTGTGGCGGGGCTACGTAGATGGTGTCGAACGGCTCCGGCGGACGCTGGAGATAGGCGAAAACGTCCTGGTGCACGACCTCGGCGCGGGCTTCCAGGCCGGTGAGGCGCAGGTTCTCGCGGATGGTGCGCAGCGCCGCGCTTCCCAGCTCCACGAACACCGCGCGCTCCGCGCCCCGGCTCAGGGCCTCGATGCCGATCTGCCCCGTACCAGCGAACAGGTCCAGGAAAGTCGTGCCGCTCAAATCGTGCCCCAGGATGCTGAACAGCGCGGACTTGGCGCGGTCCGTGATGGGGCGCGTCCCCGGCCCAGGGACGCTGCGCAACACGCGGCCTTTGGCGCTACCGGAAATCACCCGCATCAAGCCACCTCTTCCGGCGCAGCCGGCGTGTCGGGGGTGGACGTGGGCTCAGCGGGGGCGCGGGGCGCTTCCGCTGCGGGCTGGGGGATTATCGGCCGGGTCCGCTGCGCGAGGCGCGCCAGCGCGCCGATGCCCAGTCCCCACAGGCCGCCCCACAGGCCCAGGATGAATAGCCCCAGCAATTGCGCTCCCAGTTGGGCCGGGCCGCCTCCCGGAAGCCAGCCGCGCACCGCGCCGGCTACGATGCCGTTCCATCCCTGGCCCATGCGGCCATCGGCCAGCAGGCCCGGCCACAAGGCACCCGGCAGGGCCGCGCTCAAGGCCAGCGTGCACAGCGCGGCCTCATCCTGCCAGCGCCAGCGCTCCTCCACCAGGTAGAGCGCGAAAGGCGCCAGCGCTCCTACCACCAGCCCCAGGACGAAGGCCGCCCAGGGGGGCAGGAACGGCGCGCCGGCCAGGGCCGCGATCAACCCGGCCAGCATCCCCCGCGCCGTGAGCAGAGGATCCAGCTCGCCGCTCACCAGCCAGCCGTACAATTGCGCGGTCAGGGTCGCCCCGGCCAGGCTCAGCGCCAGGCTCAGGGCCGTGCGGGACCAGTCCAGGGTGGCGCCGTAGGCGTGAAACGGCTGGCCCAACGCCCAGCCCATCCAGCCCAGGGCGGCCAGGAGCGCGCCCAGGATGGCGAATAGCGGCGCGTGAGTTGGGGGGAGGGCCGGCTCCGGACGTTCGGCGCGGCGCGGCGTCAGCGCCAGGATGCCGGCGGCATAGGCGCCCGGCAGCCAGAAGAGCAGCAGGCTCCCGCCCAGGTCTACGACGCCGTGCCCCAGGCCCAGGGTCTGGCCGGATTGCGCCAGCCAGCCGCCGCCCCACACCCAGCAGGCGGCGATGGGCCACACGACCAGCGCCAGTCCGCCTGTGGCCAGGGCCAGCACCCAGCGGCGCTGACCGTTCAGGGCCAGGGCCACCAGCAGCACGGCTGCGGTGAGCAGGGGCAGGTAGGCCAGGAACAGCTCCAGGGCTTTGGAAGTCACTTCCGCCCCGGAGAGGGCGAAGCCGGCCAGGCCGATCATGCCCCAGCCCAGGCCGCGCACCTGATCCAGGGGCGACCAGATGCGATCCAGGCCGCTGAGGGCCGGATCGGGCATGATGACCCCTGCTCCGCCCAGGTGGAAGGCAAAGCCGGTGAGCCAGTAGCCCACAGTTGCCAGGGCCAGGGCCAGGGCCGCCAGAGGGGTGACGCGCCGGGCTTTGTCCGCCGGCAGACTGCTCCAGAAAACCAGCAAAATCCCTATTGGAATGAGATAGCCCCAAAGCCAGGTCAAGCTAACCTCCTTACGTCCTGCTCAAGCCGGAATCAGGATTCGGTCAGGCGCGCCACGGAAGCGACGCGGTCGCCCGCCTTCAAGTCCATCAGGCGCACGCCTTGCGTGGCCCGTCCCATGCGCGGGATGTCGGCCACGTGGGCGCGCAGAATTTGTCCGCTTTCAGAGATGAGGATAACATCGTCAGTTTCTTGCACCACGCGGCCGGAGGTGACGGGGCCGGTACGGGCGCTTACCTTGAAGGCACGCAGCCCCTTGCCGCCGCGATGCTGCGGGGAGAATTCTTCCAGCGCGGTGCGCCGTCCATAGCCGTTCACCGCCACAACCAGAAAATCGGCGTGCGGCAGGACAACCTCCATGCTGGTGACCGCATCCCCTTCTTCCAGGGTGATGGCCTTCACCCCGGCGGCGGTGCGCCCCATGGGCCGCACTTCCTCTTCCGGGAAGCGCAAGGCCTGCCCCTGCTCGGTGACCAGGATCAGTTCATCCTGGCCGCCAGTGAGGCGCGCCCAGCCCAGGGTGTCGCCCTCCTCCAGCGCCATGGCGATCAGGCCACTGGCGCGCACCGAGGCAAATTCCTGCAGCGGCACGCGCTTGACCCGGCCCATGCGCGTGACCAGGGTGAGGTAGCCGTTGAGGTCAAAGCCGGGCACGGCGACCACGGCGGTGACGTGTTCATCGGGGGCCAGGGCGAGCAGCCCCGCCAGGAGCGACCCCTTCGCCGTACGGTCGGCGGCGGGAATCTGGTAGACGCGCTGCTGATAGACCTTGCCTTTATCGGTGAAGAAGAGCAGGGTATCCAGCGTGTCTGCCGAAAGGACGTAGAGCACGGCATCTTCCTCGCGCGTAGTCATGCCGATGACGCCTTTACCGCCGCGGCCCTGGGAGCGGTATTGCTCTACCGGTACGCGCTTGATGAAGCCCTGAGTGGTAATGGGGATCAGGACCCGTTCATGGTGGACGAAGTCCTCGTCGTCCAGGATTTCCGCCAGGCTCGCTTCGATGCGGGTACGGCGCACGTCCGCGTAACGGGCGCGCAGGGCCTGCAGGTCAGCACGGATGGTTTCGCGCTGGAGCTGGGGCGAAGCCAGCAGGCTTTCCAGGCGAGAAATTTCCCGCAGCAGCTCCTCATATTCTGCCACGAGTTTTTCCCGTTCCAGGGCGGTCAGACGGCGCAGGGGCATATCGAGGATGGCCTGGGCCTGGACCGCGCTCAGGCCGAAGCTGGCCATCAGGCGCGTGCGGGCCGTTTCCACATCCGGCGATTGGCGGATGATGTGGACGACTTCGTCCAGGTGATCCAGGGCGATTAGCAGACCTTCCAGGATGTGCGCGCGGTCGCGGGCGCGCCGCAGTTCGTAGCGGGAACGCCGGACCAGGACTTCGATGCGGTGATCCAGGAAGATGAGCAGCAGGCGCTTGAGCGGCAGGGTAAGGGGCGTGCTCTGGACCAGCGCCAGGAGCTGGACGCTGAAGGTGCTCTGCAACGGCGTGTAGCGGTACAGGCGATTGAGGGTTTTCTGCGGCTGGGCGCCGCGTTTGAGTTCGATGACGATGCGCAGGCCGCGCTGGTCGGATTCGTCTCGCAGGTCGCTGATTTCGTCGAGTTTTTCGGCACGCACCAGCTCGGCGATGCGCTCAATCAGGCTGCTTTTGTTGACCTGGTAGGGGATTTGGGTGATGATGATGCGCTGACGGTCCTTGCCCAGCGGTTCTACCTCGGCGACGGCGCGCACGGTAAGTTGACCGCGGCCGGTGGCGTAAGCCTGGCGCAGCGCCTCCGCGCCGATGATCACGCCGCCCGTGGGAAAGTCCGGCCCCTGGATGAAGGTCATGAGGGTTTCGACGCTGACTTCTTCGCGTTCATCCCAGTGTTGGAGCAGGTAGTCCAGGGCGTCAATGACTTCGCCGACGTTGTGCGGGGGGATGTTGGTAGCCATGCCTACCGCAATCCCCGAAGCGCCGTTGATGAGGAGGTTGGGCAGGGCCGCGGGCAGGACAATCGGCTCCTGAAGGGTGCCGTCGAAGTTGGGGATCCAGTCTACGGTTTCCCGGTCAATGTCGTTGAGCAGGTCCATGGCCAGCGAGGTGAGGCGCGCCTCGGTGTAACGCATGGCCGCGGGCGCATCGCCATCAATGGAGCCGAAGTTGCCCTGACCGTCAATCAACAGGTAACGCAGGGAAAAATCCTGGGCCATGCGCGCCATGGCGTCGTAGACGGCGGCATCGCCATGAGGGTGGTATTTACCCAGCACTTCGCCGACGATACGAGCGGATTTTTTGTAGGGGCTGTTGGGCCGGATGCCCATATCGTACATGGCGTAAAGGATGCGGCGTTGGACCGGTTTGAGGCCATCGCGCGCATCGGGCAAGGCCCGCGCTACGATGACGCTCATCGCATAGTCGAGGTACGCGCTGCGTAGCTCCTGTTCGATATCTACCTGTCGAATGTTATCGCTCATGCTGTTACCTTGTCTCGAATGCTCCCATTGGGTTAGCGAGCTTATTATACCTTAAACGGGCTTGAGGGCTAACGCCGCGGTAAGTGATTTTGCTGTTAGGCATCAGGCGGGGCGAAGGCATGCAAAAGGGGGTAGGCGACGGCTGGACCGTCGCCTACCCCTCTGTATTTTCAGTATCCTCAAAGCGGATCGAATGGGAGCAACTGCTATACACCAAAAACTTTTTCTTGCAACTGCACACGGGTCGCTTCGCTGGCGGGCGGGGAGTAGCCCCCTTCACACTGTCTTGCGGCGGCGCGGCCCGTCCTGCTGCCGCCGGTTTTGTCCCTCAAAGACGCCTCCCTTTGGGCCTGCCGGGACCCCATCACCCTGACCCGATAACGGGTTGCGTAAAATGCCCAAGTAAGGTATAAAGGCCCCAGGCAGGATAAAAAAGGAAGTCATGTATGGAAAATCTTGAAGGAACACAACCGACTGTAGAAAAAAACGATACACCGGTGACCATGCGCGTGGCTTGCGTCCAATTCCGACCGGTGCATAAACCTTATTTCTTCGATGCCCAGGATCTTCCCCTTAAGCCGGGGGATTGGGTGGTGGTGGAAACCACTTACGGCTTGCAGGTGGGCCAGGTGCGCTGTATGAAACAGCTCGCTGTGGTCCCCAGCGAGCTGAAGCCCGTGCTGCGCCTGGCTACGGGCAAGGATATGGCTGAACATGCCCTCAGCGAGGACTTTGCCGCCCGGATACGCGAGCAGGCTCAGGCCGAGCTGAAGGCCATGCATGTGGCGGCCAAAGTCGTTGCCGTCGAAACCACGCTTCCCATGGAGCAGGTGTGGGTGGAAGTGGTGGCCGAGCTGGACCCCAAGGCGCTGGGTCAGTTGCGGCAACGCCTCAGTGCTCAGACCTCGGCGCATGTGGATGTCCTGGTGGTCAGCCCTCGCGATCACGCCAAAGAGCTGGGCGGCTACGGCGTCTGCGGCCAGCTCCGCTGCTGCGCGCGCTTCCTCACCGAGTTCCAGACCATCTCCATCCGCATGGCCAAGGACCAGTCCGTTTCCATGGCCCCTTCCGACATTACCGGCATTTGTGGCCGCCTGCGCTGTTGCCTGGCTTACGAACACGCTTTCTACAAGGAAGAGGGCGAAAAATACCCCCGCCGCAAGGCCCTGGTGGAAACCCCCGAAGGTCTGGCCAAGGTGGTGGATTGGGACATCATGCACGGCGAGGTCATCGTGGAGATCCCACCCGAAGGGCCGCGACGCGACCGCGTGCGCCATCGCTTCCCTCTGGATGAGGTGCACCTGGCTCAGGTTCAGGCCGCGCGCCCCGTGCTGGAGGAGGAAGCGGACGACGCATCCGATGCGGATGGGGTTGACGACGCATGAAGCTGATCATCCAGATCCCCTGTTACAACGAAGAACAGACGCTGCCCGCAACGGTGCGCGATTTGCCGCGTACCATCCCCGGCGTGGATGTGATCGAGGTGCTCATCATTGACGATGGCAGCACCGACCGTACCGTCGAGGTGGCGCGCGAGTTGGGGATCCAGCATATCGTGCGCCATGCGCACAACCGCGGCCTGGCGCAGGCCTTCCTCACCGGCCTGCAGGCCGCGCTCCATGCCGGCGCGGACATCATCGTCAACACCGATGCGGACAATCAGTATAGCGGTGCGGACATCCCGCGCCTGGTGTACCCCATCCTGGCCGGGCACGCCGACATAGCCATTGGGGATCGGGGCGTGGCCAGCCATCCTTACTTCTCCCCCCTCAAGCGCTGGCTGCAGCGCCTGGGGAGCTGGGTGGTGGGCCTGGCGGCTGGCGTCCATGTCCCGGATGCGACCAGCGGCTTCCGCGCCTTCACCCGTGAGGCCGCGCTGCGCCTGCTGGTGCTCAGTGAATACTCCTACACCCTCGAAACCCTGATCCAGGCCGGTGCCCGGCGCATGGCCGTCGTGCACGTGCCTATTCACGTCAACCCCCAGACGCGCCCTTCGCGTCTGATGCGCAGCCTGTTCGATTTCATCTCCCATTCCACGGCCACCATTTTGCGCGTCTACACCATGTACCGCCCGCTGCGGATTTTCCTGGGGGCGAGCAGCCTCTTCATCCTGGCCGGCCTGGCCCTGGGCCTGCGCTTCCTGTACTTCTACATCACCGAAGGCGGCGTTGGCCATATCCAATCCCTGATTCTGATGGCCGTGCTGCTCATCGTGGGCTTTCAAACCTTCCTCATCGGCCTGTTGGCAGACCTGGTGGGCTTCAACCGCAAAATCCTGGAAGAAACGCTCTACCGCGTGCGGCGGCTGGAACTGGAATGGGAACAGGAGCGACACCAGCATGATTAAAAGCTTACGCGAACTGTGGACCTACCGCGAACTGGTAGAAAACCTGGTTTTGCGCGACCTGAAGGTGCGTTACAAAAATTCCCTGCTGGGCATCCTCTGGTCGTGGCTTAACCCCTTGCTGATGATGCTGGTTTTCACCTTAGTCTTCACCGTGATGTGGGGCAACCCCATCCCCAACTACCACATTCTGGTGCTCAGCGGCCTCCTGGCGTGGAACTACTTCGCCGGCGCGGTCATGGGCGGCATGACCAGCGTGACCGGCAGCGGGCATCTGCTCAAAAAAGTCTACTTCCCGCGCGAAGCGTTGCCCATCTCCGTCGTCCTTGCCAACCTGGTCAACTACTTGATGGCCCTGCCGGTTTTTCTGGTATTGGCGCTGGCCTTTGGGCAGGGGCCCTGGCTGAGCTGGCTGGCACTACCCTGGCCTCTGCTGGTCGAGACCCTCTTCATCCTGGGGCTGGTGCTGATCCTTGCCACCCTGGAAGTCTTCTATCGCGACACGCACATGGTCATGGACGTGCTCCTGACGGCCTGGTTCTTTCTCACGCCCATCTTCTACCGGGTCGAGCAATTCCCGGAGCAGGCGCATCTACTGGGGCTGAGCTTCAATCCGCGGGCGGCGCTGCTCTGGCTCAACCCCATGGCCGCCATCATCGCCAGCCTGCAGGACGTGCTCTATTACGGCGTGCTACGGCACATTCCCCAACTGGCCGGAGCCACCGCCATAGCGCTGGCCCTGTGCCTGGTCGGCTACATCTTCTTCCGCCGTAAAAGCGGGCGTTTTGGCGAAATCATCTAAAGCGGGCGGCTTTTGGGGTCGGTTGATGGTGACCGCACGCGGCCAGGGCCGTTCGTATCAGAAGCTACGAACAAGGCGGAGGCGCTCCGATGAGGAGCGCCTCCGTTGCTTAAGGCTTTGGCTGCCTGCTGGCCGGGGGTTAAGGCCCCCACACGTCCGTCACGCTCTTGGAGCTGCCCGCCGGGGGCGTCGTCGTCACATTGTTGTTGCCGGGCTCCCAGATAATGTTGCTGCCTTCTTTAACAATGTACTTGTACTCGATCGTGCGGTTGCAGTTGCTGCCGCTGAAAGTGACCGTGCCGCGCCAGGTATCGCTATCCACCCACTGCAGGGGTGCCGCGGCTGACGTATTCCAGTTCCCCAGCTCGCTCACATTGCCGGTGACGTACATATTCTGGCCGTAATAGGTCACGTAGCCATCCACAGTGAAGGTCACCTGGCAGGTCTGGGTCTGGCCGCCCTGGTAGACCAGCACCATCCCCTGCGCCGGCGCGAGGGAGATGTTCAGCTTGCCGTTGGAGACGGTGTACACCGCTCCGCTGAGCGCGTCGCGTACCTGCGTGCCGTCGCTCCAGCCCAGGCTCACATTGGGCTGATTGGGGAGGCTCAGGCTGCGGGTAGAGGCGCTGTTGTTGAGCGCCACCACCACCTTGCCGTTGGCGTCGCTGCGGCGGTAGGCATACGTGCCGTCGAGGTTGTGGATGTAGAGCGTGGTGCGGGTACCGGTCCGCAGCGCGCTGTACTGCTGGCGCAGGCTGATCAACTGCTTGACCAGATCGCGGACCCCGGTATTCTGCGCGCCGTCCCAGCCCGCGGGGGGATTGCTCAGATAATTCCCCCACACCATGCGCGCCCGTGAGCGCTCCGGTTTGCCCGCGCTGGCCTCGTACTGGGTCAGGCCGGCCTCGGTGCCGTAGTAGATAACCGGGGGCTGCTCCAGCGTGAACTGGGAGATGAAGGCCAGCTTCAGGCGGTTGACGTCCTGCCCGGCCTCGAACAGGAAGCGGTCCTTATCGTGATTATCCAGGAAGGTAGGCAGGACAAAGCGGCTGTCGTAGTAAGATGCGAAGTAATTCAACCCATTGTTGTACGCATCCACATTGATGCTGCGTTTGGCGAAGAAATCGAGGAACAGCGCGTTGTGATCGAAGGCCAGGACGCCGTCCAGCTCGCCCTCGAAGGACTTGCGCTCGGCAGCACCGCCATCCGTCCATACTTCACCGACCAGGTACACATTGGGGTTAGCGGCCTTGACGGCAGCGCGGAAGGCCAGCCAGAAGCTATGGCTGGGGCCAGGAGCGTAGTCCAGGCGCAGGCCATCCACGCCGTACTGATTGACCCACATCAGCGCCTGCTGGATCGTGGCATTGCGTGCTGGACCGTAATCGTTATCCAGTTGCGGCATCTCCTTGACGCCGAAGAAGTTCGCGTAAGAGTCGTTATCGCCCCACCACTGGCTATGGCCGGCCACACACAGGCTATCGTTGTAACTTACCAGCTTACCCTGCGCATCCACCGTTCCAAACTTGTACCAGCGGAAGTAGGGGCTGGCCGTGCAGCGGTCGCTGGCGTCCTTGAAATAGGGGTGCTGATTGGAGCTGTGATTGGGGACGAAGTCCAGAATCACGCGCATTCCCGCCGCATGCGCGGCATTGATGAGCTGCGTCAGCTTCTGATTGGTGCCGAAGTTATCCTCGACATCGTTGAAGTCCATCGCCTCGTACCCGTGATAGTTGCGCACCACACCGGGCACGCTGTCGTACTCCGAGCCGATCTGCGAAGCCGGATTTTCGTAGACTGGCGAAAGCCACAGGGTATTCACCCCCAGATATTGCAGATAATCCAGGCGGGCCTGAATCCCGGCCAGATCGCCGCCGTTCCAATCGAAGAGATTGTACTGACAGTAACCGCTGGCTTCCTTGACGCAGTCCACGTTATTGGTCTTATCGCCATCGAAGAAGCGGTCAATGAACACCTGGTAAATCACCGCATCGCGGACCCAGGCCGGGGTCTGATAGGCCGAAACGTAATACCCGAAGGTCGTCGCTTCGGAGCTGGTCTTGAGCGTTTTCCCGACCGGGCTTTCGGTGTAGACGATATCGCCCCCGCCGGAATGCCAGGCGGCGATCTTGTAGCGCACTTGCGTCCCCTGGGCCTGGGCCGGGATCGTGCCGCGCCACCAGGCCACCGTACCACCCGGATCGGCTTCGGTGTGATCGAACACCATGTTCACCTTATACCCATTCGTCACCGTGTCGTAGCTGCCCTGCGGCTCCGTGCCGTTGGTCGTGTAGTAAATGCGAGCCTGATTGACCCAGCCGTCGTAACCGACCTTCAGCCAGACCGTGACGGCCTGACCCGGTTGCGGGTTATCGGTCGCCACGCCCCCAGCTACGATATTGCCACCATGCCACAGCCAGGCTGCGGTCGCGCGCACCGGCTGAGGACTCACCAAGAACCCTGCCCCCATGCCCAAGAGCAGCACGGCGAGCATGAAGCCCTGAATGCCAAAGCGAACCCGGGTGTTCATCTGTACCTCCTTAATGCAAGCTAAAATTTTAGATAAAAAACAAGGCATCCGCAGATGCCTTGTTTTAATGAATTTCCAAATCGAGCTTGAGCATGGTGGCAAATTCGCTGGTCAATTCCAGGAGCTGATTGCGCTTTTCCGCGCTCAGCAGGTCCAGGCGGCGCTTGACCGCTTCATAATGGAGTTGCCGGGCCAGATTAACGCGGCGCAAGCCTTCGGGGGTGAGGGCTACGCGCACCAGGCGCAGGTCACCGGCATCCCCGCCGATTTCCACCAGGCCTTGCGCCTTCAGGCGCTGCACCAGACGGGTGATATTACTGCGGGTGCACAATAGCAGCTCGGCCAGTTCGCTTATCGTGTGCCCTTCGGCGACGTTTTCCTGCAGCCGTGAGAGCAAGTTGTACTGCGTGGGCGTCAACCCGGCCTCACCCAAAGCCCTGCGGTCACCGTCATCCAGCAGGACGTAAATTTCATGAAAGAGCTGGTACATCGTCATGTAAGTTTCCATATCTTTAAGGTTGGTGAATTTGTTGATTAGTCACTCTTATTTCTAACTATACCGCAATCTAGTTGACATGTCAACAGTATGCCGCGGAAGCAGGACTAAAGTACTATCCTCACAGGAACCACCATCCTGGGTACGCTGGTCTGGGACCGCAGGCCTCTGGCACAAGGCAGACCCAAAGGAGCGATGGAACTGCTCACCTTGATTTTTCTCCTCAGGGTGTTGGACGAAATGGCCAGTACTCTGCTCAACAATCGGGAAAAGCAAATGTAGGAAATTATCCGAACGTCCTTTACCTGCTCAATCTGTTGCTTGAGTTTCTGTCAGGCCTGGATTACCAGTTTTTCAACCAGGCGGGGAATACGGCTTTCTGTTCCAGTTAGTCTAGCTGGATACTGGAACTTCGTCCGACATCAGGGTGAGCAGTTACCTCGCTGTAATTTAAGCGAACGAACAATACTTTCGCAACTTCTTCATGAATCCTTCACACAATCAGGGTATAGTAAAGGCGTCTGAAGAAAGAGAGACACTCTTTCACAATCCTACTCTTAAGGAGGTTTAAGATGGTGAAACGATTGGTTATGGTAGGGCTGATCCTTGCGCTGGTGGCGGGCGGAGTCATCGCCACGACCACCCTGGTCAAAGCCCAGGCCGGGACGACCGGCTTTGGCGGTCCGACCCGTCCCTTCGACCAATTCCTGGCGGAAGAACTGGGGATTACCCTGGAGCGTTTGCAGGAAGCGCGCGAGAAGGCCGCCCAACGTGCCCTTGATCAGGCCCTGGCCGATGGCAAGATCACACAGGAGCAGTACGATCACATGGTGACGATGCATGCCCTGCGCTCCTATCTCGATCCTCAGGCGATCCTGGCTGAGGCGCTCGGTGTGAGCGTGGATGAGCTGCCGACCAAGACGCTGCGCGAGTGGATGGACGAAAAAGGCCTGGATTGGGCGACCTTGACCGAGCAAATCCAGACCGTCCTGAAGGCCAAACTGGATCAGGCTGTAGCCGATGGCGTGGTCACGCAGGAACAGATTGACGCTCTGGGCGAGGATTTCCTGTTCCGTGGGCTGGGCCGTGGGCTGATGCTGGAAGGTCGCGGACGTGGTGGTATGCCCGGTTTCCCCGGCGGTGGTCGCGGACGTGGCGGTATGCCCGGCTTCCCCGGTGGTGATTGTCCCGGCATGGACGACGATTTCGGTGGCTGGCGCTGGTCGGCTCCGACTGGGGATGGGCTGTAAATAGTCTTCAAGGCTTGCCAACCTTCAGGGAGGGGGATAGCCCCCCTCCCTGAAGTCTTGGATGAGGGGTTTTAAAACGCATTGGCCTGGACTACAATAGGGGCTGTTGATTCCCTGAGTTCAAGGAGGATACCGATGAAACGCACAGTTTTGCTGCTGATCACGCTGGCTTTGCTGGCAGGTGCGCTGGCCTGCACGGCCCTCACGACACCAGTTACGCCTTCGGAAACGACTTCGACTTCGCCAGAGCTGCAAAAGCTGGTGCAGGAAGAGGTGGCCCG
>DAOTZR010000132.1:0-7016 GCA_034434315.1 Anaerolineae bacterium
CCCGACATCTTTACCGCCTTCGCCGACATCCACCCCTGAGCCTGTACAGCCCACGCCAACCCCCGCAGGTGTGGTTACCCTTCAGCCTGGAGAACGAAAAATTGCGGGGTATGGCCGCCATTATCAGCCGTTCCCCCTTGAAGCAATGCCTGCGATTTACCAGGGGCCGGATTACACCTTGCCTTTTGAACTCCAGCGTGCCAGCAACGCTGCTGACGCCGAAGGATGGCTTAACGCGGCTCAGGAGAAAACGCTATCCCAGTATGGTTTTGTAGTCAAGCCGGGGGGATGGCGGCAATTCTATCAGCTTTACGAAGCCAATCGGTATACCAATATCCCTGTTTTCATCACCACGGACGCGGTTTTCCATGTCTATCACCTTTACTTCGACAAACTCCTGCGCGATCTGGAGCGGGAAAGTTTCATCCCGGCCCTGACCGCCCTGACGCGCAGTCTGGTCGAAGCGGCAGCCGCGCAGTACAATGCGGCCCAAAATCCCGAAGCGCGTGAAACCGCCCGACGGGTGTGGGCCTATTTTGCTCTGGCTCAACAGTTGCTGGAGGAAGCGCCGCCGCCTATCCCTGCGGCTGTGCGGCCCGAAGTTGAAGGGGAGCTGGCCTTAATCCAGGCGGCGGTGGGTCCTGAGGATTCCGTGCTGCTCCCGCCACCTTCCATCCCCGACTTGAGCCCCTACAAAGAGGACTACTCCCAGTACATCCCGCGTGGCCACTACACCCGGAGTCCGGAACTGGAGCGCTACTTCCGGGCCATGATGTGGTATGGGCGCATCAATTTACGTCTCAAGTCCCCGAATGAGACGCGCATGGCCTTGCTCATCACCCTCCTGCTGAACACTACCCAGGTCAATGGAAAGCCAGCCATGGATATCTGGGCCTCGATTTACGATCCTACCGCCTTCCTGGTCGGTAAGGCGGACGACCTGGGGTACTACGATTACTGGCCGTTGCTGCAAAAAATCTATGGCTCAACCCCCGCCGTAGATGACCTGGTCGATGAGGCTCGTCTGGCGCTTTTCATCGAAAGCGCGCGGACCTTACCGGCGCCGCAGGTCAACTCAATGTGGGTGTACATCTGGGAGGATAAAACCGATGTCACCCAGGGGTTCCGTCTGATGGGGCAGCGCTTCACCCTGGATGCCTATGTATTTGGTCAGCTCATGTGGCGCAACGTTGGTGCCCTGAGCCAGCAGCGCGACCTGCCCAGCGGCCTGGATGTATTCGCGGCTTTTGGGAATCCGGAAGCTTACGCCATCCTTAAGGACATGGGCGAGACACAATACCTGAATTACGATAAACAACTGGCCAAAGTGCGCCGCGAAATCAGCGCCCTGGAGCTGGATAGCTGGACGCAAAACGTATACTGGAACTGGCTCTATGCTTTACAGGGCGTGACTATCTCCAAGGGGGAGGCCTATCCGAATTTCATGCGTACCCAGGCCTGGGCGCGCAAGGACTTGCAAGCGGCTCTGGGAAGCTACGCTGAGCTGAAGCACGATACCATCCTCTATGCCAAGCAGGTGATGGCTGAAATGGGGGGCGGGCCGGAGGAAGCAATGGTTCTGGGGTATGTCGAACCGGCGCCGGAAGCCTTCGCCCGACTCCTGGAGCTAACGCGCATGACGCGCACGGGGCTGGCCAGCCAACACCTGCTGACCTACGAAATTGATCGTCGCTTGAAAGACCTGGATAGTGAACTGGCTTTTCTCACCTATGTGGCGCAGAAAGAACTGAACGGCGAAGCACTTACCGAAGATGATTATGGCCGCATCCTGTACTTTGGGGGCTGGCTGGAGGACATGACTCTGGCTGCGGCTGACCTGGAAGAAGAGTTGGGCGGTGCGTTCAATCAGGATGAGCAGGCTGCCATCATCGCGGACGTGGCTACGGGCATGAATCGGGTTTTGGAAGTGGGCACAGGCCGGATCAATGAACTGTATGTGATTGTCCCCGATGGCCAGGGCGGCTTCCAGATTGCGCGGGGGGGGGTATACGCCTACTATGAGTTCCCCTGGCCGCAGGACAATCGCCTGACGGATGAGGCCTGGCGTGGCCTCCTGGATGCGGGCAAACAGCCGGATCAACCTGCCTGGACGCGCATGTTTACGGTGCCTTAAACGAGCGCTATCAGGCCTAAGGGAAATAAAAACAGGCGGGGAGCCTTCTCCCCGCCTGTTTGACGAAATCCCTTATTGACTGAGCAACTCGCGCACGAGCTGATTGGCCAGACGCCCATCCGCTTTGCCCTGAATCCGGGGCATAAGCACCTTCATCACCTTGCCTGTATCGGCAGGTACAGCCGCTCCCGTTTCGGCAATCACCTCGCGGATGATGGCACGCAGCTCATCTTCAGACAACATTTGCGGGAGGTATGCACGCAAAATCTCAAGCTGATGGGCTTCTTCTGCAGCCAGGTCTTCGCGTCCACCTTTGCGAATCAACTCCAACGCACTCTCGCGACGGCGGATTTCCTGCAGCAGGACCCGCTGAACGCCAGCATCATCGAGCTCGCCGCTTTCCACCTCGGCCAGTTGGACGGCGGCCAGCAGCATGCGCAACGCTGCCTTGCGCGACTCATCGTGAGCGCGCATGGCATCCCGCAAATCCTGTTGCACCTGTTGCTTGAGTGTCATGGCTATCCCTTATCAATAGCGGCGGCGCAAAGCCTTGAGCGAGTTCCGCCGACTCTTGCGCAGTTTGGCCGCGCGTTCGCGCTTGCGCTCCTGACTGGGCTGCTCGAAGAAGCGGCGCTTGCGAATCTCCGAAAGAATGCGATCCGCCTGCACCTTTTTCTTGAAGCGGCGCAGCAACGAGTCGAAGGACTCATTATCATCTGCGAAGACGTACGTCAAAGCTTTCTCCCTCCCTTCCGTGCTTCCAAAGCTGACCTTTGGCTAGGTGTTCCTGGATTCAGGACGGTCCCCATTATACCTGCAGATGCCGGTTTGTCAATGAAATGCCCTGAGCTTCGGACGTGACGGACATGCTGCTTGGGCCATCTGGTATCCCACTTTTTCCCTGGCTTTACGCCTTTGACTTCTGTTTCAAAGCATCCATTGACTATTGCACTCCCTCAAGTATAATCTTCGTACAAGGTGAATCATCTCCGACCCTGACAGCCTAAAAGAGCACACTCTCATGGCCTCAGGGCGATAGGGTAGCACGGGAAACGGTGCTGCCTCCCGTTTGGAAAGGAGATGCCCGAAGCTGGTTTGGGGTGTGTTGGCGACGGCATCTCTAGATGGGGATGCCGTTTTTTGATGGGAGGAATGCGGTATGCGCGATATGTTTGCCCGATCCATTGATTACCTGCGCATTGCGGTGACCGACCGCTGTAACCTGCGCTGTGTCTATTGTATGCCCCAGGAAGGTGTACCTTTTCGCCCTCATGCGGACATTTTACGCTATGAGGAAATCGAACGCATTGTGCGCGTTGCTGCCGGGCTGGGTATTCGCCGGGTGCGCCTGACCGGCGGAGAGCCGCTAGTGCGCCTGGGCCTTGTGGACCTGGTCCGCAATCTGGCTTCCCTGCCCGGCATCGAGGAAGTGAGTATGACCACGAACGGAACGCTGCTGGCGCAATATGCCGATGCTCTGGCTGCTGCTGGTCTCAAGCGCGTGAATGTGAGCCTGGATTCCCTCGATCCGGAGCGCTTCCAGACTATCACCCGCCGGGGGAACCTGGCCACGGTGCTGGCGGGGATCGAGGCGGCTTTGCAGGCCGGCCTGACTCCGGTTAAAGTCAACATGGTAGTGATGCGCGGCCAGAATGACGATGAGCTGGTAGCCATGGCCCGGCAAACGCTCACGCGCCCCTGGCATGTGCGCTTCATCGAATGGATGCCGGTGGGCGTTGCGGCCCGACGTGAGGGTTGGACAGGCCATGTAGTGACGGCGG
The DNA here is from genome assembly GCA_034434315.1 of Anaerolineae bacterium. Classification (GTDB taxonomy): domain Bacteria; phylum Chloroflexota; class Anaerolineae; order B4-G1; family SLSP01; genus DAOTZR01. Next base: position 3,916 of record DAOTZR010000132.1, read on the forward strand.
CGGAAATGCGCGCGCGGATCGAGGCCGTTTTAGGCCCGCTGGAGCCGGTCCAGGTGACCGGAGCCGGCCCCGCCCGCACCTTCCGCCTGGACGGGGCTACCGGCACCATCGGCTTTATCAGCGCTGTGAGTGAGCATTTCTGCGCAACCTGTAATCGCCTGCGCCTGACGGCGGATGGTAAGCTGCGTTTTTGCCTGCTGCGTGAAGGCGAACTTGATTTGCGTGGCGTGCTGCGCGCCGGGTGTAGCGATGCTCAACTGGCTGACCTGATCGCGGCCGCCGTCCTGGCTAAGCCCAAAGGCCATCAACTGGCCGAGGGTGTGGCGGTAGAAGATCGCGCTATGGCGCAAATCGGCGGATAAAGGAGGTGCGCGTGTCTTTAAGTCATCTTGATGAAGAAGGTCACCTGCGCATGGTGGATGTCGGCGCCAAAGCGGATACCGAGCGGGTGGCGGTGGCGCGTGGTGAAGTGCACATGCGCCCGGAAACCCTGCGGCTGATCATCGAACAGGGCCTGCCCAAGGGGGATGTGCTCACCACCGCCCAGGTGGCGGGTATCCTTGCGGCCAAGCAGACCGCACACCTCATCCCGCTGTGCCATCCCCTCCTGCTCACCCACGTTGACGTGCAGTTTGAAATTGACGAAGCCGCTTCCTGCATTCACATTGAGGCGACAGTGCGCACGCGGGGTAAAACCGGCGTCGAAATGGAGGCCCTCACCGCTGTCAGTGTGGCGGCCCTCACCATCTACGACATGGCCAAAGCCGCGGAAAAGACCATGCACATCACGAACATTCACCTGGTCCATAAATCCGGAGGAAAGAGCGGCACCTGGGACGCCACCCCGTAGGGGCAACCCTTACGTGGCCCGCCTTGCGGTTGCCCCTACATGGTTCCGAGCCGGTTCTGGCCTAACCCATGGTTTCAAAAGGAGGCATAAATTGGAAACAAACGTTGTGGATATTACCGTGCGCTTTTTTGCCGTAGCGCGTGAACTTTTGGGAATGGAGGTCATGCCCGTCGCCCTGCCGTCCGGTGCGACTCTGGCTGACCTGGAATCCACCCTGCACGCAGCCTATCCGATGCTGAAAACGTTACGGACGCGCCTGGCGGTTAACCTGCGCTATGTTGGGCCGGATTATGCACTGCAGCCTGGGGATGAAGTGGCCTGCATCCCCCCTGTAGGCGGAGGCTAGCCATGGAACCCATAACGCTGATTGACATCACCACCGCGCCGCTCTCAGCCGAACCCCTTCTGGCCCGCCTGGCCGATCCGGAAAACGGGGCACTGGTCACCTTCCATGGCGTGGTTCGCAACAACAGTGAGGGCAAGACCACCCTGTACCTGGAGTATGAGGCCTATCCCGATATGGCCAGGGTTACCTTGCAGCAAATCGCCGATGAGATTCGCGCGCGCTGGCCTGATGTGCGCCACATTGCGCTGGTGCATCGCATTGGACGCCTGGAGATCGGCGAAACCGCCGTCATCATCGCCCTTTCCGCCGCCCATCGTCCCATGCTTTTCGAGGCCCTGCACTACGCCATTGATCGCCTCAAACAAATCGTCCCCATCTGGAAAAAAGAAGTGTATCCCGATGGCACGGAATGGAAAAGCGAGGTCTAACCGGAGGGGAGCGTGATCATTACGGAGCACATTGTATTTTCGACGTCGGGGCACACCGATGTGCAGGACATCACCCTGACCGTCCAGGAAGCCGTCGCGCGCACCGGCCTGCAGGCGGGCATCGTCACCATCTTCTGCCCAGGGTCAACCGGCGGCCTGACCACGCTGGAGTACGAGGATGGCGTGATTTACGACCTGCAGCAGCTCCTCGACCGTATCACGCCACCCAACCTGGCTTACCGCCATCACCTGCGCTGGGGCGATGATAATGGCCATTCCCATCTGCGCGCCGCTCTGCTAGGGCCTTCTCTCACCGTGCCTTTTGTGCAGGGCTTGCTCACGCTGGGCACCTGGCAGCAAATTGTTTTTATAGATTTTGATACCGCCCCGCGGACGCGAAAGCTCGTATTGCAAATCATGGGCGAGTGACGCGCGCGTACAGGGCGTCCAGCGCCGCCGCATCGAGAAAGCCCTCCGCAGCCGAGACAGTGCCGATCTTCCAGCCGGCGAAGAGTACAGCCCTTTCCAGGGCCGCCAGCGGATTGCCGGTGCGCGTATAGCCGTGTAAGAAGGCCGCAAACAGGGCATCGCCGGCGCCAATCGTGTTGACGATGGGCCGCACCTGCCGGGCGGGTACCGTGTACCAGTCCCCGGAACGCAGGGCCAGGCCGGCACCCTGCGCCCCCATCCCGATGACCACGATCTCTGGTCCATAGCGCTGCAGGCCCCGTCGGGCCCACGACTCCGGCGCTTCGGGCAGGCGTTCATCGCTCATGAAAAGCACCGTCGCTGCCGCCATGAAATCCGCGTTGTAGGCATCATCCAGATCGCTCACCGCGTGCACATCTGTGGCAATAGGCCGCTTGAGCTCCTGTGCCATCTGCAACAACGGACGCGAAAAATTGATGTTGCACAGCACGGCCCAGTCACACGCGGCCAATGCGGCATGGGCGCGCTCCTCCGGATACCGGGCTTCCTGGATGGATTTCAAATCCACATGGATCTGTCGGCGCCCTTCAGCATCGTAGAGAATCACCGACTGCGCAGTCTGGGCCGTGTGCGTCAGCACATCCTGCGTTGGCAGGCCGTCCTGCACCAGGCTTTGCCGCACCAGCGCGCCCGGCAAGTCATCCCCGATGATGGAAAGCAGGCGCACCTCATGGCCCAACGTCGCCAATGCGCGCGTGAGATTGTACCCTACGCCTGAAACGCGGCTTTGAATGCCGAAAAAAGGGTAATTGACGGGGTTATACGCCAGCGGAAAGCCGGTAACCTTGAGCGTCGTTTCAACGTTGATCAGACCTGAAATCACAAAGTGCGTCATGGTGGTAAGCTCCTTCGTGGAGATGATGGCTCCCTCCAACAGGCTGTTGCCGATGTGGCGCAGGATTAGTGAGGCTCCTACACCAGCTCCGTTGAGGACGAAGGCCCCTGGCGGCGCCGGGCGTCGGCCTACGCCGACGCCTGCCTTGTCGCA
>DAOTZR010000133.1:0-20914 GCA_034434315.1 Anaerolineae bacterium
AGCGACAACAAACCAAAAACAAGCAACGGCTGGCCCTCCAGCCAGAGAAGCTTATCTCTCAACGGTTCGGGGAGCACTCTAGCCAGGATGTGTGAACCATCCAGCGGGGGGATGGGGGCAAGATTGAACAACATCAGACCCAGATTGATATGGATGAAGAGAAAGAGGAAGTTTATCAGGGTTGTGGAAATCAGGGTGTCCCCCGTCACCAGCCCCAGGCGGATGGGCAGTGCAGCCAGCATGGCCAGGACCAGGTTCGAATACGGGCCGGCCAGGGCGGTGAGGGCCATACCGGTGCGCATGTTCCGGACCCGGGTCAATTTGTAGGGGTTGATCGGTGCAGCACGGCCCCACCCCATACCGGTCAGAAGGATCATCGTCGTCCCCACCGGATCGAAATGGGCCAGGGGGTGCAGGGTCAGGCGCCCTTCCAGGCCGGCAGTGTCATCGCCCAGGAGATAGGCCGCGTAGGAATGCGCCCACTCATGAATGGGTATGGCCAGAAAGACGGTCATCAGACGCGCGATCAACTCTAATGGATCATCAAACAGTCCTGCCATGCTTGTATCCTTTTTTCATGTCTGCCTGTAGTGTCCCCGAATATGAACTATCGAGAGTATCTCAGGTCTTACCGGTCGCAAAGCCTCGTCCGGGTAGACGGTTTGTCACGAAAACCAAGATACTCTTCACTTGCTTTATCCTGAAAGGATTATAGCATAGAGGGGTAGAGTAGGAAAGGTAGCTCTGGCTATACCTGGAATTTACCATCAGGAGTCCGGCATGAGTTTAAGTCGTGAAGAAGTCATCCACATCGCCGAACTGGCGCATCTGGAACTGACTGAAACGGAAATAGCACGTTTTCAAGAACAACTTTCGGCCATTCTGGAGTATGCAGCGCGGCTGCAGGCTCTGAACACCGAAGCCATTCCCCCAACGGCCTCTGTTTTGCCTCTGGTCAGTGTGTTGCGCGAGGATACGGTACAGCCCTCGCTGGCGCGGGAAGAGGTGCTGCGCAATGCTCCCGAAAGCCTGCAGGATTGTTTCGTGATCCCGCCTTTACGTTGAGGTGCCCGATGGCTTCCCTGGCTGATTTAACCCTGCATGCAGCACTGGACTTACTGGATAAGCGGGAAGTGAGCAGCGTCGAGTTGACGCAGGCGGTTTTGGATCGCATCGCCGCCGTGGATGGACAGGTGCGCGCCTACCTGGCCGTGACGGCGGATCTGGCTTTGGAACAGGCACGCGCGGCGGATGCGCGCCGGGCGCGCGGCGAAACGGCCCCGCTGCTGGGCCTCCCCCTGGCCATCAAGGACAATATCTCTATCGCCGGGCTGCAACTGACTGCCGGGTCCCGCATCCTGGAAGGCTATATCGCCCCTTTCCACGCTACGGTGATGGAGCGCCTGCTGGCCGCCGGGGCCGTGATTGTGGGCAAGACTAATCTGGATGAGTTCGCGATGGGGTCGAGTACAGAAAACTCGGCCTTTTTCACTACGCACAACCCCTGGGATTTGGAGCGCGTTCCCGGCGGATCGAGCGGCGGCACGGCTGCCGCGGTCGCTGCGGGCATGGCGCTGGCCGGCCTGGGTACGGATACCGGCGGTTCGGTGCGGCAGCCGGCGTCCCTGTGCAATCTGGTGGGCCTGCGCCCCACGTATGGCCGCTGTTCGCGCTATGGTCTGGTCGCTTTCGCCTCCTCGCTCGATCAGCCCGGCCCGATGACGCACGATGTGACCGATGCGGCTTTGTTGCTCCAGGTTATGGCGGGACAGGACCCGCACGATGCGACGACCCTGCCGCATCCCGTGCCGGATTACGTTGCCGGCTTCAGGACTGAGCTGCGCGGCCTGCGCGTTGGCGTTCCGCGCGAGTATTTCGTGGCCGGGTTGCAACCCGACGTGGAAAAAGCGGTACGCGCAGCGTTGCAGCAGTTGGAGGCGTTGGGCGCCGAGCTGGTAGACGTGACCCTGCCGCACACCGATGATGCGCTCGCCGTCTATTATCTCGTCGCTCCAGCGGAGTGCAGCGCCAATCTGGCACGGTACGATGGCGCCCGCTATGGCTTCCGCGCGGCCTTGCAGGCCGGGGACACTTATGAAAGCGCTTACGCCCGCACCCGCGGTCAGGGCTTCGGCGCTGAGGTCAAGCGGCGCATCATGCTGGGGACCTACGCCCTCAGCGCCGGCTATTACGATGCGTATTATCGCAAGGCGCAGCAGGTGCGCACTCTGATCAAGGCCGATTTCGATGCTGCCTTTGCGCAGGTGGACGTTCTGGTGGGACCGACCTCGCCCGTGACGGCCTTCCGCATCGGGGAGCGCGCCGCCGATCCGTTGCAGATGTATCTGGCTGATATATTCACTCTAGCGCAAGCCCTGGCGGGCATTCCGGCGGTCAGCGTGCCGTGCGGATTCGATGCTCAGGGACTACCCATCGGCTTGCAGTTTGCCGCGCCGGCCCTGGAGGAGGCGCGTTTGTTGGGTGCCGCTTACGCTTACGAACAAAGCACCGATTGGCGGTTCCGTCGTCCATCCCTGGTGGAAGCTCTCTAGTGCGAGGTGCGCCTATGAAACTGGTTATTCCGATGGCAGGTCTGGGTACACGCATGCGTCCGCATACCTGGACACGTCCCAAGCCCTTGTTGCCCCTGGCGGGCAAGCCGGTCCTGGCTCACATCCTCGACCGCTTTGAACATCTGCCCATCAGCGAGTATGTCTTCATCGTGGGCTGGTTGGGCCAGCAGGTGGCCGATTGGATGCGCGGCTACACGCAGCGCCCCACGCACATGGTGGAGCAGAAAGAACTCATCGGGCAGGCCCATGCCATCTGGCTGGCGCGCGAGCATCTGCAAGGCCCCTTGATGCTGATGTTCGTGGATACGCTTTTCGACGGGGCCGATTTCAGTCACCTGGACGCCCCGGACCTGACCGGCGGGATCATCTACACCAAAGAAGTTGAGGATCCGCGGCGCTTTGGGGTGGTGGAAGTAGGGTCGGATGGATATGCCACCCGCCTCATCGAAAAGCCCGCGACCACCGAAAATAAGCAGACGCTCATCGGACTGTACTATTTCAGCGATGGTCAGGCGCTGGTCCAGGCCTGCGCTGAATTGATGGAGCGGCGTCTGCAGACGAAAGGCGAGTATTACCTGGCGGACGCCATTACCCTGATGATTCAAGCGGGCGCGCGCTTTGCGGTGCGCCCGGTGGAAGTCTGGCAGGACACGGGTAAGCCCGAAACAACGCTGGAAACGCACCGCTATCTGCTGGAGCATGGCCACGATAACAGCCTTTACGCCGTGCGGCCAGGCGTAGCCATCATCCCGCCGGCTTACATTGACCCGACGGCGACGCTGGAGCGATCGGTCATCGGGCCTTACGTCTCCATTCACGCCGGGGCGGTGGTGCGTGACAGTGTGGTGCGCGATAGTGTGATTGATGAGCGCGCGCATGTCGAGGGTGCGCTGCTCGAAGCCTCGCTGGTGGGCCGCGAGGCGCAGGTAACGGGTCATTTCCGCGCCGTCAACATCGGCGATTCCTCAGTAACTGAACTTTAAAACAGGAGGCTTTATGAATCCACCACGCTCATACGCTTCCGAACGCGTGCAGACCATCCCCCCTTCGGCGATTCGGCGCTTTTTTGATATTGCCGCCACAATGCAGGATGTGATCAGCCTGGGCATTGGCGAACCGGATTTCGACACGCCGGACGCCATCGTTCGGGCCGGCATCGCGGCGCTGGAAGGCGGGGCGACCCATTACACGTCCAATTCCGGCCTGATTGAGTTGCGCCGGGCCATCGCCGAGCACATGGACAAACTTTACGGGCAGACTTACAATCCGGCTAGCGAGGTGCTGATCACCGTCGGCGTTTCGGAGGCGCTCTTCCTGGCTATGACCGCCCTGCTCGACCCCGGCGATGAGATTATCATCCCGGAGCCGTCGTTTGTGTCCTATGTGCCCACGGCTATGTTGATCGGCGCTCGTCCGGTGCTGGTGCCGACGTATGCGGAAGATGGCTTTCAGGTGCGCCCGGAGACCATCGAGGCCGCCATCACCGAAAAGACGCGCGCGCTGCTCATCGCTTCGCCCAACAATCCCACCGGCACGGTCATGAGCCGCGAGCGGCTGAACGAGATTGCCGCTATCGCCAAAAAACATGACTTGATTGTGATTTCGGATGAGATTTACGACCGGCTGGTTTACGGCGTCGAACACACCTGTTTTGCCAGCCTGCCGGGCATGTATCAGCGCACGGTGGTGCTGCAGGGCTTTTCCAAGGCCTACGCCATGACCGGCTGGCGTATCGGTTACATTTTGGGGCCGGGCGAACTGGTGGGAGAGATGCGAAAAGTCCACCAGTACCTCATCATGTCCGCGCCGACCGTGGCCCAGTGGGCCGCGCTCAAGGCCCTGGAAGTGGGGGAGCCTTATGTGCAGGAGATGCGCGCAGAATACGACCGTCGGCGCAGGCTGATGGTGACGCGCCTGAATGCCATGGGGCTGGATTGCGTCGAGCCGCAGGGGGCCTTCTACGTCTTCCCCTCGATTCGCAAGACCGGCATGGACGATAACACCTTCGCTGAAAAGCTCCTGGCCGAGGAAAAAGTCGCCGTCATTCCCGGGCGGGGCTTCGGTCCCAGCGGCATGGGCTTTGTGCGCATGTCCTACGCTACAGCTTATGAGAAGCTCGAAATTGCGCTTGACCGGATTGAGGCTTTCGTCAAGCGCCATCAGGCTTAGGCGACTATGGATTACGAAGCTGTTATCGGGTTAGAAATCCACGCACAGGTGCATACGCACTCCAAGATGTACTGCGGCTGCCAGGTGGTGGAGGATGTGGGTACCCTGCCTCCCAACACCTATGTTTGTCCGGTCTGCCTGGCCCTGCCGGGGACCCTGCCGGTGGTCAATCGGCGAGCGGTGGAAATCGGCATGCTCACGGCGCTGGCGCTCAACTGTACCGTTCGCGAGACGAGCGTCTTTTCGCGCAAGTCCTATTTCTATCCCGACCTGCCCAAAGGCTACCAGATTTCACAGTACGACCTGCCGCTTTCCACCGGCGGCTGGCTGGAGATCGAGGTCGAGGGCCAGACCCGTCGCATCGGCATCACGCGCGTGCATCTGGAAGAGGACACGGCCAAAATCTATCACCTGAGCAACAAAGCGCTGGTGGATTTCAACCGCGCCGGCGTTCCTTTGCTGGAAATCGTCAGCGAGCCGGATATGCACACCGTGGAAGAAGTGCGCGCCTACGCCACGGCCCTGCACGACATCCTGGTCTATCTGGGCGTGAACAGCGGCGACATGGAAAAGGGCGTGATGCGTTTTGAGGCCAACGTTAGCGTCCGCCCGGTGGGCGCGACGCGGCTGGGTACCCGCACGGAAATCAAAAATCTCAACTCCTTCCGCGCCCTCACCCGCGCGGTGGAGTACGAAATCAGTCGGCAGATAGCCGTCCTCGAAGCCGGGGGCACCATCAAGCAGCAAACCATGGGCTGGAACGAGGAGCGCGGCGAAACCTATCCCCAGCGCAGCAAAGAACACGCCCATGACTACCGCTACTTTCCCGAACCGGACATCCCCCCGCTGGTCATCGCTCCCGCCTGGCTGGAGGAGGTCCGTTCGCGCCTGCCAGAACTGCCGCTGGCGAAGAAGCGCCGGTTTATGGCGGATTACGGGATCCGCGCCTACGAGGCCGAATTGCTGATCGCCGATCGCGCCATCGCCGACTACTTTGAGCGCAGCGCGCGGCTTGCCGTGGGCCAGGGTATCGCCGGGCAAGAAGTGGCGAACTGGATCACCGGCGAAATTTTCCGCCTGTTCAACGATATGGGGCTGACCCTGGAGACGCTCAAGATTACGCCGGAGAAGCTGGTGGCCCTGCTCAAGTTGCGGCAGGCGGGTACGCTGAGCAGCACCGCGGCCAAAACAGTCCTGGAGGAAATGGCGCGCAGCGGCGAAGCTCCTGACGCCATCGTGGAGCGCCTGGGACTGGCCCAGGTTTCCGACCGTGACGCGCTGCGCCGTATCGTGGAAGAGGTCGTCGCCAGCAATCCCAAACAGGTTCAGCAGTACCTGGAAGGAAAAACCGCGGTGCTGGGTTGGTTTGTCGGCCAGGTCATGAAAGCTTCCCAGGGGAAGGCTAACCCGGCCCAGCTTCAGGAGTTACTCAAACAGGTTTTGGAGCAACAACGCTCTGTTTAAACATTTCATACACCTAAGGAGGGCATAGATGGCAGAACTCAATCCATTTGAACTGGCTCAGGCTCAATTTGACCATGTCGCAGAGATGATGGGGCTGGAGGATTCGGTGCGGCAAATGCTGCGCTGGCCCATGCGCGAATTCCGCTTCCAGCTTCCCGTTCGGATGGATGATGGTACGGTGAAGGTTTTCTTCGGATTTCGGGTACAGCACAACGATGCGCGCGGTCCGGCCAAAGGAGGCATCCGCTTCCATCCCAGAGAGACGTTGGACACCGTCCGCGCCCTGGCCACCTGGATGACCTGGAAGACCGCCGTGGCCGACATTCCGTTGGGTGGCGGTAAAGGCGGTGTGATCGTGGATCCCGCCACGCTTTCTGACGGCGAAAAGCAGCGCCTGTGCCGTGAATGGGTGGATGCTATCTGGAAGAATCTCGGCCCGCGCAACGATGTGCCGGCTCCGGATGTGGGCACAACGCCGCAGATGATGGGCTGGATGATGGACGAGTATTCCAAGCTGGTGGGCGCCTACACGCCGGGCGTGATCACGGGCAAGCCGGTGGGCGGCGGTGGCTCCCTGGGCCGCACGGAAGCTACGGGCTTCGGCGTCGTTGTCACCATCCGCGAGGCCATGAAGCACCTCAAGATGGACCCGGAAAAGACCGTGGCGGCCGTGCAGGGCTTTGGCAACGTGGGCCAGTACGCGGCCATCAACTACGTCAAACTGCTCAAGGGCAAGGTTCTGTGCGTCTCCTGCTGGGATCGCAACGATCGCGTCTCTTACACCTTCACCAAAGAAGACGGTATTGACCCCTACTTCCTGCAGAGCATCACCGATCAGTATGGCACGATTGACAAGGTCGCGGCGGAACGCGCCGGTTACATCATCGAAGATGGGGATGCCTGGCTGAGCAAGGATGTGGACGTCCTCATCCCGGCGGCCATCGAAGGTGTCATCACCGGCGAGAACGTCGGGCGCATCAGCGAGCGCGTGCGCATCGTGGCCGAGGGCGCTAATGGCCCGGTCACCCTGGAGGCGGATGAGGCCTTCAAGCAGCGGGGCATTTTCGATATTCCCGACTTCCTCTGCAACGCTGGCGGCGTGACCTGCTCCTACTTCGAGCAGGTGCAGAACGACATGAACTACTACTGGAGCGAGGCGGAAGTTCTGGAAAAGCTGGATTTCAAGATGACCAACGCTTTCCACGGCGTCCTCAACACGGCGCTGGAGCACGATCTGTACATGCGCGATGCGGCTTACTGGATTGCCGTGCGTCGCGTCGAAAAGGCGATGCGCCTGCGGGGCTGGGTCTAATCCGGATTAGTCCTGGGCACGTTAACGCCCCTATCCCAGGTGGATAGGGGCGTTTTTTTAGATGGAGACGAGCAGCTAACGACTCCCGACGTGAGGTGCCGTTGGCTCCCTGTGAACGGGTGGAGAAGCCCCCGCGTGTTTGCTCTTAACCGATGTTGCGGGTCAAGGTAGAACGGTGCTCAAATACCGCAAGGCCGCCTGCAACGCCAGGTCATCCTCGTCTGAACGGAATTCATCCCAGGCCTGTTCGACCAGTTCATCCGGTTGGACGCCGCGCCCTTCCCAGCGCTCGCCGGTGATGGGCATGAAGCTTTCCTCCGCCAGCCACAACCGCGAGCCATCTAACATGTCGTAAGGATAGACCGCTTCGACGTTACCGGCTGTGGGCATGCCGATCAGGTAAGCCCGTCCTACAGCCTGGAGCGACCCGCTCAACACCTCGGCAAAACTCACGGTCTCCGGGCCGATCAGAATGACCAGGGGCACGTCGGGGTCCAGACCAGGGACAGGACGCGCCCGCACGGTAAGCTCCTGTGCCGGACCGCCCCGGCGGATAAAGCTCCCGACCTTTCCGGAGGTGAACATCGAAAGCAGCTCATCCAGATTCTGATAAATGCCTCCGCCATTGATGCGCAGGTCCAGAATGACGCCGCGGATAGCGTGGTCCTGGGCCATGGCCTGCAAAATGACGCGCGTGCGCTGACCGATGGTTTTATCTATCAGGGTGGGGATGAACAGATAAGCGACATCGCCCTGGGGCGTTTTCAGTATCCGGTTGGGGATGGGTAAGGCGGTCTGGATGCGCGCGCGGGTGAAGGTGAGCACGCGTGGCGCATCGCCCGGTGCCTGGACCGTGGCTGTAACCTGGGTTCCGACGGGGCCGAGCAGGCCATCTACGTTGCCTTCAACCGGAATGCCGGCGACTTCCAGGATACGTTCATGGGCCTGCAGTCCGCTGCGTTCCGCCGGACTATCGGGGAAGACCATGAGTACTACAGCATAGTTGCGATCTTCCCGCGGTGGGTCCAGATAGACGCCAATGCCCGCATAATCCAGATCTCCTTCACGTTCTTTGTCTTCCTGGGCTACGGCTTCGGGGTCCAGAAAAGCCGAATGTTCATCTCCCAGCCGCTCGATCATGGTGCTCATGAGGTCCCAGAAGGCCTGATCGGTTTCGGCTGCGCTCACCAGTGGAGCAAATTCTTCGTAGATGGCATCCCAATCTACGCCATTGTAGTCGGGATAGACGTAGTTTTCCTTGACCAGCTTCCAGACGCGCTCGAAGATGGCCTGATGGCGCGCCTGATCTTCGGATGACCCAGATGGCGTGCCTGTTGGCGTAACCGTAGGCGTAACTGTGGGCGCTTCCCATAGGCGACTCACAGTCTGGCAGGCCAGACTGCTCAGCACGAGGAGCAAAAACAACACCAGGCGTTTCGTCTTCATCGGTAACCTCCAGGGTAAGGTAAGCGCATTATAGCTGAAACGCTCACTCCTTCACAGAAAATGGCCTGATCTGCCTGAAGCCAGGCCCGATGTTCCCAAACGTCGCCGTGCGCCGGGTGACCAGCTCCCGGCGTGCCGTGTACGGGTTGTTTTATCAGGGGATTGACAAACTCCTGAATCTCACTACACTGGAGATAGGGAATACCTATGCTCCAAAACTTTGATTCCTCAATTCTGGATAAGGAGACTGCTGTGAACAAGGCCCAACGGATTCAAGTGTATTACGACTTTTTAAAGAACGAGGGCTATCTGCCGCAACTGGATCGCGATGGTAACATTGTCTTCAAGGTGGAAGGGCGCACCTATCTGGTGCTCCTGGATGAACAGGATGAGCCTTTTTTCCGCCTGGTTTTCCCCAACTTCTGGCGCATTGAATCCGAGGAGGAGCGCCACAAAGTTGAACGGGCCGCTTTGATCGCGACGGCAGGCACCAAGGTGGCGAAAATCTTCCCGATTAGCGATAATACCTGGGGCACCATCGAGATGTTCGCGGCGACACCGGAATCCGTGCTGCCTGTGTTTATGCGCTCACTATCGGCCCTCAATACGGCGGTCATGAAATTCGTGGAAGAAATGCGCAAGTAGCCCATGTTGCCTTGTCTCGGCTGAGTCAGGTCCGCACGGCGTGTGCGTCCCAGGCCTGGCCGTGATCCAGGAGCGGGCCTGGCACAAATCACTATCGAATTCTGGGGGGATATGGAGCAGGATTATGATGTGATCATTGTCGGAGCCGGACCGGCGGGCATTTTTGCAGCCCTGGATTTAAGCCAGATTCCAGGGCTGCGTATTTTGCTGTTGGATAAAGGGCAACGCATCGAAAAGCGCCGCTGCCCGATGCGTGAACAGGGCGGGCCCTGTCGCCATTGCCAGCCTTGCAGCATCCTCAATGGCTGGGGCGGCGCTGGGGCCTTTTCGGATGGGAAATTAACCCTGGGCACGGCGGTCGGCGGTCATCTGGCCGAAATCGTAGGCGAAGAGGCGGCTCAGACTCTGGTGCATGAAGCGGACGCCATCTACTGCGCCTTTGGCGCGCCCGATAAGGTCTATGGCCAGCCAACACCCGCCATCGAAGCTCTGGAGGAGCGTGCCACCCTGGTGGGCCTGCGTTTTATTGTCACGCCCATCCGGCACATGGGTACGGAACGCAGCGCCGCCATCATGCAAGCCATGGAGCACACCCTGCGTGAGCGGGGGGTGGAGATCCGTATGCGCACCGTGGTTGACCAGGTGCTGGTCGAGGCGGGACGGGTCCAGGGTGTGACCTTGCGCAAAGGGGAGGCGGTCCGCGCTCCTTATGTGATCCTGGGCCCTGGGCGCGAAGGCGCCGCCTGGTTGGCCGAAGTCGCCCGTCATCTGGGGCTGAGCATGGCCCGCAACCCCGTTGATCTGGGCGTGCGCGTTGAGTTGCCCGCCGCCGTCCTGAAACCTATCACCGACCTGGTGTATGAGTCCAAGTTCGTTTACACCTCGCGCCAGTTTGATGATCAGATTCGCACCTTCTGCATGTGCCCTTACGGCGAGGTGAGCACGGAGTTCGCCGGGGACGTGATGACGGTCAACGGCCATTCTTACGCCGATCACAAAACCAGCAACACCAACTTTGCTCTGCTGGTGAGCAAGACCTTCACCGAACCTTTTGACGATCCCATCGCTTATGGCAAGAGCATCGCGCGCCTGGCGAACCTGCTCAGTGGCGGGATCATCGTGCAACGCCTGGGGGACCTGCGCGCCGGACGGCGTTCAACGCCTGAACGGATTGCCCGCAGTCTGGTGCGTCCCACGCTTCCCTCGGCAGTGCCCGGCGACCTTAATCTCGTCTTGCCCTACCGCTACGTCGTCAATCTGCTGGAAATGCTCGACACGCTGGATCAAATTGCTCCAGGTGTGAGCGCACCTTCAACCCTGCTGTATGGGGTGGAGGTGAAGTTCTATTCCAATCGCCTGCGTCTGTCTACCGCACTGGAAACAGAAATTGAAGGGCTGTTCGCGTGTGGCGATGGAGCCGGCGTTACCCGCGGCTTGATCCAGGCTTCGGCTTCGGGACTCATCGCCGCTCGCGCCATCCGCCAACGCTTACAGGCCTGAAATAATCTCATATGTGTAACTGGAGGTCCTGTATGTGCATACGTTACCTGGGAACAGGCTTACTGGTGCTTTTCAGTCTGGGATGCGCCCTGATCGCACCTACACTCACCCCGCCGCCACCGTCGCCGTCGCCTACACCCACCGCTTTACCGGAGTTAACCCCGCTTCCCACACTGGAGCCGGCCACGCCTACCGCAACCCTGGAACCAACGCCTTTACCCCAACCCACTCCTACCCCCATCACCGCCATCAATGATGCCAGCTTTAGCACGGGCCAGGTCAGCCTGGGCTACTCGCGCCTCCTGTTGAGCGGGATGGACGTGCGCATCGAAGAGGAGGTTATCGTCGAGCAGCCGGGGCCGGAAGTCAGTTCCCCACGCCATCTGGTGCTGATCCCGCGCGGCTATCCGCTGCCGGCAGGGAGCTTTTTCGAGCCGCAAATTCATCTCTATCCTGTTGCCCGCTATATCGCCATCTATCCTTATGTTGCCACACGCATTAACGCACTCCAAACCCTGCTGGATGCCCATGGACCTCTCCCTGTGGGCAATCCCCCAACCGATTTTCCTTTCCTGCCCATCTTCAATGCCGGACAGATGCTGGTAACCCAGGCGCACTATCTGGACTTCGGTAGCGGGCGAGGTGTTCGCTATCTCACCCAGTACGGCCAGGCCATCGCGCCCATCAACAATCAGGAGCTTTTCTATACCTACCAGGGCCTAAGCGCGGACGGGCAAACGTACATTGCCGCCATTTTGCCGGTGAGTCATCCCCTCTTGCCCGCCGATGGGATGACACCTCCGGGAGGCGATTGGAATGCTTTCTATGGACAGTTCGAAACATATATTCAAGATACGAGCACGGCATTGGACATCCAACCCACAGTAGCTTTCTCCCCTGATTTGATGTTGTTGGATGCGATGATAGCTTCCATCACCCTTCAACCCTGATGTTTTTTGATCCCAGAGAATAAGGAGCTTGCTATGGCAATTCGTTTGAAGGCATGGATAGTTGTCCTTTTGACCCTGGTGCTGACTTTGACCTTGAGTGGGTGGATTGCCCAAACATCCCCAGGTCAGGCAGCTTTCAGTGGAGAAGAGTTTGACCGGCACATTTACCTGCCTCTGGTGATGCGTCAAAACCAACCTACGCCGACGCCCACCCCCATCCCGCCGACGCCCACACCGACTCCGCCGCCGGGTCAGGAATGGCTGGATCGGGTGAACGCCCTGCGCGCCATGGCGGACCTGCCGCCGGTCACCGAAAACACCGACTGGACCCAGGGCTGCATCTACCACTCGCGTTATATCGTCAAAAACGATGAATTAACGCATTACGAGGACCCCAATAACCCCTGGTATACCCAGGAAGGCTATGATGCCGGACACAACGGCAATGTGATGTGCAGCAGCGACATCAATACCCCCGACGTTGACGCCATCAACATGTGGATGGTCGGCCCCTTCCACGGCCTGGGCATTATTGACCCGCGCCTGGAGCGCGCTGCGTTTGGCAGCTATCGCGAGGACATCGGCTTTTGGACGATGGCAGCTACCCTGGACGTGCTGCGTGGCCTGAACTGGTCGGTTTCGGTCACCTATCCGGTTTTCTGGCCGGGCAATGGGAAAACCGTGGACATGACCCGTTTTCCAGGAGGCGAATCGCCTAACCCCTTAAGTTCCTGCCCCGGTTATACCCCGCCAACGGGCATTCCCATCATCATCCAGTTGGGAAAGGGTAGTGTAACCCCCAATATCACAGCTCACAGCCTTAAGCAGGGCACCACCGACCTGGACCATTGTATTTTCGACGAAACCACCTACACCAATCCCGACTCCGATTCTCAAGCCCTGGGGCGCAATGTCCTGAACATGCGCGATGCGGTCGTCATCATGCCACGCCAACCTCTGGTGCCAGGGAAGACCTACACCGTCTCCATCACCAACTCCGGCATCACCTACACCTGGAGCTTTAACGTCGCCACTACCGTTCAGACCGTCCTGATAGGAGACAGCATCCGCTACTAAAAGCCTCGCAACGAACAACCGCCCGCCGGTAACCCGGCGGGCGGTGCCTCAAAGGCTTTGGACAAGGCCGGGCTAATGGAGCTGGTCCGGCGGCAGGCCCATCGCCCGCGCGATAAGCCAGCGCTCCATGCGTTCCATCGCCTCGACGAGGCGCGCTTCCGGCTGCACCAGGGAAATGCGCGCAAACCCCTCGCCCTGAGCGCCAAAAGCCGTGCCGGGCGCCAGCGACACCCCGGCTTCTTCCAGCAACGCCAGAGCAAAGCGCGCACTATCCCACCCCAGGGGTATCTCAAACCACACGTACATCGTCGCTGCCGAAGGCGCATACCACAGGCGCATCCGCTCCAGGGCTTCGGTGATGCGGGCCCGCCGCTGCGCATAGATCTTGTTGCGCGCCTCGAACCATGCCTGCGGCTGGGAGAGGGCCAGCGCCGCCGCCCGTTGAATGGGCTTGAAAACCCCCGTATCGCCGTTGCTCTTCACCCGCGCCAGGGCTTCGATAGCCTGGGCGTTCCCGACCGCCATGCCAATTCGCCAGCCGGCCATGTTGGCTGTCTTGGAAAGCGAATTGAACTCCACCGCCACCTCTCGCGCTCCCGGCACCTCCAGGATGCTCGGCGCGCGGCCGCCATCCCAAACCAGCTCGCTATAGGGATTATCGTAAGCCAGAAGCAAATCATGTCGGCGGGCAAACGCTACAGCCTGCTCCAGAAAAGCCCGATCTGCCTGGGCTGTGGTGGGGTTATGGGGATAGTTCAACCACAATACCCGCGCCTTACTCAACACCCGCTGCGGAATGGCTTCCAGGTCCGGCAAAAACTGGCGCTCGCGCGTGAGCGGAAGCGGATAGACTTCCCCCCCGGCCAGCAGTACGGGATTGGTGTAGGCCGGATAGCCCGGATCGGGGGCCAGCACCACGCTGCCAGGGTCAACAAACGCCGTCGCTACGTGATAGATGCCTTCTTTGGAGCCGATGAGGGCCAGCACCTCGCGCTCCGGGTCCAGCGTAACGCCAAACCGTCGGGCGTAGTAATCCGCAACCGCCTGGCGAAATTCCGGCTGCCCGCGGAAACTGGGGTAGCCATGGGCATCGGGACGTTGGGCGGCTTCGGTCAGAACGGTGATGATCGCTTCAGGCGGCGCCAGGTCGGGACTGCCGATATCCAGGCGGATGACGTCCTTGCCCTGGGCCTGCAAAGCGCGAATGCGCTGTTCTAAAGTGGCGAAAATATAAGGGGGAAGCGTGTTCAAACGTTGAGCTAACCGCATCATCACCTCACAGGGAAGAAAGTATACTGCGCCGCTTCTGATGATAGGCGCGCCAGACCAGCCATAGCCCCATTCCACCCAGCATCAGCACCCCGATTAGCGTGGTCACCATGGCCCAATCCCGCACCCGGCCCCAATAGACGACTTTGCGCTCCAGATCGCTCTCCAGATGGTGGACAAACCCATAATCCGGGCGCACCCACCCTAAAACCTGCGCCAGATCGCGCTCTAAAACACCCAGATCTTCAGAAAAAGAGGACTCAGTCATAGCTCAGCCTCGCCCATAGCTCCTAAAAAGCTCAGGATGACTCCTGCAGCGCCTCACGCAGGCGCAGCAGAATCCGATGATACAGTGACTTGATGGCGCTTTCCGTACGACCCAGGACAGCAGCAATTTCGGCGTTGCTCATCTGGGCCCCGAATTTCAGGGCCAGCACCTCGCGCTGTTCGACGGGCAGGGTGCGGATCAGCTCTTCCAACTGCTTCTGGAGCGCCTGGCGTTCGACTGCGTGCTCCGGAGCATCTACCTCGACCGTATGCTCATCCCATTCCTCATTCAACACAATCAACGGATGGCGCTCCCGATCCCGGTACCAGTTGGCCTGAAGATTGTGCGCTATCCGAAACAGCCAGGCGCTGAAGGGCAGCCCCTGATCGCGATAGCGCGGCAGGTGCCGTAACACCCGGTAAAACGTCCGGGACGTCAAATCCTCAGCATCGGCGCGGTTGCCCGTGTGCTGGAAGTGATAGGCGTAGATGCGCCCCACATACAGGCTGTACAGCTCCCCGAAGGCCTCCGGATCCTCCTGGGCTTTCCGAATCAGCGCCTGCTCCTCTTCCCAGCTCAAAACTTCATTCACCATAACCCCGAACAATCCCCGCCGTTACGCCTGATAGACTTCAACATTGACACAATGGGGCAAGCGTTCACCCCGTAAACCTGCCAGTAAATTCCGGGCCGCGATGAGCGCCATATCCGTCCGGGCGCGCACACTCGCACTGGCGATGTGCGGCGTGATCACACAGTTAGGCAGGGCTACCAGCGGATGATCCGGCGGCAGTGGTTCCGGATCGGTCACGTCCAGGCCGGCCCCGCCGATCCAGCCTTCGCGCAGCGCCTGCACCAGCGCTTCCTGTTGGATCACGGCTCCGCGCGCGGTGTTGATGAGGATGGCCGTCGGCTTCATCCGCCGCAACTCCGCCGCGCTGATGAGGCCGCGCGTCTCCGGCGTGAGCGGACAATGCAGGCTGAGGTAATCCACCTGCGCCAGCATCTCTTCCAACTGGCAGTGCTCCACTCCCAGCGCCGCCTCGACCTCAAGCTTGCGCCGCACATCGGCGTAGAGCACGCGCATGCCAAACCCGCGTCCGCGTCGCGCCATGGCCTGACCGATGCGCCCCAATCCAATGATGCCCAGTGTTGCCCCCCACACATCCTGACCCAGCAGAATTTCTGGCCCCCAGGTCCGCCACAGCCCTTGTCGTACCCGGTCTACGCCTTCAACCAGACGTCGGGCTACCGCCATCAGCAAAGCGAAGGCCATGTCGGCGGTAGCTTCGGTGAGCACATCGGGCGTATTGCCCACAGGGATGCCCCGCGCCGTCGCCGCGGCCAGGTCAATGTTGTCGTAGCCTACGGCATATTGACTGATGACACGCAGGCGCGGTGCCGCAGCCAGCACCTCAGCATCAATGCGATCCGCAAGCAGGGTGAGCAGCCCCTCCGCTTCGGCGACTTCGTCCAGCAAAACCGACCGGGGAACGGGCAGCGGCTCATCCCACAGGCGCACATCACAGGCCTCTTGCAGCAGATGCAACCCGGCCTGGGGAATGCGCCGGGTCAGGTAAATCCGCGGCTTCATCATCCACCTCCTTCACAGTCACCAGTTTATCCCTGGTGGCCAGAGCTTCCCGGTATCAGGCAAATAAGGACTTGGGCTTAGCCGTCTGTTCGTACCCCTCATCGGGAGGGAGATCCGGGCGCCGGGTCATCTCCACGGCCAGCCTGTCGCAGGCCTCGTTATCGGGTGTGTCCGCGTGACCGCGTACCCAAATCCAGCTAACCTCATGCTGTTGCGTGAGCTGGAGCAAGGCTCCCCATAGATCGCGGTTCAGGGTCGGTTCCTTCTTGTTGCGCATCCACCCCTGGGCCTTCCAGCGTTGGACCCAGCCCTCGGTCATGGCCTTGACCAGGTACTCCGAATCGGTGTACAGCTTGACCCGGCAGGGTTGTTTGAGCGCGCGCAAGGCCTCGATTGCGGCCTGCACTTCCATGCGGTTGTTCGTCGTCAAGCGCGCCCCGCCGGTGAGGGTTTTGCGATGCTCGCCATACTTCAGGATGGCTGCCCAACCTCCCGGTCCGGGATTACCAGAACAGGCGCCATCGGTGTAAATCTCCACCAGGGGTTTTTCCCTGGCGGTTTGCGGATTGGGTTTACCTGAGCTATAGTCCATCGCTTGCGTTCTTCCTTGTCCGTTGAAGTGCTCCAGGTTCATTGATGATACCATAAAATGGCGTAAACACGCTGGCGCCCCGGGTGTAACTGCCGCGTTTTCTGCATTCAGGCGTGGTATAATGCCCGTCAGGTCAGCATAAGGAGTTGGTTCAATGGGCGTAAGGCGTTATAGCATTTGGGGCATAATTCTGGCTTTAGGGTTGGCGTGGATAGTCACACAACCTGTCTCCGCCGGTTCCATTCCCGACCCGGCGGCGGACTTGTTTTCCGCCGACACGTCGGGGGATTACCTCTGTCCGCGCGACATGCTGCGCGCGCACATGAAGGTCTGTCCGCCCTTTGGGCCGGGGACCAGCGCCATCAAGAAGGCCTATCTGCTTCGCATCATCCTGGCCCCGGACTCGCAGCTTAAACTGCAGGAGGTAGAGTACGGCCAACTCACGCCGTACAAGTTCGCCTACGTGCGCAATCTGCCGGCCAACGTCTACAGCAGTCCTGAAGCGGCAGCAGCCGGCGAGGCCCCGGTCAAAGTTTTCATCACCGGCATGAACTGGGTTTCGGTTCGCAGCACCGTCGAGTACAGTGGCACGGTCTGGTATGAAATCAATCCCCACCAGTTCCTGGAAGAAAAACACCTGGCTTTTGGGGGCGGATCGCGTTTCCATGGCGTTGCTCTCGCCGAACAACCCCGTTTTCCTTTTGGCTGGATTATCCGCAACGTTAACCCGTCCTACGCTCCCGGCGGCTGGCAGGATTACTGGACTTTATTCAAGCGTTATGACCTGATCCAGATCTTCGCGCAAGAAGTGGTGGATGGCGAAGTCTGGTACATGGTGGCGCCAGATCAGTGGGTTCCGCAAGACACCGTGGCCCGCGTGGATGTAGATCCGCCGCCTTCCGGCGTTCCCGAAGGCGCAAAATGGATCGAGGTCAACACCTACGAGCAGACCCTGGCCGCTTACGAGGGCGAGCGGATGGTCTATGCCACCCTCACCTCATCCGGAAGCCGCCGCCACTTTACCCCATCGGGCCTGTACCGCATCTGGTCCAAGCTCCGCGCCACCCCCATGTCCAGCAAGGACGTTGGGCCGGATAACCCGCTCTGGTTTTACCTGGAAGATGTGGAATGGACCCAGTACTTTTACGGCGCCTATGCCCTGCACGCCGCCTACTGGCACGACGATTTTGGCTTCATCCGCAGCCATGGCTGCGTCAATCTCCCCCTCTACGATGCGCGCTGGCTCTATCTCTGGACGGAGCCGAACGTGGGAGAAACGCAAAACTTTGTAGCCCAGGAAGGCGTAGGCACCTACATCTGGATTCACTACACCCCACCGATTCCCACTGGTAAGCCTGACCCTTATCTGGTGGAAAGCTATGGCCGCGGGCTGGTAGGAGGACCGTAAGTGCTCAACGCCGACCAGCGGGCCTGGCTCGAAGCGCAGGCCGCCGCGCTCACCCCGACGCTTTTAACCTGGTTTGCCGGTCACGCGCGCGACCTGCCCTGGCGCCGCGAACGCACACCCTACCGCGTCTGGCTGGCGGAGATCATGCTGCAACAGACGCAGGTGGAAACCGTCCGCGCCTATTACCAGCGCTTCCTGGAGCGCTTTCCCACGCTGGAGGCCCTGGCCCAGGCCCCGCTGGAGGACGTGTTGCGCGTCTGGGAGGGGTTGGGCTACTACCGGCGGGCGCAGGCCCTGCACCGCACCGCGCGCCTGCTCGTCGAAGAGCACGGGGGCGCCTTCCCCGCCGACCCTCAGGCCTTACGGCGGTTGCCCGGCATTGGGGCCTACACCGCCGGCGCTATAGCCAGTCTGGCTTTTGGGATAGCGACCCCGGCAGTTGATGGGAACGTCCGGCGGGTGCTGGCGCGTTTGCTGGCCAGCCCCAGGATGGACAGCGCCGCCGCCGAGGAAGCGGTGCGCCTGCTTTTGCCCACCGATCGGGCGGGCGCTTTCAACGAGGCCCTGATGGAATTGGGCGCGCTGATCTGCCGTCCTCGCGCTCCACAATGTGCGGATTGTCCCTGGCAAGCGCTTTGCCAGGGACGAGCCAGCGGTACGCCCGAAGCCTTCCCCCAGGCCCGCCAGGCGCGCGCCCTGCCGCATTATGACGTCGTCGCCGCGGTGATCCTCCGCGAGGATGGCCAGGTCCTGGTGGCCCAGCGTCCGCGTGAGGCCATGTTGGGCGGGTTGTGGGAGTTTCCCGGTGGTAAATGTGAACCGGGAGAAAGTCTCCCCGCTGCTTTGGAACGCGAGCTGCGCGAGGAACTCGACATCGCTATCGCGGTAGGTGAGCGGCTCACGGTTGTGCCGCACGCCTATACCCATTTCCGCATCACCCTGCACGCTTTTCTCTGTCGGCTGGTCGCCGGCGAGCCGCGCTGCCTGGCCTGCGCCGATTGGCGCTGGATCCAGCCGGAGGTGCTGGCCTCCCTGCCCATGGCCGTGACGGACCGCCGCATTGCCCGTGCGTTCCTGGCGCACCCGACGGCCACATCATCCCCCAAAAAACGCCCCGGATTTTAAGGAAGCGGCGCGCCGTTGCCCATGCGCAGTACCTGGAGCATTTCGTGGTGGAACAGACCATTGCTGGCCACCATCTCCGCCCCGGAAAGCAGCCGCGCGGTCTCTGCGTTGCCGCTGAAATCCGTGCAGACCCCGCCCGCCTCGCGGACCAGCAGGATGCCCGCCG
This sequence comes from Anaerolineae bacterium, assembly GCA_034434315.1. Taxonomy (GTDB): domain Bacteria; phylum Chloroflexota; class Anaerolineae; order B4-G1; family SLSP01; genus DAOTZR01. Next base: position 19,559 of record DAOTZR010000133.1, read on the forward strand.
CCACATCCCAGGGCTTGAGCCGCAGCTCCCAATAGCCGTCCAGCCGCCCCGCTGCGATGTAGGCCAGGTCCAGGCAGGCCGAGCCGGTGCGCCTGAGCCCCTGGCTGCGCCGCAGGAACGGATCCACCCGTTGCGCGTTGTTGTCGAAGGCTGTGCGGCGGTCGTAGGGGAAGCCGGTGACCAGCAGCGCATCGGCCAGGCGTTGCCGCGGGCCCACCCGGAGCGGACGCCCATTGCAGGTGGCGCCGCCGCCCCGCAGCGCGGCAAAGGTTTCGCGGCGCAGCGGATCGTGGGTCACGCCCAGGAGGATTTCGCCTTCCACCACCAGGGCCAGGGAGACGCAAAAATGCGGGAAGTGATGGGCGAAGTTGACGGTGCCATCGAGGGGGTCAATCAGCCAGATGGGGGCGGGGGTGTGCCAGTCGCTGCCGCCGCTTTCTTCGGCCAGGATGAGGTGATTCGGGAAGGCGGCGCTAAGCCGCGCCAGGATGTGGCGCTCGGAGGCCAGGTCGGCTTCGGTGACCGGGTCTACCGCGCCTTTGTACTGTTCGTGGTTGGATTGGCCAAAGCGCGCAGCGATGATCGCTCCGGCTTCTTCGGCTATGGTTATGGCGGTGTTCAAGACGGCGGTTTCATCCATGATGTTTTTGTGCTCCTCTGTAAGATGGTATTTCACCAGTCGGCGTGACTGCAGGCCCAGCAGGGCGACTTCAATCACCGAAACCGGCCTGCCCATTGCCGGCAGGCCGGTGCAATCGGAATGCTGCTTTCCGGTTTAGCGTTGGCCCGTCAGGCTGCGCCACCAGCGCATCCAGAACGGTGCCGGTGTGGGGGTGGGGGTAGGATGGGGCGTGGGCGAAAGGGTTGGCGGCGGAGCCGGCGTGGTCGTGGGTGGTAAGGGAATGACGAGCACCTCGCCATCCTGCACCATCCCCCCGTGTTTGCGCGCCCATTCTTCGACGTAGGTGTCACTCTGGACGCGGGTCAGTTCGGCCCGCAGGGTAGCCTGTTCGACGCTTTGCGCCGTGAGCAGGGGAATCAAGGTGGCGCGCTCGCTTTGCAGGGTCCGATTTAAAGAAAAGGCTCGCTGAAAGGCCGAAAGGGTCAGCAGCAATACCAGCGCTAGCAGCGTTCCCAGCATAATCAGGAGTCGCCGCCAGGGTTTCAGGTTTGGATCAGGTGTCGAACTCATAGCTTTGTCCTTGTGTTGATAGTTCCGGCCCTCAGGGCCCGCCGGGCATAATGGTACCACGAATGGGCCAAAATGTCATCCGGAGTATCTACCTGCCTTATCCCGAAGAGGCTACAGGACAGATTTTTCGGCCTGATTCATACACGGAAATCGGCAAAGGTTTA